>DAHVAJ010000002.1 GCA_027314705.1 Acidimicrobiaceae bacterium
GCCCGTCCGGCCCGTCCGGCCCGTCCGGCGACCCGCCAGCCCCGGCCTCGGCCCGTCGGCGCGCGGCGCGGCGCGCCTCGTCGGCCCGGCGGCTGGCCTCGGCGGCCCGCTGGCCGATCGGGTCGAGCACGGCGCCGGTGACCGCGCCCAGCGCGGTGACCGCGCCCACCAGGAGAGCGTCCACGCCCGGCAACGTACTGGACGGGGCCGCGCCAACCGGGCATCGTGGTCGACCATGGACACCCGCACCCTCTCGCTCGACACCCCCGACGGCGCCCTGCCCGTCTACGAGGCCCGCCCCGACGCGGCCGACGGCCCGGCGCGGGGCGCGGTCGTCGTCATCCAGGAGGCCTTCGGGGTCAACCCCCACATCGAGGACGTCACCCGCCGGTTCGCCGCCGCGGGCTACCACGCGGTGGCCCCCCACCTCTTCCACCGCACCGGCGACCCGGTCCTCGACTACGCGGACTTCAGTCTGGTCGCCCCCCACCTCCAGGGCCTCACCGACGCCGGGCTGCTGGCCGACGTCGGCGCGGCCGTCGACCGGCTCCGCCAGGACGGCTGGCCGGACGCCCGGATCGGCACGGTGGGCTTCTGCATGGGCGGCCGGGTCACCTTCCTGGTGGCCGGCCACCTCGCCCTGGGCGCGGCCGTCGGCTTCTACGGCGGTGGCATCGTCCGGGGCCGCAGCGAGGCGATGCCCTCGCTCCTCCCCCTCGTCCCCGGGTTGGCCACCCCCTGGCTCGGGCTCTTCGGCGACGCCGACGCGTCCATCCCGGTGGAGGACGTCGAGCAGCTGCGCGCCGAGCTGGCCGCCGCGCCCGTGGACACCGCCGTCGTGCGCTACGCCGGGGCCGAGCACGGGTTCCACTGCGACGCCCGACCCTCCTACGACGAGGCCTCGGCCAGGGACGCCTGGGCCCGCACGCTCGCCTGGCTCGACCGCCACCTGGCCCCGGCGGGCTGACCCCGGCGGGGCGGGGCCTACCGCTCGGCCGTGGCGTAGTAGGGGTTGACCCCGTCGTCGTGGTCGGTGACGTCCACCACCTCGGCGATCTCGGGGATCGCCTCACGGAGCAGGACCTCGATGCCCTCGGAGAGCGTGGCCTTGGCCATCCCGCACCCCTGGCAGCCGCCGCTCAGGCGCAGGTACACCGACGCGTCGGCCACCGCCACCAGCTCGGCCCGGCCGCCGTGGGAGGCGATCGAGGGGTTGACCTGCTCGTCGAGGACGGCCACCACCCGGGCGGCGAACGGGTCGGCGAGGTCGAGCTCGGGGAGGTCGAGGGCCCGTGCCGGCGCGGGAGGTGTGTTGGGGTTGACGATGACGAGGCCGCCGTCGCCCGACGGGTCGGTGGCCAGGTCGAGGGTCGCCCCACGGAGCCGGTCCACGCTGGGGCCGGGCACGACCACCGGCAGCCCGTCGTCGGGCTGCACCACGTCGTCCGGCGTGGCGTCGGCGAGGGCCTGGAAGTACATGTCGTAGGTGTAGGTGCCGGCGGCGGCGCCGCTCACCTCGAGCCAGAGGGCGAGGGCCTCGGGATCCTGCTCGGCGGCCAGCACGTCGAGCACGGTGGCCCGGGCCTCCGGGGTGATGGTGAGCACGGGCCCCACGGCCCCACGGTCTTCGGTCATGCCTGTCATCATACGGGGGTGTCCCCCCGCCCCACGCACGTGCCCGACGACACCCACGAGTGGGTCAGCTTCGACGATCCCGACGAGGAACGCACGTGGCTCTTCGACGTGACCTTCCTGGCCAGCCCCTGGACCTGCATCTTCGGCCACGGGTGCCAGGGGGTGCTCACGGCACCGTCGCCCGAGCTCGTCCAGGGGTGCTGCTCCTACGGGGCCCACTTCACGGGCAAGAAGGACGCCCGCGCCGTCGAGCGGGCGGCGGCCTCGGTGCCGCCCGAGCTCTGGCAGTTCCACGCCAAGGGCCGACGGGGCGTGGTCAAGCAGCTGGCCGACGGCGACCTCGGCACCCGCCTGGTCGACGGGGCGTGCATCTTTCTCAACCGCCCCGGCTTCGCGGCCGGGGCGGGGTGCGCCCTCCACCTCGCGGCCGAGGCCCAGGGGCGCAGCCACGTCGAGCTCAAGCCCGAGGTGTGCTGGCAGCTCCCGCTGCGCCGCGAGGACGAGACCTCCCCCGACGGCCGGGTGACCTCGGTGGTGCGCCAGTGGGACCGCCGCCACTGGGGGGAGGGGGGCGAGGAGTTCGCCTGGTGGTGCACGGAGGACCCGGCCGCCTTCACCGGTCGGGAGCCCGTCTACCGCTCCATGCGCACCGAGCTCGAGACCATGGCCGGCAAGAAGGTCTACCGGCGGTTGGCCGCCTACCTCGACGAGCGCACCGGGCGCCGGGCACCCGTGCCCCTGCTCCCCCACCCCACCCTGCGGGGGTGAACGGACGGCGCCGGCGGCACCTTGACCTACTCGGCCAGCGGATCGTCCTCGGCGGCCGGCCGGCCGGTGGTGGTGCCCAGGATCTCGTCGTAGTCGTCCTCGGTGGCCAGGCACCAGGAGGCGTGCCGGTCCTCCGGCTCGGCCCCGCACTCGGGGCAGCGCCCGCCCGCGGTCGCCGTGGACCGCTTCAGGCTGCGCGCTTCTTCGAAGCGGCGATGGCGTCCCTTCTTCACGGAACCAACTCCTTGCTCCGACGGGGGTGGACTCTCCCCGTGCGCACGACGCCAGGGTCACCACCGCAAACCAGCGGGCCGAGTCTAGTGCGACCACCCCTCAGGCGCGGTAGCGCCCGCGGGCGGCACGCCCGCTACAGTCGGCCCGTGACCGGCGCCTTCGACCCCGACGAGATGGTGGCGCGCTTCCGGGTCCGGGCGGAGGCCGTACGCAACCGGGCCCTGCCTCCGGTGGAGGGATCGGAGCGCCAGCGCGTGAAGGACCAGGCCCAGCTCGACTTCATGGACTTCGCCATGCTCGGTGACGCCGAGGCGAGCCTGGACGGCGGCGTGCTGGTGCTGCGGGTCGACCTCCGGCCGGCCGAGGAGCGCGGCGCCGGGCCCGATCCGTCCTGAGGGGGTCCCACGCGGACCGGCCCGCCGGTCCCGCAGGCCCCGGGGATCAGCCCCCGTAGTGCATGCGGGTGTGGTCCATCCGCAGGATGGCTCCGTCCCCGGCGTCCGGTCCGACCGCCGCGGCCAGGCGGTCGGTCTCGCCCACCCCGACCACCTCGCCCACGGCCAGCACGTGGCTGGGCGGGTTCGGTCCCAGGCCGTCCCAGGTGACCAGCGAGCGGAGCGCGCAGTCGATCCAGGCCACGGCCGCGGCCAACCGGGGCGGGGCCCCGGGCGGCTCGACCACCGGCGTGCCCTGGAGGGCCACCGCCGACCCGTCCGGGCCGAGCTCGACGTCGCCGACCGGTTTCACGAACCTCCGCACGAGCGCCTGCTGCGACCGGGCCAGCAGGCTCACGGTGAAGGCCGCCCCCTCCTCCACCAGGGCGCGGGTGACCGAACCGGACTCGAGGGCGACGGCCACCAACCGGGGCTCGGTGGCCACCTGCTGGACCCAGTTGCCGGTCATGAGGTTGCGGCGGTCGCCGGCCCGGCTCCCGACCACCAGGAGCCCGCTGGGCAGGGCCCAGAGCACCCGCCGGCGGCGGCGGTCCTCGGCGTCGGTGTCGGCGTCGGGGCGGCCGGCCGCCGGCCCGGGCGGCCCGGTCATCCGCCGAACGGGTCGCCGCCGCCGGACGGCGGCGCGGTGGTCGGGGTCGACGGCGTGTGGCCGGTCACGGCCGCCACCCGGCGGACGGCCACCTCGAGCAGGGGGACGACCTTGGCCCGCTCCTCGGTCGAGCGGCGCAACAACGAGGCGTCGCCGGCCGCGCCGCGGTAGCAGTCGTCGGCGGCCGAGGCCGCGTCGAGGTAGGCCGTGTTGAGGGCGTCGGTGAGGGCGGTGTCGGGCGTGGGCAGGTTGCCCTCCGCGGTGGCCGCGTCGGCGGCCAGCAGGGCGCACACCGTGCGCAACGCGCCGGGCGGGTCGTGCCGTGAGACGGCCAGGTCGACGTTGTTCACGTCGACCTCCAGGTTGCCGATGGCCGTGCCGCCCCCGCCGGCGCCCATCCACGTGGCCACCCGGGCGGCCGGCGACCCGGACTGCTCCTGGCCGGCGCACCCGGCGAGGAGCACGGCCACGAGGACCGCACCGAGCGGCACCGCGGCCCGCCGCCGGCGCCGGCGACCCGACCCGACGGCGGCCATCAGGCCGGGAAGCCGGTCCAGTCCGGGCTCCAGGCCGGGTCCAGCTGGCGCAGGAACTGGGCGCACCGGTCCTCCTCGGCGTGCTCGCCGATGGCGCCGGCCGCCGAGCGCAGGCCGTCGAGACAGCGCAGGAAGCCGCGGTTGGGCCCGTGCGACCAGCGCACGAGGCCGGAGCCCTTCCACCCGGCCCCCCGGAGGGCGTCGAGGCCGCGGTGGTAGCCGACCCGGAAGCAGGCGTAGGCCTCCACGTCGTCTCGGGCCAGGGCGCCGAGGGCGGCCCAGGCGGCCAGCGACCGGGGATCGGCCCGGACCACGTCGGCCACGGCGTGGCGGCGCCGCTCGCCGGGCTGGGCCAACGCGTCGGCGAGGGCGGCACGTACGGCGTCGGGCTCCTCGGGCAGGACCGTCTCGGGGAGACCCGACGTGAGGCGCACGGCGGCGGTGCCGTCGGGACCGGGGGTGGGCATGGCCGACAGTGTACGGGCGGCCCCGCGGGCGGACGGCGCGCCGCCCGTCGGACCGCCACCGGCGGCGGTCAGGCGAAACGGACCAGGTGGTGGTGGCGCTTCCCCCGGCGCAGGACGACGTACCGGTCGGCCACGAGGTCGGCGGCGGTGAGGCACCGCGCCGGGTCGTCCTCGCGTCGGTTGTTCACGTAGGCGCCGCCCTGGGCCACGGCCGTGCGGGCCTGGCCCTTCGAGCCGCACAGCCCGGTCTCGGCCAGCAGGTCGACCAGCGGCTCGCCGGCTCCGTCGAGCCGGGACCGGGCCAGGTCCGTCGAGGGCGCCTCGGCGAAGACGTCGAGCAGCGTGCGTTCGTCGAGACCGGCCACGCCGTCCCCGAAGAGGGCCGCCGCCGCCCGTTCGGCCCGGGTCGCCTCGGCCGGACCGTGGACGAGGGAGGTGACGGCGCGGGCCAGGGCCCGCTGCCCCTCGCGGCGTTCGGGGTGGGCGGCCGTCACCTCGTCGAGGGCGAGGAGCTCCTCGTGGGGGAGGAAGGTGAAGTGCCGCAGGTAGGTGCCGACCATGGCGTCCTCGGCCCGGAGGAAGAACTGGTGGAGCTGGTAGGGGCTCGTCCGGCCGGCGTCGAGCCAGACCGTTCCCGCCCCGGTCTTGCCGAACTTGGTGCCGTCGGCCTTGACCACGAGCGGGGTGGTCAGGCCGAAGGCCTCCCCCCGGCGGACCTTGCGGATGAGCTCGATCCCCATGGTGATGTTGCCCCACTGGTCGCTCCCGCCGACCTGGAGGATGCAGCCGTACGCGTCGTAGAGGTGGAGGAAGTCGTAGGCCTGCAGCAGCATGTAGCTGAACTCGGTGTAGGAGATGCCGTGGTCGGGGCGGGCCAGGCGGGTCCGGACCGACTCCTTGGCCACCATCTGGTTGACGGTGAAGTGCTTGCCCACGTCGCGCAGGAACGCGAAGAGGTCGAGGGACCGCAGCCACGCGGCGTTGTCGACGAGGAGGGCGTCGGCGGGCCCGTCGCCGAACTCGACGAACCGGCCGAGCTGGCGGCGGACGCCGGCCAGGTTGGCGGCCAGCTCGTCCTCGGTGAGCAGCGTGCGCTCCTCGGACCTGCCGCCCGGGTCGCCGACCAGGCCCGTCCCCCCGCCGGCGAGGGCGATGGGTCGGTGGCCGGCCTCCTGCAGCCGGCGGAGGGTGCAGACCTGGAGGAGGTGGCCGACGTGGAGGCTGTCGGCCGTGGGGTCGAACCCGCTGTAGGTCGTCACCGACCCGGCCCGCAGGCGGTCCCCGAGGGCGGGATCGGTCATCTGGTGGATCAACTCCCGGAAGCGGAGGTCCTCGACGAGGTCGGCCATGGCCTCAGCCTGCCACGTCGGTACCGGCGGGACGGGCGGTACGATCGGCGGCCCGGTGCCCGCCCGTGCCGGCCGAGACGAGGACAGCCATGACCAATCCGTATCTCGAGGGCAACTTCGCCCCGGTGCTCGAGGAGCGGACCGACCGACACGACCTGCCGGTCACCGGTGCGGTCCCGCCGGACCTCGAGGGCCGGCTCCTGCGCATCGGCCCGAACCCCGCCGCCGTGATCGACGACCCGTCCACCTACCACTGGTTCACCGGGGACGGGATGGTCCACGCCGTGACCCTCTCCGGCGGCCGCGCCGTCGGCTACCGCAACCGCTGGGTGCGGACCCGGCGCCTGGCCGCCACCCTCGGCACCGTCGTCCCCAAGGGTCCGGTCGAGCCCATCGACGGCCCGGCCAACACCCACGTGGTCCGCCACGCCGGCACCACGCTCGCCCTGGTCGAGTCCGGACTCCCCCACGCGCTCTCCGACGACCTCACCCGGGCCCGGGTGCACGACTTCGACGCCATGCTGGCCTCGCCCATGTGCGCCCACCCGAAGGTCGACCCCGACCGCGGCGAGCTCGTCTTCTTCGGCGTCGACCCGTTCGGACCGCCCTACCTGCGCACCCACGTGGTCGACGCCGACGGCGTCCTCGTGGCCGGCGCCGAGGTGGCGCTGCCCCGGGCCGTGTTGATGCACGACGCCGGCCTCACCGCCACCCGGATGGTCCTCCTCGACCTGCCCGTGGTCCTCGACCCGACCCTCGCCGCCGCCGGGCGCCCGATCCCCTTCCGGTGGACGCCCGACGCCGGTGCCCGGGTCGGCCTGCTCCCCCGGGGGGACGACGGCACCGGCGTCACGTGGTTCGACGTCGGCACCGGCTACGTCTTCCATGTCATGAACGCCTACGACGACGGGGACGCCGTCGTGCTCGACGTCCTCCGCTACGACGCCGCCTTCGACACCGGGCCGGGCCAGGCGATCGCCGGGTCGCTCCCGTCCCTCCACCGCTGGACGGTCGACCCCTCGGCCGACCGGGTCCACGAGGCACGGCTCGACGACACCCCGGTCGAGTTCCCGAGGATCGACGAGGCCCGGACCGGCCGGCCGCACCGGTACGGCTACTGCACCGTCCTCGGCAGCCGGGCCGAGGCCCCGTCCTTCGGCGGCCTCGTCAAGTACGACCTCGTGCGCGACGAGGCGGTCCGCTACGACCCCGGCGGGCACCGGGCCGCCTCCGAACCCGTCTTCGTCCGGGCCGCCGACGGTCACGGCGAGGACGAGGGGTGGGTCCTCACCGTCGTCTACGACCCGGCGCGGGGGGCGAGCGACCTCGTCATCCTCGACGCCACCTCGTTCCGGGGACCGCCGGTGGCCACCGTGCACCTGCCGGCCCGGGTCCCCTTCGGCTTCCACGGCTCCTGGGTCCCGACCGACAGCTGAACGGGCGAGCGCCCGGGGGCCCCGGGGGTCGGGGTCAGCCGGCGTCGACGGCCCCGGCCACGGCGGCGTGGAGGCCGGCGTGGGCGGCCACGTTGGCGGCGCGGTCGGGAAGGGCCACCCGGACCACGCCGGCCCGCCCGGAACCCAGGGCCTCCGACAGCCGGTCGTCGAGGCCCCTGCGGCCGGCGTCGGCGGCCACGTCCACCGTGGGCCAGCCGAGCCCGCGCGCGGCCGCGGCCACGTCGGTCCCCGGCGGCGTGCCGAAGAGGCGCTCGAAGTCCTGGGGGTCGAGGCGCTCCGCCGGCGGCAGGAAGGAGAAGATCCCGCCGCCGCCGTTGTCGGCCACCACCACCGTCACCGGCGGTCGCCCACCGGGCGGCCCGACCAGGGCGGTCAGGTCGTGGAGGAAGGCGAGGTCACCGACGAGGGCCACGGCCGACCCGGCGGCGCGGGCCACCCCGAGGGCGGTCGAGACCACCCCGTCGATGCCGTTGGCGCCCCGGTTGGCCAGCACGGTGGGGAACCCGGGCCGGGGCAGGGCGAAGGACTCCACGTCGCGCACGGGCATCGACGACGAGACGACGAGCGGCGTGCCGGCCGGGACCGCCGCCCCGAGCGCGTGGGCCAGCAGCGGCTCGGAGGTCACGGCCCCCTCGGCCAGGGCGCCGGCGAGCACCTCGCGGGCCCGGACCTCGGCCCGCCGCCACGACGCCGCCCACCCGTCCGCCGGCCCCGGTCCGGGACGGGCGGCCAGCGCGTCGGCGAGCCCCCGGCACAGGGCGGTCGGGTCGCAGCGGACCAGGCCGGTGGCGTCCCGGCCCGGGTCGACCCACCGGTCCCAGGGGTCGACCACCAGGTCCTCGATCCCGGCGAGGAAGCCGCCCACGGGCTTGGACGCCCACGGCCCGCCCAGGCGGAGGACGAACGCCGGACGGTGGGCGGCGGCGAAGGCCGGAGCCCGCACCAGGCTGTCGGCCGTGGCCACCACGGCCTCAGGGGCGCCACGGAGGCCCGAGCGGGCGTCGGCCAGCACCGGCCAGCCGAGGGCGGCGGCCAGGCCGAGCACGGCGTCGGGCTCCCCGCAGCCGGCCCCGGCGACGACGACCCCGTGGGCACCGGGGGCGAACGCCTCGCCACCGGCCAGGCGGGCGACCAGCGACGGGTCGGGGAGCAGGGCGGCGGCGTCCACCCGGTGCCAGGGCCGGCCGGCCGGCCGGCCCGGCGGGGGCCCACCGGCGGCGCCGGCCTCACCGAGCAGGGGCTCCCGGAACGGCAGGGTCAGGTGGACCGGACCCGGACCCCGCCGGCCACCGGCGGCCTCGGCCACGGCGCGGGCGGCCAGCGAGCGCCACGCCGACCGGGTGGCCTCGTCGGGCACCCCGGGATCGGCGAACCACCGCGGCGCACCACCGAAGAGGCGGTCCTGGTCGATGGTCTGGGGGGCGCCCACGTCGCGGAGCTCGGGCGGCCGGTCGGCCGTGCACACGAGGAGGGGGACCCGGCCCAGGTCGGCCTCGACCACGGCGGCGTGCAGCTCGGCCGCGGCGGTGCCACTGGTGGTCACCACCACGGTGGGGCGTCCGCTGGCCAGCCCGGTACCGAGGGCGACGAACCCGGCCGAGCGTTCGTCGAGGTGCACGTCCACGGCCAGGCGGCCGTCCGCGGCCAGGGCCAGGGCCAGCGGTGCCGAGCGCGAGCCCGGGCAGACGACGGCGTGGGTCACGCCGGCCCGCGCCCACTCGTCGACCAGGGTGGCGCAGAAGGCGGCCTGGCGGTCGGCGGCGCCCGGGGGGCCGGCGCCCGTCGGTACGCTCATGGCACCGCCCCATGCCCGACGACCACGCCCCCGCGGCCGGAGACCGTCCGGCGACCGGCGCCCTCGCCACCTCGGTCGAGGGCGCGGGCCCCACCCTGGTGCTGGCCCACGGGTTCACCCAGACCGGGCGGCTCTGGGGCGGCCTGCGGCCCCTCGTCGCCCGCCACCACCGCCTCGTCCTGGCCGACCTGCCCGGGCACGGCCGGTCGGCCCAAGTGCGGGCCGACCTCCCCGGCGCGGCCCGCCTCCTCGGCCGGGCGGGCGGGCCCGGCGACTACCTCGGCTACTCCTTGGGGGCGCGGGTCGTCCTCCACCTGGCGCTCGACCGGCCCGACCTCGTGCGCCGCCTGGTGCTCGTCTCGGCGACCGCCGGCCTCGACGACCCGGCCGAGCGGGCCGAGCGCCGGCGGTCCGATGAGGCCCTGGCCGACCGGCTCGACCCCCCCGGCGGCGGGCCCCCGGCCGACACGGTGGAGACGTTCGTCCGCCGCTGGGTGGCCAACCCGCTCTTCGGCGACGCGGCGGCCGACGCCGACGGGCTGGCCGAGCGGCGCACCAACTCGGCCGCCGGCCTGGCCTCGAGCCTGCGCCTGTGCGGCACCGGGACCCAGGAGCCGCTGTGGGACCGGCTCGCCGGCCTCGAGGCGCCCCTGTTGGTGGTGACCGGGGAGCGCGACGCCAAGTTCTGCGCCCTGGGCCGGCGGATGGTCGCCGCGGTCGGGTCGGGCGCCGCCCTGGCGGTGATCCCCGGAGCCGACCACGCCCCCCACCTCCAGCGGCCCGACGAGGTGGCCGCCGCCGTCGAGGCCCACCTGGCCGGCTGAGCGGCGGGCCCGGCTCACGGCACCACCAGCCAGAGGGCCACGGCCAGCAGTCCTCCGAACGCGAGCTGGAGGCGGCCGGTGGCGGCCAGCACGGGAAGGAGCTCGCGCCCCTCGGCCGGCCCGGTGGCCGACCGCACCGGGGCCACGAGCAGGGGGGCGGCCAGCAGCGGGAGGAAGGCGGCTGCCGGGTGGCGGGCGGCGACCGTCCCCGTGGCGGCCAGGGCGCCCCAGACCGCCACGCCGCCGAAGGGCACCACCACCGCGGCGGTGTAGAGCCAGCCGGCGGCCCGGCGGCCCAGCCGGACGGCGAGGGTCCGTTTGCCCGCCCGGGCGTCGGTGGCGAGGTCACGGACGTTGTTGGCCACCAGGAGGGCGGTGGCCAGCAGGCCGACGGCCGTGGCCGCGGCCCAGACCACGGCCGACCCGAGCCGCAGGGTCTGCACGTAGTAGGTGCCCACCGTGGCCACCAGCCCGAAGAAGACGAAGACGAAGAGCTCACCGAGCCCGGCGTAGCCGTAGGGCCGGGGGCCCCCCGTGTACAGCCAGCCGGCGGCCAGGCAGGCCGCGCCGACGGGCAGGACCCACCACGAGGTGGCCCAGGCCAGTACCAGGCCGACCACGGCGGCCACGCCGAAGGAGCACAGGGCGGCCCGTTTCACCGCGGCCGGCGGGGCCAGTCCGGAGGCCACCAGGCGGAGCGGCCCGACCCGGGCGTCGTCGGTGCCCCGGACGCCGTCGGAGTAGTCGTTGGCGTAGTTGGTGCCGATCTGGACGGCCAGGGCCACCACCAGCGCCCCGAGGGCGCACCACCACGCGTCGAGGCGGGGTCCGCCGCCTGCGGCGAGGGGGGCCACCGAGGCCAGGGCGGCCGGGCCCCGTGGGTGGGCGGCGGCCGTGCCCACGACCACGGGCACGAGGGCGGCGGGCAGGGTGCGCGGGCGCGCCCCCAGCCACCACCTGGCCCACCGCCCCGGTGGTGCGGCCGTCGCCCGGCCGGCGTCGGCCGTCACGCCGTCAGGGGCGCCGGGGGAACCGGCCGAAGTCCGGGGCCCGGTGCTCCTGGAAGGCGTTGCGGCCCTCCTGGCCCTCCTCGCTCATGTAGAAGAGCATGGTGGCGTCCCCGGCGAACTGCTGGAGGCCGGCCAGGCCGTCGTCGGCGGCGTGCAGGCCGCCCTTCAGCATGCGCAGGGCGATGGGCGAGAGCGAGAGCATCTGCCGGCACCACGCCACCGTCTCCCGCTCCAGCTCGGCCAGCGGCACGACGGCGTTGACCAGTCCCCAGTCGAGGGCGGTGGCGGCGTCGTACTGCCGGCAGAGGAACCACACCTCCTTGGCCCGCTTGAGACCGACCGTGCGGGCCAGCAGGCTGGCGCCGTAGCCGCCGTCGAAGCTGCCGACCTTCGGTCCGGTCTGGCCGAACCGGGCGTTGTCGGCGGCGACGGTCAGGTCGCAGACCAGGTGGAGGATGTGGCCGCCACCGATGGCGTACCCCGCCACCATGGCGACGACGGGCTTGGGCAGGCGGCGGATCTGGATCTGGAGGTCGAGGACGTTGAGCCGGCCGATGCCCTGGCGGGCGACGGCGTCGTCGCCGAGATAGCCGTCGTCGCCCCGGATCTTCTGGTCGCCCCCGGAGCAGAAGGCGTCGGGGCCCTCACCGGTCAGGACGACCACGCCGACCGCCGGGTCGTCACGGGCCACCGTGAAGGCCTCGGTGAGCTCGAAGAGGGTCTGGGGTCGGAAGGCGTTGCGCACCTCCGGCCGGCAGATGGTGAGCTTGGCGATGCCGTCGGCCACCTCCATGCGGATGTCCCGGTACCCGCCCCGGCGTTCCCAGGCCGGGGCGGGTAGGGCCCGGAACCGGTCCACCGGGTCCTCCGGCGGGCCGGTGACCACCGTCTCCACCGGGACCGGCCCCCCGCCCGGGCCGGCGTCGTCCTCCAACGGCGCAACCATTCGACCATCCACTCCTAGAGTCGCTGCTCGTACGGTCGCTAGGCTACCCGCATGCCGGAGCTGGTAGCGCTCGATCTCCCGGCCACCCCGGCGTTCGTCGCCGCCCTGGAGGCGGTCTGGGAGGCCGGGGACGCGGTGTTCCCCCTCGACCCGCGCCTGCCCCGCCCGGCCGCCGCCCGGCTCCTCGAGGTCCTCCGCCCGGCGCGGGTGGTGGACGGCGGGGGCACCGTGGCGCTCCCCGGCGGTCGGCCCGTCGAACCGGGCGACGCCCTGGTGGTGGCCACCAGCGGCACGACCGGTGAGCCCAAGGGGGTGGTCCACACCCACGCCGGCGTGGCCGCCAGCGCCCGGGCCGCCTCCCGGGCCCTGGCGGTCGATCCGGCCCGCGACCGCTGGGTGGCCTGCCTGCCGCTCGCCCACATCGGCGGCCTCTCGGTGGTGACCCGGGCCCTGGTCACCGGCACCCCCGTCACCGTGCTCGAGCGCTTCGACGCCGACACCGTCGAGCGCCTGGCCGGCCGGGGCGCCACCCTCGTGTCCCTGGTGGCCACCGCCCTGCGGCGCACCGACGTCACCGGCTACCGGCGGGTCCTGCTGGGCGGGGCGGCCCCCCCGTCCGGCCTGCCCGGCAACGTGGTGGCCACCTACGGCATGACCGAGACCGGCTCCGGGCTGGTCTACGACGGCCACCCCCTCGACGGCGCCGAGGTCACGGTCGGCGACGGCGCCGTCGGCGCCGAGGGCGAGGTGCTGGTGCGCGGCCCGATGCTGCTGCGCTGCTATCGCGACGGCGGCGACCCCCGCCTGGCCGGTGGCTGGTTCCCGACCGGGGACGCCGGACGGATCGACGACGGCGGGCGGCTGGTCGTCTTCGGCCGGATGGCCGAGGTGATCGTCACCGGCGGCGAGAAGGTCTGGCCGACACCGGTCGAAGCCGTCATCGGCCGCCACCCCGACGTGGCCGAGGTGGCCGTGTGGAAGCGGGCCGACCCCGAGTGGGGCGAGCGGGTGGTGGCCTGGGTGGTGGCCCGGCCGGGGGTGGCCCCACCTGCGCTCGGCGACCTCCGCGACCTGGTGGGCGGGCACCTCGGTCCCTGGGCTGCGCCCCGGGAGGTGGTGGTGGTGGCGCGGCTCCCCCGGACGGCCAGCGGCAAGGTGCGCCGGGCGGACCTCGACCCCGCCCCGGGGGGCCGGGTCGGCCCGGGAGCGGGCGCCGGGGACCAGGAAGGGGACTAGGAGAGGGAGCCCGTCGCCATGCAGAGGGACCCGCCGTCGACCACCAGCGTCTGCCCGGTGATCCACGAGGCGGCGTCCGAGCAGAGGAACAGGGCGGCGCGGGCGACGTCGTCGGGCTCGCCCAGCCGGCGCGCCGGCAGGCGGCGGGCGATCTGCTCCCCGGCCGTCTCCCACAGGGTCCGGGCCAGCTCGGTCTTGACCAGCCCCGGGGCGACGGCGTTGACCCGCACCGCCGGGCCCAGCTCCCCGGCCAGCTGGCGGGTGAGGTGGATGACCGCCGCCTTGGTGACGTTGTACCAGCCGATGCCGCCCTCGACGGCGAGCCCACCGATGGAGGCGACGTTGAGGACCACCCCGCCGTGCTCGGCCATGCCCGCCCGCCAGGCGGCCTGGACCCACTCGAGGTAGCCGGACTGGTTGACCCGGACGGTCTTGTCGGCCTGGCCCCGGTCGATGTCGATGACGGGGCCGTAGTAGGGGTTGGTGGCGGCGTTGTTGACCAGGATGTCCACCCCGCCGAAGCGCTCGTGGGCCGCGGCCACGCACGCCGCCGCCTGCTCGGGATCGCCGGCGTTGGCCACGTGCCAGGCCACGTCGCCGGCCCGCCCGCCCACCGAGCCCTCGATGGCGGCGGCCGACGCGGCCAGGCCCTCGGCCCGGCGCGACGAGAGCATCACCGAGGCGCCGGCGTCGCAGAACTGCCGGGCGATGGCCTGCCCGATCCCCCGCGAGCCACCGGTGACCAGCGCGGTCCTGCCGTCCAGTCGGAGCTCCATGGGGCGTCACCCTACCGGCGGCCGCCGGGCCGGTCCGACCTCCGGGGGCCGGTAGCGTGACCCCATGGCCGGAGCGCCCACCGTGGGCGGCCGGGCCCCCGCCGCCTGGCACCAGGTCGTCCGGATCGTGGAGGACGTCCGCGCCCTCCCCTACGTCTGGCCCGGGCCGCCCGAGGCGCGGGCGGCCAAGGCCGCCGGACGCGGCACCTGCGCCTCCAAGCACGCCCTGGTGGCCGAGGAGCTCGCCGCGCTCGGCGTGGGCTCCCGTCCGCTCCTGGCCGTCGGGCCCCTCGTCCCCGCGTCGCTGGTCGACCGGGCCCCGTTCGCCGCCGGCGCCCACCTGCTCGAGGTCCACGAGTACCTCACCGTCTCCGTTCCCGGAGTGGGGCCGGTCGTCGTCGACGTGACCTGGGACCCGCCCCTGGTCGCCCGGGGACTGCCCGGCGTCGACCGGTGGGACGGCCGCTCCGACCTCCCGGTGGCCGTGGGACCGCCGCTGGCCAGCTGGGCCCCCGACCCCGCCCGGCTCCGGGCCGAGAAGGAGGCGCTGCGCGGTCGGCTCTACCGCGGGGACGACCGGGCCGTGCGCGACCGGGTGCTCCGGGACCTCTCGGACGAGTTCGCCCGCTGGCGGGCCGGCACCGCCTGAGGACGCCCACCGACCCCGCCCCCTACCCCGCCGTTACGGTGAGTGCCGTTCCGGCCGGGGGCAGGGCCAGCCCCAGGCCGACCACGACGGCCCGGTACCGGCCCGCGGCCAGGTCGGGGAGCCGGGGGCCGGGCCGGCAGGCCGGCAGTCCGGCGCGGCCGGCGGTGGCCACGTGCGCCGAGCAGCTGGTCCAGGTGGTCACGGTCTGGACCGGCACCCGGGTCACCCCCGGTGGGAGCACGATGGCCCGGGGGAGGCAGGGCAGGGCGAATCCCGGCGCCACGAAGGTCGCCCCCCGGACCAGCCCCACGCCGACCGAGGGCCGGCAGCCGTGGGGGTCGAGCAGCGAGACCGTCCGACCGGTCCGGTTGGTCACCACCACCGCGCCCGCCACCGTGGTCCCGGCCGGCACCGACCGGTGGTCGAGCACGAGGGCGTCGGTGATCCCCGGGGCGGCCGGGAGCAGCCCGGCGCAGTGGTCCGGCGGACCGGTCCGGCAGTGGATCGCGGCCAACGGACCCCGGCCGTAGACCGCGGTCGATCCGGTGGGGGTCGATCCGGTAGGGGTCGATCCGGTGGAGGTCGATCCGGCGGGGGTCGATCCGGCGGGTGACGATCCGCAGGCGTCCAGGGCACAGGCGGCCACCACGACCGCGGCCACCACGACCGGCCCTCCCTGGAGCCTCGCCCACCGCCGGTTCCCCACGGTTCCCCTCCCCGGCCCCGCTCGGGCCCGCGTCCAGTCTCGCGCCGGCCGGTCCCGTCGGGGGGTCTGAGTACGCTGGCGCCGTGGCCCACAACCGTCTCGCCGGCGAGCACTCCCCCTACCTCCGCCAACACGCCGCCAACCCGGTCGACTGGTACCCCTGGGGCGGGGAGGCGTTCGCCCGGGCCACCGCCCTCGACCGCCCGGTGTTCCTCTCGGTCGGCTACTCGGCGTGCCACTGGTGCCACGTCATGGCCCACGAGTCCTTCGAGGACCCGGCCGTCGCCGCCCGCCTCAACGCCGGCTTCGTGAGCGTGAAGGTCGACCGCGAGGAGCGTCCCGATGTCGACGCCGTGTACATGGAGGCGGTCCAGGCCCTCACCGGTTCGGGGGGGTGGCCCATGAGCGTCTTCCTCACCCCCGACGGCCGCCCCTTCTTCGGCGGGACCTACTACCCCCCCGCCGACCAGCCGGGCCGCCCGTCGTTCACCACCGTGCTCGCCGCCCTCGCCGACGTGTGGGAGCACCGGCGGGAGGAGGTGGAGGAGCAGGCCGACGAGCTGGCCCGGTCGGTGGCCGCCCGCAGCACGCTCGAGCGCCCGGCCGGCGCCGCCTCCGTGCTCGCCGACCTGGCCGGCGAGGAGCCGCCCGACCTCGTCGCCGGCGTCGCCGCCGACCTGGCCGGGCGGTTCGACGCCGAGTGGGGAGGGTTCGGGACGGCGCCCAAGTTCCCCCAGCCGACCCTGGTGGACGTGGCCCTCCGCCAGGCCACCCGGTACCCCGGCACCGAGGCGGGGGACGCGGCCCGGCACCTGGCCGTCCGCACCCTCGACGCCCTGGCCGCCGGCGGCATCCACGACCACCTCGGGGGCGGCTTCGCCCGCTACGCCACCGACCGGGCGTGGACCATCCCCCACTTCGAGAAGATGCTCTACGACCAGGCCGGGCTCCTGCGGACCTTCCTCCACGGCTGGCTGGTCACCGGTGCGCCCGCCTACCGCCGGACCATGGACGGCATCGTGGCCTACGTGCGGCGCGACCTCACCGGGCCCGAGGGCGGGGTGTGCTCGGCCGAGGACGCCGACTCCGAGGGCGTCGAGGGCCGCTTCTACGTCTGGACGCCGGACCAGGTGGCCGCGGCCCCCGCCGGCGCCCCCGGAGCCCGGGCCCTGGCAGACGCGGTCTCGGCGTTCTTCGGCGTGACGCCCGAGGGGAACTTCGAGGGCGCCACCATCCTCCGCCGACCGGTCGGCGCCCCGCTGACCGGGAGCGCCGAGGTCGAGGAGGCCCGCCGGCTCCTGCGCCGCGCCCGGGCCGAGAGGGTGCGGCCGGCCCTCGACGACAAGGTCCTCACCGAGTGGAACGCCATGTGGGCCTCGGCCCTGGCCGAGGCCGCCGCGGCCACCGGTGACGCGGCGTGGGCCGAGGCCGCGGTGGCCGTGGGCGAGTTCCTCGTCGCCCGGTCGGTCGACCACGAGGGCCGGTGGCTGCGCAGCTGGCAGCGGTCGGGCGGCGCCCGACAGCGGGCCTTCGCGGCCGACCACGCCTGGCTGGTCGACTGCTGCACCCGCCTCGGCGAGCTGACCGGGCGCTCCGTGTGGACCGACCGGGCCCGGGCCACGGCGGACGCCCTCATCGACCACTTCGCCGACGACGACGGCGGTGGGTTCTTCACCACCGCCGACGACGCCGAACGGCTGCTCGTGCGCACCAAGGACGTCCTCGACGGGGCCACCCCGTCGGCCAACGCCGTGGCCGCGTTGGCCCTGGCCCGCCTCGGCGCCCTGACCGGCGAGGCCCGCTACACCGCCCACGCCCGGGGCGTGGTCGACCTCCTGTCGGACGTGGTGCTGCGCCACCCGACCGCCGTGGCCCACACGGTCCTCGCCGCCGACCTGCTCGGTCGCGGGGCCACCGAGGTGGTGGTGGTCGGCGACCGGCCCGACCTCCTCGCCGAGGTGCGGCGGCGGTGGCTTCCGGGCGCCGTGGTGGCCTGGGGGGAGCCGACCGACTCCCCGCTGTGGGCGGGGCGCACCCCGGACCGCGCCTACGTCTGCCGCGACCACGCCTGCCGGACGCCGGCCACCGAGCCCGGCGTGCTGGCCGGACAGCTCGGGGGGGCGGCGTGAGCGCCGAGCACTCGGACCGCACGCCGCGCCAGGGCACGGCCCGCAACGTGGCGCGCGCCGTCAAGCACCGCGAGCGGATCGCCGTCGAGGGTGGCACCGCCCTGACCCTCCTCGTCCTGGCCTGCCACGCCGAGGACACCACCGGTGTCGACCTGGCCTCGGGTGCGCTCGTGCGGGTCCGCGTGGCCTGGCCGGAGGAGCACGCCCCCGACCTCGCCCCCTTCGACGTGGTCGAGACCCAACTGGCCGAGGAGCCCGAGCGTGACGATCTGGCCCAGCCCGAGGCGGTCACCGCCACCGGTCTGCCCCGGCACCTCGGCACCCTCCACGGCCGCCGGGTCCGGAGCCTCCTGGCCCGGCTGGCCGCGCCCGTCGAGGAACACGTGCTCGGGTTCCCCGGGGCCTCGGCCCCCTACTGGGAGTTCCGGGGCTTCCGGCCGTCGCTGGCCCTGCTCGTCCCCACCAAGGGACCGGTGCTGTTCCGCCGCACCGGCGACCGGACGGCCTGGGTCCGCTTCGGGTGGGGGCGCAGTGACAACTGGCTCCCGGTCGAGGACCCCCGCACCGAGCGGGCGCTCGACGTGGCCCGGCGCGACCGGCTCCAGGGCAAGGATCTCTCCTCCGCCCTCGGCTCCAAGCCGTACTACCTCGTGGCCGCCGTCAGCTCACCCCGGGACGGCCACTGCTACAAGACCGTCCGCGGCTTCCTCCCCCGCAGCTGACCGGGGTGCCCGCCTCGCCTGCCGGGGCCTTCGGTCGAGCGCCTAGGGTCGGGGTCGATGCCCGAGGCCGAGACCCCCGCTGATCCCCTGCTTCCCGAGTACGGCGGGGCGTGCATCACGAACGTGGTCCCCGGACTGTTCGCGGCCCTGGCCGGCGGTGCCGCCCCCGACTGGCTGCCCGGACCGGTGACCGGCGCCCGCCAGGTCGTCCTGCTCGTCCTCGACGGTCTCGGCTGGGGCCAGCTCACCGCCCGGCCACGGCTCGCCCCCACCCTGGCCGCGGCCGCCGGTGCCGGGCGGCCCATCACCTCGGTGGCCCCGACCACCACCGCCACCGCGCTGACGTCCATCACCACCGGCCGGCCGCCGGCCGACCACGGGCTCCTCGGCTACCGCCTGGCCGCCGGAGAGGAGATCCTGAACGTCCTGCGCTGGACGCTCGGGAGCCGCACCGGCGGCGACGCCCGGGGCCGTATGCCGGCCGGCGACGTCCAGCGCCTCCCCCCCTTCCCGGACGCACCGGCACCGGTCCCGGTGGTGTCCCGGGTCGACTTCGCCGGGACCGGCTTCACCGCCGCCCACCTCGGGTCCGCCCCGCTCCACGGGTACCGGGTGCTCTCGTCGCTCCCGGTCGAGGCCGGCGCGCTCCTCGACGCCGGCGCCCCCTTCGTCTACGCCTACTACGACGGCATCGACAAGGTCGCCCACGGGAACGGCCTCGGCGCCCACTACGACGCCGAGCTCCGCGACGTCGACCGCATGGTGGCCGAGCTGGCCGACCGCCTGCCCGGCGGGGCCGTCCTCGTGGTCACGGCCGACCACGGACAGATCGACGTCGGCCCCTGGGTCGAGCTCCTCGGGCGCGACGTCATGGCCATGGTCCACGGCTTCTCGGGGGAGGGCCGCTTCCGCTGGGTCCACGCCCGGGCGGGGGCGACCGACGACCTGTTCGACGCCCTGGTCGAACGGTACGGGGCGACGACCTGGGTCCGGCGGCGGGACGAACTGGTGGCCGACGGATGGTTCGGCGGGCCCCTCGCACCGGGCCTCGAGCAGCGCCTCGGGGACGTGGCCCTCGTCCCCCACGCGCCACTGGCCTTCGCCGACCCGGCCGACACCGGGGAGAACCGGTTGGCCAGCCGGCACGGATCCCTGACCGCCGACGAGCTGCTGGTGCCGCTGGTGGCACTGGGAGGAGGCTGACCGTGACCGACGACACCACCGCCGGGGGCACCCCGCTGCCCACCGGGGCCGGCGTCCCGCTCCGCCCCGAGGTGATCGACCAGCCGTCCGGCCCCGACGGTCGCGCCCCGGGTGCCGCCGAAGGGGGAGCGCCCGCCGAGGAGCAGGCCGAGTCCATCGAGCAGCCGGCCAAGCTGCTCCGCATCGGTTCGATGGTCAAGCAGCTCCTCGACGAGGTGCGTCAGGCGCCGCTCGACGAGGCCAGCCGGGGCCGTCTCCGGGAGATCTACGAGCAGTCGGTGCGCGAGCTGGCCGACGGGCTCTCGCCCGACCTGGCCGCCGAACTCGACCGGGTCTCGATTCCCTTCGAGACCGACACCCCCTCCGACGCCGAGCTGCGGGTGGCCCACGCCCAGCTGGTGGGCTGGCTCGAGGGGCTCTTCCATGGCATCCAGGCCACCCTGGTGGCCCAGCAGGTGGCGGCCAGAGCACAGCTGGACGAGATGCGCCAGCGCTCCCTGTCGAGCGGCGACGAGCCCGGCCCGGCCCGGCCCGGCACCTATCTCTGACCGCCGTCGCACCCCGTCGCGGCCGGTCCGGTCGCGCTACGGTGGGAATGACACCGCTGTAACTCGTCCACAGCCTGTGGAAACCAGGCCCGGGCGGACCCACCGAGGAAGGCGCCGGTTCGTGGCACCACGGTCGTTCACACATCTGCACACCCACACCGAGTTCTCCATGCTCGACGGGGCGGCGCGGATCGACGACCTGGTGGAGGCGGCCGTGGCCGACGGCCAGCCGGCCCTCGGCATCACCGACCACGGCAACATGTACGGGGTCCTCGACTTCTACGCGGCCTGCCGCAAGGCCGGCATCAACCCCGTCATCGGCACCGAGGCCTACATGGCCGCCGAGTCCCGCCACGAGCGGCCGGTGCGCCGGGGCCGGGTCGACGACACCGGCGGGGACGTGGCCGGCGGGGAGAAGCTCTACTACCACCTGACCCTGCTGGCCGAGAACGACCAGGGCTACCGCAACCTGCTCAAGCTGTCCTCGGCCGCCTACCTCGAGGGCTACTACTACAAGCCCCGGCTCGACTGGGAGCTGCTCGAGCGGCATGCCGCCGGCCTCATCGCCACCACCGGGTGCCTCGGCGGGGTGGTCCTGCAGGCCCTCCTGGCCGACGACCAGGTCAGGGCCGAGGCGCTCGCCGCCCGGCTCCAGGACATCTTCGGGCGCGACAACCTCTTCGTCGAGCTCCAGGACCACGGCCTGCCCGAGCAGCACAAGACCAACCCGGCCCTGGTCGAGCTGGCCCGCCGCATCGGCGCCCCGCTGGTCGCCACCAACGACAGCCACTACACCCACCGGGCCGACCACGTGGCCCACGACGCCCTCCTCTGCGTCCAGACCGGTGCCCTCATCGCCGACCCCAACCGCTTCAAGTTCGAGGGCGAGGAGCACTACCTCAAATCGGCGGCCGAGATGCGCCACCTCTTCGCCGAGCTGCCCGAGGCGTGCGACAACACCCTGCTCATCGCCGAGCGGGCCCACGTCGAGATCGACTTCGGCCGGCCCAGCCTGCCCCGCTTCCCGGTGCCCGAGGGGTTCGGAGGAGACACCTACGAGGTGCGGGCCGCGGCCTACCTCCGCCACCTGAGCGTGGAGGGGGCGAAGGAGCGCTACGGCGCCCCCGTCCCCGCCGACGTCATGGCCCGGCTCGACTACGAGCTCGGGGTCATCGCCGACATGGGCTTCGCCGCCTACTTCCTCGTGGTGTGGGACCTCATCCGCTTCGCCCGGGCCCAGGGCATCCGGGTCGGCCCCGGGCGGGGTTCGGCCGCCGGGTGCTGCGTGGCCTACTGCCTCCGCATCGTCGACCTCGATCCCATCCGCTACGACCTCCTCTTCGAGCGCTTCCTCAACCCCGGGCGGGTCCAGATGCCCGACATCGACATGGATTTCGACGAGCGCTACCGGGGCGAGATGATCCGCTACGCGGCCGAGCGCTACGGCTCCGACCACGTCGCCCAGATCGTGACGTTCTCGACCATCAAGGCGCGGGCCGCGGTGCGTGACGCGGCGCGGGTGCTCGGCCTCCCCTACGTCGTCGGGGACAAGATCGCCAAGGCCATGCCGCCCCTGCTCATGGGGCGCGACACGCCGCTGGCCGCCTGCCTCGAACGGACCGAGGGCCACGAGGACGGATTCGCGGCGGCCGGAGAGCTCCGGACCATGTACGACACCGACCCCGAGGCCAGACAGGTCATCGACGTGGCCAAGGGCCTCGAAGGCCTCCGCCGCCAGGACGGCATCCACGCCGCCGCCGTGGTCATCACCGACCAGCCCCTCACCGAATACGTCCCCGTCCAGCGCAAACCGGACGGGGCCAACCCCGAGGACGCCCCCATCGTCACCCAGTACGAGATGCACGGGGTCGAGGACCTCGGCCTGCTCAAGATGGACTTCCTCGGTCTGCGCAACCTCTCGGTCATCGAGCGGGCCCTCGACCTCGTCGCGGTGGCCACCGGGGACCGGCCCGACATCGACCGCATCCCGCTCGACGACCAGCCGACCTTCGACCTGCTGCGGCGCGGGGACTCGATGGGCGTCTTCCAGCTCGAGGGCGGCCCGATGCGGTCCCTCATGCGGTCTCTGGCCCCCACCACCTTCGACGACGTCGCCGCCCTGGTCGCCCTGTACCGGCCGGGGCCGATGGCGGCCAACATGCACCGCGACTACGCCGACCGCAAGAACGGCCGGAAGCCGGTCACCTACCTCCACCCCGACCTGGAGGAGATCCTCTCGGACACCTACGGCCTCATGATCTACCAGGAGTCGGTGATGCGGGTGGCCCAGAGGTTCGCCGGCTACAGCCTGGCCGAGGCCGACAACCTGCGGAAGGCGTGCGGCAAGAAGATCCGCTCGCTCATCCAGGCCGAGCGCGAGCAGTTCGTGGCCGGGTGCGTCGCACAGGGCTACGACGAGGAGGTCGGCACCGCCCTCTTCGACATCATCGAACCCTTCGCCGACTACGCCTTCAACAAGTCCCACTCCTACGGGTACGGCTTCATCGCCTACCAGACCGCCTGGCTGAAGGCCAACCACCCGGTCGAGTACCTGGCCAGCCTGCTCACCTCGGTCAAGGACAACAAGGACAAGACGGCCGTGTACCTGGCCGAGTGCCGGGCGAGTGGCATCGAGGTCCTCGTGCCCGACATCAACCGGTCGCTGGCGGAGTTCACCCCGGACCACCACGGCGACGGCACCGGCGGGCGGCGGAGTGCCATCACCTTCGGCCTCGCCGCCGTGCGCAACGTGGGTGAGGGCCTCGTCGCCCTCATCGTGGCCGAGCGCGAGGCGCAGGGGCCGTTCGCCGACTTCTACGACTTCTGCCAGCGGGTCGACCCGCAGGTACTCAACAAGCGGACCATCGAATCGCTCATCAAGGCCGGGGCGTTCGACTCCCTCGGCCACCCCCGCCAGGGCCTCGGCCTGGCCTTCGAGGAGATCGTCGACCGCACCCTCGAGCGGCGGCGCGAGCACGACGCCGGGGTGCTCTCGCTCTTCGCCACCCTGGAGGAGCCGACGGCGGGCCAGGCCTCGGGCTTCGCCGACACCCGGGTGCCCATCCCCGACACGGAGTTCGACAAGTCGCTCCGCCTGGCCTTCGAGAAGGAGATGCTCGGCCTCTACGTCAGCGACCACCCGCTGATGGGCCTCGAGGGCTCCCTGGCCCGGCTCACCGACGGCACGCTGGCCGAGTTGCGCGACCTCGACCCCGAGGCCGGGGGCCTCGGCGAGGGCCAGGCCCGCCTGGTGGGCGGGGTGGTCACCGAGCTCACCAAGCGCTACACGAAGAAGGGCGACCTGATGGCCACCTTCGTCCTCGAGGACCTCAACGCCTCGCTCGAGGCCTTCGTCTTCCCGAAGGCCATGGCCGAGTACGGGGCCCTGCTCGAGCCGGACGTCGTCGTGGTGGTGAAGGCCCGTCTGGACCTGCGGGACGACCGGCTCAAGCTCGTGGTCATGGAGGTCCAGCGCCCCCAACTGGTGACCGACGGCGTTCGCGACCTGCGCATCTCCCTCCCGCTCCACACCCTCACCGACCGCACGGTCGACGACCTCCGGCGGCTGCTCTCCGAGCACCCCGGTCCCTCCCCGGTCTTCCTCCACGTGGGCGACAAAGTCCTGCGGCTGCCCCCGGAGTTCAACGTGGAAAGCGACCGGGGACTCATGGGCGAACTGCGCGTCCTGCTCGGGCCCCACGCCATCCAGGGCTGACGCCGGTCCGGGCACGTTTGGGCCCGGATACGACAGGGGCCGCCAAATCCCGTAAAATCAAGGGACGGCCCCTGGCGTGGATGCTCAGTGGACGGTCCCGCCCCGTGCGTGGCGGTCCCGGGGGAGGTGCACGGCAGCCCCGGGCCGGCGGCTTCGACCGCAGCGAGATGGAGGAGTACGGAACGCCCTATGTCCATCCAGGTGGAGACCAAGGACTGCACGTCCATCAGCGACGCCGAGCTGGCCGAGATGGCCGATCTCGGGGCCGACCGGGAGCCCGGCTTCGACATCGGCTACCTCTCGAAACAGCGGGAGGAGTGGGTGCTCGTGACCCGGGCCCGGGAGGGCGCGAGGCTGCGGGGCTACTCCTTCTCCACCCTCGAACGCATCGGCGGTACCCCGTCCCTGCTCATCGGCCTGGCCGCCATCGACCGCACCTCCCGGTGCGACACCGTGCTGCGGGCCATGATGGGCGACAAGTACCGGCGGGCCCTGCTGGCCTTCCCCGACGAGGACGTCCTGGTCGGCACCCGCCTGCTCGGCCCCGACGGCTTCCAGGCCTTCACCGGCCTGACCGACGTGGTGCCGACCCCCGCCCAGAGGGCCACTGGGGAGGAGCGGGCGTGGGGTCGCCGCCTGGCCAAGCGCTTCGGGGCCGACGGACGCATCGATGACCGCACCTTCGTGGTCAACGGCGACGGGACCGACGCCGGTGGACTCGACTTCGCCAGCCACAAGAACGACCCGGCGCCCGAGCTCCTGGCCTTCTTCGACCAGGTCGACGTGACCGGCGGCTGTCGCCTGGTGGCCTTCGGGTGGGCCATGGCCGAGGACCTCGCCGCCGGCAAGCTCGGGGGCCGCTGAGCCGGTCCGTCCCCGGCCGTCCGGGTCCCCCGCAGGGCCCAGGCAGTAGCCTGGCCCCGTGAAGGTATCGACCCGCGGCGACTACGCGAGCCGGGCCCTGCTGTCGCTGGCCCTGCACGCCGAGACCGAGGGTCCCACCGCGGTCCGGGACATCGCCGAGCGCACCGGCCTGCCCCAGCCCTACCTCGAGCAGATCCTCCTCGCCCTGAAGGGCGCCGGCCTGGTGCGCTCCAAGCGGGGGGTCGGGGGCGGCTACATCCTGGCCCGCTCGCCCGAGGCGATCACGCTCTCCCAGATCGTCTCGGCCGTCGACGGGCCCATCGTGGCCGGCGACTTCGGTCTCCCCCACGAGAACGGGGCCTGCGACCACGAGGGCCAGTGCGTGCTGCTGAGCGTGTGGGCCGACGTGGGCGAGCACATGCGCCAGCATCTCGACTCGTTCACCCTGGCCGACATGGTGACCCGGGCCCGGGGACGCGCCCCGGCCATCGGCCAGAGCGCGGTCTGAGCCCCCGGAACCCGACCGCGACGACGCATGGACGCCGCCCGGACCACCACCCTCCTGGCCGGCACGGCCCTCCTGGCGGCCAACGCCTACAACGTCGTCACCGTCCTCATCGTGCCCCGATCGGCCCGGGGCCTCGCCATCTTCCCCATGCGCGCCGTGCGGGCCACCTTCCGGTGGGTCGCCCGCCTGGCCCGGACCTACCCGGCCCAGGACCGCGTGCTGGCCCTGAGCGAGCCGGTGGCCCTGGTCGTCCTGCTCGCCGGCTGGCTGGTCGTCACCCTGGTCGGGTTCACGCTGGTCGACTGGGGCCTCAACCACTCGACCTTCGCCCAGGCCTTCGCCGAGGCCGGCTCGTCGATCTTCACCCTCGGCTTCGCCCTCAGCCACACCGCGGGCTCGCGGGCCGTCGACTTCCTGGCCGCGGCCTCCGGCCTGGTGCTCGTCGCCCTCCAGATCGCCTACCTGCCCACCCTCTACGCCGCCTACAACCGCCGGGAGACGCTGGTGACGCTGCTCGAGGCCCGGGCCGGCCGGCCGGCGTGGGGGCCCGAGCTCCTCGTCCGCCACCAGTTGGTGGGGCTGATCGACAACCTGGCCACCCTGTTCGCCGAGTGGGAGCGGTGGGCGGCCGACGTGGCCGAGAGCCACACCAGCTACCCCTCCCTCCTCTACCTGCGCTCTCCCCGGCGCGAGAACTCCTGGCTGGTGAGCCTCCTCGCGGCCATGGACGCCGCCGCCCTGGCCCTCGCCGTCGACCCGACGAGTGCCCCGACCGAGGCCCGCATGTGCGTGCGCATGGGCTTCACCTGCCTCCGGGACATCGCCACGGCCACCCGCATGCCCTTCGACCCCGACCCCGACCCCGGCGACCCGGTGCGCCTGACCGAGGAGCAGTTCGCGGAGGGCCTCGGCCACCTGCGGTCGTCCGGCTACCGGATCACCCGGTCCCCCGAGGACGCCTGGGCCCACTTCCGGGGGTGGCGGGTCAACTACGAGTCGGTCGCCTACGCCCTGGCCTACGCCCTCGACGCACCGCCGGCGCCGTGGAGCGGCCCCCGCCGCCTCTTCCCGGCCGAGTCGCTGGCGCCGGCCCGACCCACCGACCGCCGGCCGGGGGCCGCCCCGGAGGCGGAGTCGGGGGCCTGAACGGCCGGGTCAGGTGTTCCAGGACTCGACGACCGCCTGCTCGCGCTCCCACCCCAGCACGCCGACCGAAGCCGGGCCGACGACCAGGTACCGGGCCGCGGCGGCCGGCACACCGAGCCACCGGACGGCCAGCACCCGCAGGACGTGGGCGTGGGCGACCACGACCGCATCGCCGGGTTGGGCCCGGACCCGGGCCACCACCCGGTCGGCCCGGGCGGCCACCTCGTCGAGGCCCTCGCCGCCGGGCACGCCGTCGCGGAACAGGTCCCAGCCCGGCCGCTCGGCCCGGACGGCCTCGGTGGTGCGCCCCTCGTACTCGCCGTAGTCCCATTCGAGGAGGTCGGGGTCGTCCTCGGCCCCGGTGAGGCCGGCCAGCTCGGCCGTCCTGCGGGCCCGGACCAACGGGCTGGTCAGGACCAAAGAGAAGGTCCAGGTCGCCAGCCGGGGGGCGAGGGCCGCGGCCTGGGCCTCACCGGTGGGCAGCAGGGCCAGGTCGGTCCGTCCGGTGTGGAGGCGGTCGCGGCTCCAGGCCGTCTCCCCGTGACGCACGAGCACGCACCGGGGGCGAAGGATGGTCATCCGTCCAGCCGATCACTCCGAATAGGGAGCGCGCAAACGCCCGCACCCGGCTGGCCAGGGTGTTCGTGGGCACCGCCCGGTGCCCTCCCCCGGAATAACGGCGAGCGCGCGGTGTTGGGCTGTAGGCACACCTAACAGGGAGGGTGAGGAGACGCATGACGACTGCTACGGCCACGAGGGTGCAGCAGGGCTCCGCCGCGGCGGCGAAGGGCGCGTCCACGTCGACGCCGGCCCGGTCGCGCGGCGCCGACGCCGACACGCTCGGCCTGTTCCTCCGCGACCTCGACCACCACCCGCTGCCCGACCACGACGCCCAGACCGAGCTGGCCAAGCGGGTGGCGGCCGGTGACGACGCGGCCCGGCGCGAGATGGTGGCCGCCAACCTCCGCCTGGTCGTCCACTGGGCCCGCCGCTACCAGGACCGGGGCGTCGATCTCCCCGATCTCATCCAGGAGGGGACCTTCGGGCTCATGCGGGCCGTCGACAAGTTCGACTGGGAGCGGGGCTTCCGGTTCTCGACGTACGCCACCTGGTGGATCCGCCAGGCCCTCCAGCGGGCCGTCCAGCAGCACGGCCGGACCATCCGCCTCCCCATGGAGGTGGCCGAGCGCAACCAGCAGGTCGACGCGGCCGCCTGGGAGCTCACCCATCAGTACCAGCGCCCACCGACCGACGACGAGCTCGACGAGGCGACCAACACCACCGCCGCGGCCCGCGAGGACCTGGCCCGGGCGGCCCGGGTGGTGGCCAGCCTCGACCAGCCGGCGGCGACCGACTCGACCGCCACCCTCGGGGACCTCGTCTCCGGCGACAGCTCCAATTTCGAGGACGACGTGGCCTCCGAGCTCACGCTGGACCTCGTCCGCCAGGCCGTCGACCGGCTCAGCGACCTGCAGCGCCAGGTCATCCGCCACCGCTTCGGCTTCGACGGCAGCGACCCGGCGTCGCTGCAGACCACCGCCGAGCGGCTGGGGATCGGCGTCCGCAAGGTCCGCCAGGCCGAGGCCGAGGCGCTCGAGCTCCTCGCCGGCAGCGAGGTGCTCGAGGGGGCCCACCAAGCAGCCTGACCACCTCCGGGACGCCCCCGCCGCTCACGCCTCGAGCACCTCGAGCTGGTCGGCCAGGTCCGCCGGGAGCGGCGAGGTGAACGAGACCCGGTCCCCGGTGGCCGGATGGTCGAAGGCGAGTCCCGCGGCGTGGAGGAACGGCCGCTCGACGACGGCACCGGGGAGGCTCCGGCCGCGGGCGTAGACGTCGTCACCGACGACCGGGTGGCCGATGGCGGCCAGGTGCACCCGGATCTGGTGGGTCCGGCCCGTCTCGAGCTCGACGCGCAGGAGGGTGGTGGCGACCGGGCGGGAGAAGCGCCCGTCGACCTGGTAGCGGGTCCGGGCCTGGCGTCCGGTGCGCGACACCGCCATGCGGGTGGGGGTGGTGGCCGACCGGCCGATCGGGGCGTCGACCACGCCGGCCTCACCCTCGACCGCGCCGAAGACCAGGGCCCGGTACGTCCGCTGCACCCGTCGCCCGGCCAGCTGGGCCACCAGCCCCTCACGGGCCTCCGGGGTGCGGGCCACCACCAGCAGGCCCGAGGTGCCCCGATCGAGCCGGTGGACGATGCCCGGGCGGTCGGGGTCGGCACCGGGCCCCTCGGCCAGGGCGGCGAGCTCGGGGAACCGAGCCAGCAGACCGTTGACGAGCGTTCCGGTGCGGTGACCGGCACCCGGGTGCACGACGAGTCCGGCCGGCTTGTCGACGACGATGACCTCGTCGTCGACGTGGACCACCGGGACCGCCACCGACGGATCGGGACCGGGCCGGTCCGCCCCGACGTCCTCGGGCAGGTCGACCTCGAGGGCCTGGCCCTCGCGCAGCGGGGTGGAGCGGCTGCCCACGGTCCGTCCGTCCACCCGCACCCGCTCGGCCGTCACCAGTCCGTCGACGGCCGAGCGGGTGAGGTCGGCCAGGAGGGCCACGGCGCGGTCGACCCGGACGCCGTCGAGCGAGGCCGGCACGGTCACCGACAGGACGGTCACCTCGCCGTCCCGCCCCGCACGAGCGACACCACGAGGAGGGCGCATCCGACCACGATGCAGGCGTCGGCCACGTTGAAGGTGGGCCACACGTGGAGGGCGATGAAGTCGACGACCGCCCCGTGGTCGCCCCGGAACAGCCGGTCGGCGAGGTTGCCCAGCGCCCCGCCGAGGACCAGCCCGAGGACGGCGGCCCTCCCGAGGGTGGGGGCCCGCCACACCAGCACCAGCAGCACGCCCACCAGGCCGAGGGCCAGGGCCACGATGGCCCCGGTGGCGCCCTGGAAGAGGCTGAAGGCCGAGCCCGTGTTGAGGGAGAGCGAGAGGTCGAGCGGTCCGAGCACGTGCACCGGCCCGGCGGTCAGGCGGTCCACCGCCCACCACTTGGTGAGCTGGTCGCAGAGGACCACGACGACCACCACGCCCAGGGCCACGCCGAGCCGGGCCGGCCCGCCGCGGCCGGCCCGCCGGCGCCCGCCGTCGGGGGGCGCCTCCACCGACCCGCCGGTCAGCGCCGTGACAGACCGCCGCTCTTGCAGGCCACGCACAGCCGGGCGAACGGGAGCGCCCGGAGCCGGGCCTTGGGGATCGGCTGGAAGCATCGCTCGCAGCCGCCGTAGGTCTTGCGGTTGATCTTGGCCAGCGCGTCGTCGATCTCCTCGACCGCGGCGATGGCCTGCGCCGAGAGGGCGAGGTTCCGCTCGCGGTCGACCGTCACCGTGCCCCCCTCGCCGGACTCCTCGTCGAACTGGACGTCACCGGGCTCGCGCTCGAGGGCCAGCGAGTCGGCCTCGGCGCGCAGGTCGACGGCCTGCCCGGCGTAGACGGCGCGCTCCTCGAGCAGCAGCACCCGCTGTTCCTCGAGGAACTTGGCCTCCTTGGCGTAGGGGCCGGCAGTCGACCGCTTCGGGGCCGCGGGCGCGGCCTTCTTGGCCGGTGCGGACGGGGGGCCGACGGCCGTCCTGGCCGGGAGCGCCTTCTTGGCCGTCGGCACCTGCTTGGCCGGTGCCGACGACTTGGTGGCGGCCTTCCTGGCCGGCACCGCCCGCTTGGCGGGGGACGCCTTCTTGGCCGACACGGCCTTCTTGACGGTGGCCTTCTTGACGGTGGCCTTCTTGGCCGACGCGGCCTTCTTGACGGTGGCCCTGGCCTTGGTCGAGGCGGCCTTGGCCTTGGTGGCGGCGGCCTTGGCCCTGGCCTTGGTGGGGACGGCCCTGGCCTTGGTCGAGGCGACCTTGGCCCTGGCCTTGGTGGCGGCGGCCTTGGCCCTGGTGGGGACGGCCTTCTTCGACCCGGCCGCCTTCTTCGCTGGCGTCACATCGACCTCCTGGGGGGGCACCGTGGTGGCACCGGCGCTCGCGTCCGCTGCACCGGGACGGGGGTGCCCCCGACGCGGATGAGCGGGAGACCCTACCGTGCCCGGAAGGACCGGGCAATCCGACAGGTCCGTCCCGGCGTCCGCAGGACCCTACCGGAAACGGTCGTCGGGCCGTGCACCGGCGGCGGCCGGCGACCGCCGGTCAGAGGGGAAGCGACGCGTTGGTCGGCGGGCGGGAGCCCACGCCCCCCGGCCGGAGTTGGGTGACCTCGCCGCCCGCCTGCCCTGACGGTCGCGGGGCGTCGGCGAGGCGGGCGACGCTCGTCGCGCCGCCCTCCGGCTCGACGGCCCCACCGGGGTGGACGTTCTCGTCGACCCACGTGAGTATGTCGGCCAACGCCGAGCGCAGGCGCAGGCGCTCGGACTCGAGGTGGCGCGACATGGCCTCCACCTCGGTCGAGAGCCGCGTGCGGGTGCCCTCGAGGCGGGCGATCTCGTCGCGGAGGAGCTGCTCCGACTCGGCCTGCAGCCGGTTGACCTTGGCCTCCGCCTGCTCGGCCAGCAGCCGGGCCTTGGCATCGGCGTCGGCGATGATGCGGGCCGCCTGGGCCTCCGAGTCCGCCTTCGTCTCGTCGACGAACTTCTGGGCGAGCAGCAGCGTGCGCTGGAGGGTGTCGTCGGCCACGGCCGCCTCGGCCGGCGCCGGTGCCGGCGGCGGCGGGGGCACGGCGCGGGCCGCCTCGAGTTCGCCCTCGAGCCGCGAGATCGTCTCCGCCGCCTGCCGCAGTCGTTCGTTGGCCTGGCGCAGCTGCTCCTGGAGGCCCTCGGCCTCCACCGCCGCTTTCTCGAGGTACTCGTCGACGTCGTCCCGGTGGTAGCCCTTCAGGGTCTCGCGGAACTCCACCGTCCGGAGGGATTCGAGCGCAGTCTGGGAAGCATCCATGGCGCCATGGTAGCGGCGCCGCGGCGCGATGCCGAGGACCCCGCCGACCAGGGCCGGACCCGTCGACGACCCCCGGTGGAGGACGCTCAGCGGATGACGTTGAGCAGGACGCTCGCCACCAGGAACACGATCAGCACGGAGAGGTCGAGGCCCACCCCGCCCACCCGGACCGGGGGGATGAGGCTGCGGACCGGGCGCAGCACCGGCTCGCAGATCCGGGCCAGCACCCGTTGGATCTTCCACACCGGCGAGTCATAGGACAGCCGGCCGGCATAGGCCACCCAGCTCAGGATGGAGTACGCGATGAGGACGAGCAGGAACAGCGTGATGAGGTCGGCGAGGAGCGCGAAGAGCATCGGCGTTCACCTCCCCCCGGACGAGCCGGCCGCGGCAGGAGGGCTCAGGGGTTCACCAGGCCCCGGTCGGCCAGCCGCTGGCGCTCCTCGTCGGAGACCTTGACGTTCGAGGGCGTGAGGAGGAACACCTCGTCGGCCACCCGCTCCATGCCTCCCGAGAGCGCGTAGGTGGCGCCGCTGCAGAAGTCGATCATCCGTCGCTGGAGGTCGCGCTCGGCGCTCTGCATGTTGACGATCACGGGCTGATTGTTCATGAGCCGGTTGGCGATCTCCTGCGCGTCGGCGAAGCGCCCGGGAGCCACGATGTGGACCCGGGCCCCACCACCCTGGTCCTGCGAGATGGGGCGCACCGACGGCGTCGGGGGCCGCGCCGCCACCGCCGCCACCGGGCCGGTCACGGCACCTCCGGTGTCGGGCGTCAGCGTGCGGATGCGGGGGTTGGCCGCCACCGGGGCCTCCTCGAACTCGTCGACGGCCAGCGGACGCTGGGGCGCCCGGCCGGCCAGGGCCGCCGTGCGCGCCTCGTACTCGTCGTAGTCGTCGTAGTCGTCGTCGACGAGACCCAGGTAAGCCATCGTCTTTTTCATGAACGAAGCAGGCATGGTTTCCTCCCGCCCTCAGCGTAGTGCCTGGCCCCGGCCACAGGGTGACGTCTCCGAGCACACGCCCGGCGGCGCGGCGCCGGTCAGCCCCCGGGCCGGCGCGAGGGCCGGTCCCCGAACAGGGCACGGCCGAGCCGGACCATCGTGGACCCCTCGGCCAGGGCCACCTCCAGATCGTCGGTCATCCCCATGGAGCGGACCCGGAGGCCGAGCTCGTCGGCCAGGCGGGCGACCACCCGGAACCCGGGCCGGGCGGCCTCGGGGGCCCCGGGCGGCCCCACGGCCATGAGCCCGGCCACGTCGAGCTCCTCGTCCCGCAAGCCGGCGACCAGGCCGGCCACCTCGGGTGGTGGCACGCCGCCGCGGCCCGGCAGGCCGGCCACGTCCACCTGGACCAGCACGGTGGCCCCCGGGCGCCGACGGGCGATGGTCCGGCCCTCGTCCAGGCGGGCCACCGACTGCCAGCAGGAGACCAGCGGAGCCAGGCGGGCCACCTTGTTCCGCTGGATGGCCCCGAGGTAGTGCCAGACGGGAGCGGCCGTACCCCCGGGGCCGCCGAGGGCGGCGGCTGTACCCCCGGGGCCGCCGAGGGCGGCGGCCTTGGCCACCAGTTCGTCGGCGTAGTTCTCCCCCAGATCCACCACGCCGGCGGCGAGTGCCGTGCGCACGGCTCCGGGCCCGAAGCCCTTGGTCACGGCCACGATGGTCACCGCCCCCGGATCGGGCACGGCCCCCTCGATCCGAGCCAGGACCGCGGCCAGGCGGGTGGCGAAACCCTGGTCGGGGGGGCCATCCGGCGCCGGCGTCACCGGGGACCACCGGCCCGTTCGGACCAGACGAGGAGGGCGAGCCGGCCCTCGTCGGCCCGGGCCCGGTGCGAGAAGTAGGGCACCGGCGAACACGAGGTGCACGCGTCGGCGCCGGGCACCTGGTCGACCCCGGCGCCGGCCAGGGCGGCGGCCACCGCGGCCGGGAGGTCGAGTGCCGGGGCCCCTCCGGCGGCGCGACCCCGGACCCCGTCCCCGAAGGCGGCGGCCACCGCGTCGAGGTCCGCCGGGCCGAACTCGTAGCACTCGGCGTGGATGCAGGGCCCGAGCGCACCGACCACCTCGGTGGCACCGCGCGAACGGAGGGCGGCGGCGGCCGCGGCCACCACACCGAGGAGCAGACCGCGCCAGCCGGCGTGCACCGCCGCGGCCAGCCCTTCCGGGCTGGCCAGGGCGATGGGGGCACAGTCGGCCGTGAGCACGGCCAGGTCCACCCCGGGGACGTCGGCCACCAGGCCGTCACCCGTGCCGAGCCACCAGGTGGTGGTGCCCGGCGGCGGGGTCCCCACCACCGTCACCTCACGGCCGTGGACCTGACGGAGCCAGGCGACGGCGCAGGGCGGACCCGTCCCGGCGTCCGCCCGGACGGCGGTGGCCAGGTCGGAGAGGGGCGTGGCCCCGGGGCTGCGGTCCGGGGGCCGGAGGTCGCCGAGGGTGGCGTCGCTCCAGGTGGCGTGGACCCCTCCGACGAGGGGGACGGTCGCCGTCCCCGTCGTCAGCGCAGGAACGAGGGCACGTCGAAGTCGTCGTCGCCCAGGTCCAGGTCGTCGTCGGTCGGCGTGGCGAAGATGTCCTCGTGGGCCGGCTCGGCCCCGAGCACCCGGCTGCGGCCCTCGTCACGCCCGGCCGCCTCGGCCGGCGAGGCCCCTCCCCGGGGCTGGGCCTCCCACCGCTCGAACCCGGCGGCGATGACGGTGACCCGGACCTCCTCGCCCATCTCCTCGTCGATGACACTTCCGAAGATGATGTTGGCATCGGGGTGGGCCACACCGTGGATGATCTCGGCGGCCTCGTTGACCTCGAACAGTCCGAGGTCGGGGCCGCCGGCGATGTTGAGGAGGATGCCGCGGGCGCCCTCGATGGAGGCCTCGAGCAGGGGGCTGGTGATGGCGGCCCGGGCGGCGTTCACGGACCGGCCTTCGCCGGTGGCCGCTCCGATGCCCATGATCGCCGTGCCGGCGTTGCTCATGATCATCTTGACGTCGGCGAAGTCGGTGTTGATGAGCCCGGGCACGGTGATGAGGCTCGTGATCCCCTGGACGCCCTGCATGAGGACCTCGTCGGCCATCTTGAAGGCGTTGACCATCGAGGTCTTCTCGTTGGAGACGGTGAGGAGGCGGTCGTTCGGGATGATGATGAGGGTGTCGACCTTCTCCTTCAGGTTCTGGATCCCCTGCTCGGCCTGGACCGACCGGCGCCGACCCTCGAACGTGAACGGGCGGGTGACCACCCCGATGGTCAGCGCCCCGAGGCTCTTGGCGATCTCGGCCACGACGGGCGCCGCGCCGGTGCCGGTGCCGCCCCCCTTGCCGGCGGTGATGAACACCATGTCGGCGCCCTTCAGGGCCTCTTCGATCTCGGCACGGTGCTCCTCGGCGGCCAGGCGCCCGACCTCGGGATCGCTCCCCGCGCCCAGCCCGCGGGTGAGCTGGCGCCCGATGTCGAGCTTGAGGTCGGCGTCGCTCATGAGCAGCGCCTGGGCGTCCGTGTTCGTGGCGATGAACTCGACGCCGCGCAGGCCGGCCTCGATCATCCTGTTGACGGCGTTGACCCCGCCGCCACCGACACCCACGACCTTGATGACGGCGAAGTAGTTGTTCTGAGCCGGAACGGTCATGGAATCCCTTACCCTCGACCACAGGTTGAAACCGTTCCAACCGGCGAGTCGGGGCCAACCATACGGTTCGGAGAGTTCCTGGTCAAGAACCGTGGGCACCGGCCCGGGCCGGGCCGGTCGGCTCAGGAGACGGTGGGTGACTGGGGGACGGTGACGTCGATGGTGTGGGCCCCCTGCAGCGGGGCGTGGGCGATGATGGCCGCCACGTCCTCGTACTTGGCCGTGAGGTCGGTGTCCGTGCCGATCTGGACGGTCAGACCCGAGTCGAGGGCCAGGTCGACGGTGCCGTCGGGGGCGACCGTGACCGAGACCACCTGGGCCGCGAACGCCGCGGGCAGGGTCCGGGCGACCGCCAGCCCGGGACCGGCGGCCGGCGCCAGCGTCGACCCCGTCGGCGCCGGGGGGACCGGTCCGGTGGGTCCGTGCACGATGAGCACCGGAAGCCCGGGCGCCCGGGCGGCCCCGACGGCCAGGGTGCGCCCCCGGCCGTCCAGCTCCGACCAGCTGCCCGCCGGTCCGGCCATGGTGGCCACCGGGACCCGCTCGGTGACGGCGATCGTGACCCCGTCGGGCCAGTGGCGCCGGACCTGGGCGCTGGCGATGAAGGGCAGGGACTCCACCCGGGCGGCCGCCGTCCCCGGGTCGATGCTGAGCAGGGGCGGATGGTGGGCGAGGCCGGCGGCCGCCTCGATGGCCGACGCCGGGGTGTGCGGGTGGGCGCCGGTGACGGTCACCACCTGGGCGTCGAACCACGGCGTGTGCAGGAGGGCCACACCCCCGGCGACCAGGGCCGCGGCCCCGAGCACCCCCGCCGTCCGGCGGGCCCGGCGGCGGGCGCGACCCTGCTCGATCTCGTCCCGCCGCTTCCGGATCCGCGGGTCGATGCCGCCGCCGGGGTCGGCCCCGGCCCTGGGGCTCATCCGACCTCGCCCCCGTCGTCGGCGAACCCGACCATGCGGACCTCGGCCGCCAGCACCACACCGGTGGCGGCGGCCACGTCGGCCCGGATCCGGTCCATGAGGCGCCGGACGTCGTCGGCCGAGCCGCCGCGGTCGGCCTGGATGAAGTTGGCGTGCTTGGCCGAGACCTCGGCCGACCCCACCCGCAGGCCCTTCAGGCCGCAGGCGTCGATGAGCCGACCGGCCGAGTCGCCCGGCGGGTTGGTGAACACCGAGCCGGCGTTGGCCCCACCGGGCTGGTGGTCCCGGCGCCAGCCCACGATCTGGTCGAGGGTGGCCCGGCCGGCGTCGGGGTCACCGGGGGCCAGGCGGAAGGTGGCCTCGACCACCACGTCGCTGTCGGCCACCGACGTGCGGCGGTAGGCCGGCGCCAGGCGGTCCGGCCCGGCCTCCTCGACCCGGGCCGCCCGGAGGTCGACCCACCGGTAGCGCTCGAGGGTGGCCGCCGCGTCCGAGCCGTGGCCGCCGGCGTTCATCCGCACCGCCCCGCCCACCGTCCCCGGCACGCCGACGGCCCACTCGAGACCGGTGAGCCCGGCTGCCACCGTCCGTCGGGCCAGGGTGGGCAGCGAGAGGGCGGCGCCGGCCCGGGCCGCGGTGCCCTGGAGCTCGAGACCGGCGAAGCCGCCGCCCAGGGTCACGAGGAGCCCGGCGAAGCCGGCGTCGGCCACCAGCAGGTTCGACCCGTTGCCGAGCACCAGCACGGGAACGTCGAGGTCGTCGAGGGCCCGGGCCACGTCCACCAGGGCGGCCTCGTCGGACGGTTCCACGGCCAGGGCGGCGGTGCCGCCGACCCGGTAGGTCGTGCGGGCGCCGAGCGGGGCGTCGTGGATCGCCGCGGGGCCGAGCCGGTCGGCCAGGGCGGCGAGGTCGGCGGCCCGGCCGCTCACGCCCACCCGCCGTCCCCGGCCAGGAGCTCGTCGGGGAGCGAGGTGAGGTCCCCGGCCCCGAGGGTGAGGCAGAGGTCCCCGGGCCGCAGGAGGGCGGCCACCACTCCGGCCACCTCCCCTCGCCCGGGCACGTAGGCCACCTCCCGGTCGGGACGGGCGGCGGCCACGGCCTCGGCCACCACGCGCCCAGTGACGCCGGGGACCGGCGCCTCCCCGGCCCCGTAGACGTCGGTCACCACCACGACGTCGGCCTCGTCGAAGGCACCGCCGAACGCCGCCCCCACGGCCTCGGTGCGCGAGTACCGGTGGGGTTGGAAGACGGCCACCACCCGGTCCCACGCGCCGGTGCGGGCCGCGGCCAGGGCCGCCTCGACCTCGGTGGGCAGGTGCGCGTAGTCGTCCACGAAGGTGACGCCGTCGCGCTCGCCGCGGAACTCGAAGCGGCGGGCCACCCCCCCGAAGCGGGCCAGGGCCCGCCGGGCGGCGTCGACCGGGGCCCCGGCCGCCACCGCGGCCACGGTGGCCACCGCGGCGTTGCGGGCGTTGTGCAGCCCGGGCACGGAGACCACCAGCCGCGCCCACCGGTCTCCGCCCGGGCCCGACAGGTCGAACGCCACCGAGCTGCGGTCGGTGGCCACCGCCGTCATCCGGTGGGTGCACCCCTCCCCGGTGCCGACCCCGTCGGCCCCGGCCGCCCGGCCGAGGGCCGCCCCCTCGGGGTCGTCGCCGCCCACCACGCGTCGCCCGGAGGCGGCCCCCAGGAACTCGGTGAAGGCGGCCCGCACGGCCGCGAACGACCCGTAGTGGTCGAGGTGGTCCGGCTCGACGTTGGTGACCACGGCCACCTCGGGCGCGAGGTGGAGGAAGGTGCCGTCGCTCTCGTCGGCCTCGACGACGAGCCACTCGCCCTCGTCCCACACGGCGTTGGTCCCGATCTCGTTGACGTCGCCGCCGATGAGGAACGAGGGGCGCAGGCCGGCCTCGACCAGCACCAGCGCCAGCATCGAGGCGGTGGTGGTCTTACCGTGGGTCCCGGCCACGGCCAGGCAACGGCGGCGGGCGGCCACGGCCGCCAGGGTCTCGGCCCGGGTGAGCACCGGGATGCCGGCCGCCACCGCCGCCACCACCTCGGGGTTGTCCGGTGCCACCGCGCTGGAACGGGTCACGAGGTCGGCCCCGTCGACGTGTGCCGGGTCGTGGCCGACCGACACGACGATCCCGGCCGCGGCCAGCCGCTCGGTCACCGGCGAGGCCCGCAGGTCGCTGCCGGTGACGGTGTGGCCCATGGCCCGCAGCACGGTGGCGATGGCGCTCATGCCCGCCCCCCCGATGCCCACCACGTGCACCCGCCGGGGGCGGTCCGGATCGAGGTCGGCGGGCCCGGCGACGGTCACGCCCGCCCCCGGGCCGGTGCGGCGTGGGCCTCGACCACCCGCGCCCCGGCCGCGGCCGCATCCCGTCGGCCCAGACCGGCGGCCCGGGCCCCCATGGCCGCCAGGGACGCCGGATCGGCCAGCAGGCCGTCGAGCACCCCGGCCAGGCCGGCGGCCGTGCACGCCTCGTCGGCCAGGAGGACGGCTGCCCCCTGGCCCCCGAGCACCCGGGCGTTGGCCGTCTGGTGGTCGCCGGGGGCACCCGGCAGGGGCACGAGCACGGCCGGGACGCCGGCGGCGGCTAGCTCGGCCACGGTCATGGCCCCCGCCCGGCACACCACGACGTCGCAGGCGGCGTAGACCGCGTCCATCCGGTCCTCGTAGGGGACACGCACCACGGCGAGGCCGGAGGCACCGTCCTCCGGCGGACGGGGCCCGGCGTCCCCGTAGGCCGCCCAGTCGCGCCGTCCGACGATGTGGAACAGGGCCAGGTCCCGGCGGTGGCGCCACACCGTGGCCAGGCCGTCGACGGCCTGGTTGATGCGGCGGGCACCGAGCGAGCCGCCGAAGGCGGCCACCACCCTGCGGTCCTCGGGCAGCCCCAGACGCCCCCGGGCCTCGCGACGCGCCGCGACGCTGTGCTCGACGGCGGCGATGGCCGGCCGCACCGGGGTGCCGGTGACCACGGCCCGGGGCAGGGGCGTGCCCTCCCAGGCCACGGCGGCCGCCCGGGCGAACCGCCCGAGGAGGCGGTTGGCCGCACCGGGCACGGCGTCGATGTTGATCAGGACCAGCGGGACCCGGCGGACGACGGCGGCCACCCCGGCGGCCAGACTGGCGTAGCCGCCGACGGCCACCACCACCCGGGGTCGTCGCCGGCCCACCAGGCCGACGGCCCGCACCGCGGCCACCAGGAGCTCGGCGCAGGCCACGGCGTTGCCCACCAGGTGCCGGGGGGCCACGCTCCGGACGATCCCGCGGCCGGGCAGAAGGGTCACGGGGAAGCCGGTCCCCTCGAGGGCGGCGGCGTCCTGGCCGCGGGTCGAGCCGACGAACTCGATCTCGGCCCGGTCGTGGCCGGCCGCCACCAGGGCCTCGGCGACGGCCAACGCGGGCTGGAGGTGTCCCGCCGTTCCTCCGCCCGCCACCAGCGCGAAGCGCTGTGCGGTCACGTCCGGGCGAGGCGGCGCCGGGCGGACGGGGCGCGCCGCGGGAGGCGCTCCTGGGCGGCGATGTTGAGCAGGATCCCGACGGCGGCCATGGAGATCACGAGCGACGACCCGCCGAAGGAGATGAACGGCAGGGGGATGCCGGTGACGGGGAGGACCCCGATCACCGCGCCGACGTTGATGACGGCCTGGGTGGTGATCCAGGTGGTCACGCCCACGGCCAGGAGACCCCCGAAGCGGTCGGGTGCCCGGGTGGCGGCACGCAGCCCGTACCAGGCCAGGGCGAAGAAGAGGGCGAGGATGCACACGGCCCCGATCATGCCGAGCTCCTCCCCCACCACCGAGAAGATGAAGTCGGTGTAGGCGTTGGGCAGGGTCCCCCACTTCTCGCGCCCGCCGCCCAGTCCGAGGCCGAACAGGTGTCCCGAGCCCAGCCCGATCAGTGACTGCCAGACCTGGTAGCCCGAGCCGGCCTGATGGGCGCCGGGGTTGAGGAAGGACAGGATGCGCTCCCGGCGGTAGGGGTCGATGACCCCGACGACGAGGGCGAGGGCGGCGAAGACTCCGAGCACCTTGCCGATGGGGGCCATGGGGACGCCACCCATGAACAGGATGCCGAAGGCGATGCAGCACAGCACGAGGGCGGTGCCCATGTCGGGCTGCTTCAGGATGAGGGCGGCGGCGATGCCGAGGACGGCCAGGACCGGGGCGATCACCCGCTTGGGCTCGTCCATCCGGTCGCCGCGCCGGGTCACGAGATCGGCGGCGAAGACGGCCAGGGCCAGCTTCATGAGTTCCGAGGGCTGGATGCGGAGGAAGCCGATGCCGATCCAACGCGCCGATCCGGCCGTGGTCGGGGCCAACGAGGGGGCCACCTTGGCGGCCACCGGGACGGCCACCAGGAGGGCCAGGCTGCCGAGGACGAGCGGGCCCCGCAGCGCACGCCACCGGCGGTAGTCGATCCGGGCGCAGAGCACGAGGGCGCACGCCCCGACGGCCATCCACATCGCCTGGCGGATGAGGATCGTCCACGGCGAGTGGTAGATGCCGAGCGAGATGACCGGCGACGCCGACCCGACCATGACGAGGCCGGCGGCGCACAGCACGGACACCAGGACGGCGATGGCCGGCGCCGTGGGCAGGGCCGCCAGGCGGCCGAGCGGCGATGTCCGGGCCGCGGGGCGCTCAGCCACGGCCTGCCTCCGGCCGGGCACGGGGACCGTCGGACCGGTCGGCCCCGCGCGCCGGATCTCCCCGCTGCATGCCCCCAGCCTCCCCCACCACGGCCCCCAGGTGGTGGAACCCCCTGGGGCCGGCGGCCGCCCTCACAGCGCCCCCACCGACAGGAAGTCGCCGTAGAAGATGCCGAGGCCGAGGGCGGCGAAGAGCCCGGCCAGGATCCAGAAGCGGACGATGACCGTGGTCTCCGGCCAGTCCATGAGCTCGAAGTGGTGGTGGAGCGGGGCCATCTTGAACACCCGCCGGTGGAAGAGCCGGTAGCTCACCACCTGGATCACCACCGAGAGGGTCTCGATCACGAAGAGCCCGCCGATGACCACCAGCAGCAGGTCGAGGTTCATGAGCAGGCACAGACCGGCCAGGCCGGACCCGATGGCCAGCGACCCGGTGTCCCCCATGAAGATGCGCGCCGGGGCGGCGTTCCACCACAGGAACCCGAGACAGGCCCCGGCCAGGGCCACCGCGGCCAGGGCCAGGTCCAGGGCGTCGGCCACGTGGTAGATGGCGAAGTGCCGGTACTGCCAGTACCCGATGATGGCCAGGCAGGCGAAGCAGAAGGTGGAGGACCCGGCGGCCAGCCCGTCCAGCCCGTCGGTCAGGTTCACGGCGTTGGCCGAGCCGGCGATGATGAGGGTGGCCCACACGACCCACGCGGCGGTCCCCATGTGGAGCCCGACCGAGTCGTAGCGCGTGAACGAGAGGGTCGTCGACGCGTGGGCCCAGTAGACGCCCAGCAACGAAAAGGTCAGTCCCAGGGCGATCTGGGCGCCGAACTTGGTCCGCTTGTTGAGTCCGAGGCTGCGACGGTGCCGGACCTTGATCCAGTCGTCGGCGAACCCGATGACGGCGGCCCCGGCGATGGCCAGCAGGACCAGGGCGCCCGAGCGGGAGAAGGTGACGCCCGGAACGCCGTGGGCCACGAGGTACCCGCCCACGACGGCGGCCACGATGCAGATCCCGCCCATGGTCGGCGTGCCTGCCTTGGCGATGTGCACCCGGGGCCCGTCCTCGCGGATGTGCTGGCCGATGTTGTGGCGCAGCAGCCAGCGGATGAGGACGGGGGTCGACAGGACGGCCACCCACAGGGCGATGCCCCCGGAGGTCATGAGCGAGATCACGCCGGGCCGCCACCGAACCGCTCGGCCAGGGCGGCCGCAGCCTCCTGCCGGTCGTCGAAGGGAACGGCGCGCCCGGCCACCGTCTGGGTCGTCTCGTGCCCCTTGCCCGCCACCAGGACGAGGTCACCGGGTTCGGCCCGCGCCACGGCCGCCCGGATGGCCGCCGCCCGGTCCGGCTCCACCACGGGCACCGTGCCCGGGGCCAACCCGGCCACCACGGCGGCGATGATGGCGCCCGGCTCCTCCGAGCGCGGGTTGTCCGAGGTGAGCACGACCAGGTCGGCCAGGAGGGAGGCGACCCGGCCCATCTCCGGGCGCTTGCCGGCGTCGCGGTCCCCGCCGCACCCGAAGACGCACAGCACCCGTCCCTCACCGGCCAGGGACCGACAGGCCCGGAGCGCCACCTCGAGGCCGCCCGGGGTGTGGGCGTAGTCGACCACCACGGCCACCGGCGCCCCGGGCCCGACCACCTCCATGCGGCCGGGCACCGGCGCGGCCGCGGCCAGGCCGGCCGCCACCCTGTCCTCGGCCACCCCGAGCGCCACGGCCACGGCCGCGGCCACCAGGGCGTTGTCCACGTTGAACCGCCCCGTCAGGGGCAGGGTGACCCGGTGCCCCCGCCACCCGAACCGGGTCGTCCCCACGGCGAGCTCCACGTCGCTGGCCTCGTCCCGGCGGACCCGGACCACTCGGTCGTCGGCGAGGGAGGCGGCCAACCGGGCCCCCCAGGGATCGTCCACGAAGACGACGGCCCGGGCACAGCGGTCCGGGGTGAAGAGCGACGCCTTGGCGGCGAAGTACGCCTCCATGCCCCCGTGGTGGTCGAGGTGGTCGCGGCTCAGGTTGGTGAAGGCGGCCACATCGAAGCGGATGCCGTCCACCCGGTGCTCGGTGAGGGCGTGGGAGGAGACCTCCAGGACGGCCGCCACGCAGCCGTCGTGCGCCAGTCCGGCCAGGGTGCGCTGGAGGTCCGGGGCCTCGGGGGTGGTCCGGACCCCGGCCAGGGTGCCGAGCGCTCCCGTGCGGCGGCCGTCGGTCTCGAGGACCGACCGCACCAGCTGGGAGACGGTCGTCTTGCCGTTGGTGCCGGTGACCCCGACGGTGGTGAGTTGTCGGGCCGGGTGCCCGTAGAAGGCGGTGGCCACCCGGGCCATGGCCGGCCGCACACCCCCGATGGGCACCCGGACCTGGGTCACGGCGAGGTCGAGGAAGTGCTCGCAGAGCAGCGAGGTCGCGCCGCGGGCCACGGCCTCGGCGGCGTGGAGGTGTCCGTCGGTGCGGCGGCCGGGCACGCAGCAGAACAGTGCGCCGGGCGATGCCCGGCGGCTGTCGAACTCCACGGTCCGGACCTCCGTGGCCGTCGGGTCCCCGCGGGTGCCGGTCACCTCCACCTCGCCGAGGAGGTCGCTCATCACGACCACGGGGCGTTCCGAGGGGTGCGGGGGCGTGGGGAGGGCGGGCGGTACGTCGCCCCGGCCACCTACGGCCCCTCCGTCACCGCGCCGGGTGGCACGGTGACGCTGCCCGTGCCGCCCACCGCCGTGCTCGAGGCGGAGGTGACGGCGGCGGCCGTGGTGGGGATGCCGTAATGGTGGAGTGCGTAGGCCATGATCTTGGAGAACACCGGTGCAGCGACCGCACCACCGTAGATCGGCGTGGGATGGTCCAGGACCACGATGGCCGAGAGCACCGGGTGCTGGGCCGGGGCGAACCCGGCGAAGGTCCCGTAGAACGCGCCCGGGATGTAGCCGAGGTGGTTGGGGTTGGGGATCTGGGCGGTGCCTGTCTTGCCCGCCACCGTATAGCCGTCGATGGCCGCCGAGGTGCCGGTGCCGCCGGTCACGACGGCCTCGAACATGGTGGTCAGCTCGGCGTCGATGGACGGGGCGATGACCCGTCGGGTCGACGACGGCGGCGCGGCGGTGACACCGCCGGAGCCGTCGACGTACCCCCGGACCAGGCGCGGAGCCACGAACACCCCGCCGTTGGCCACGGCGTTGTAGGCGTCGAGCACCTGCTGGGCGGTCACGGCGTCGTCCTGGCCGATGGGCGTCGAACCGATGGACGTCTGCGTCCACTGGGCCGGGCCGGGCACGAGTCCCTGGGACTCCCCCGGGAAGCCCAGCCCGGTGGGATGGCCGAAGCCGAGCAGCGAGATCTGGTTGAGGAGCCGGGTCTCACCGAGTCCCTGGGTGATCTCGATGGTCCCGATGTTCGACGACTGGGCCAGGATCTGGGTGGCCGTGAGCTGCTCGGTCCCGTGGGCCTCGGCGTCGTGGAAGACGTACTGGCCCATGGGCAGCGACCCGGGGATGGTGAAGGGCTGCTCGGGCGAGATCAGGCCGTCGGTCAGGGCGGCCGAGAACGTCACCAGCTTGAAGACGGAGCCGGGCTCGTAGACCTGGGTCACGGCGGAGTTGCTGGGCGCCTCCTGCACGCCGGCCGGCAGCGTGTCCGAGGAGGCCAGGAGGGTCGGTCCCGAGGTGGTCGCCGGGGCCGGCGCGGGGCTGGCGGCGGAGGCCCCCCCCGGGGTGGTCGGGGTGGCGGACAGGTTGGCCATGGCCAGGATGTCCCCCGACTTCACGTCCATCACCACCGCCGTGCCGCCCTGGGCGTGGGAGGCCACGACCTCGGCGGCGAGGGCCTGCTCGGCCACGTACTGGATCGACTCGTCGATGGTGAGCTCGAGACCGGTGCCGGGGTGGGCCGCCGTCGTGCGGTTGCCGCTCGGGAGGGCGACGCCGCCGGGCGACTGGAGCAGGTCCTCGGTCCCGGCCGTGCCGGCCAGGAGTTGCTGGTACTGGTACTCGAGGCCCGAGTTGCCGCTGCCGTTCCAGGCCACCGTGCCCACCACGGGCTGGGCCAGGCGTCCCACCGGTACGACCCGCTGGGACTCGGGGATGAGGTTGATGCCGGGCAGCCGGAGCTTGGTGATGGCCGCGGCGACCGGATCGGCCACCCGGTGGGCCAGGTAGACGAAGCCGGAATGCTCGGTCAGCTGGGCCCGCAGCGTGGCCGTCGGCACCCCGAGCAGTGGCGAGAGGGCGTCGGCGATGGGCGCCGGGCGGGTGATGAGCATCGGGTCGGCCACCACCGTCTGGCGGGTCACCGTCTCGGCCAGCACCTCGCCGTTGCGATCGTAGATCCCGCCGCGCAGGGCCGGGATCGACACGGTCTGGGTGAGCTGGGCCGTCGAGAGGGCGGCGTAGTGCTGGTGGCTGAACTCCTGGACCCCGACGAGCCGGCCGACGAGCAGGACGAAGGCGACCACGAGGAACAGCCGGACGGCGCGGGCGCGCCGGTTGAGCAGGACGACGGGGCTCACCGCGCCGGCGCAGGGGTGGCGACCGGGGAGGTGGCCGGTGCGGCCGCAGGAGTGGCGCGGGGGGTGGCCGGGGCCGCTGCCGGCGCCGGCGCCGGGGCCGGCACGGCGGGGCCCGTCTGGGGAACGGGCAGCGGGACGTTCAGGGGCACCTCTGGGAGGTCCACGACCTGGGCCGGGGCCACCAGTCCGAGCTGGATGGCCTTGGCCACGACCCGGGTGGGGGCGGCCAGCTCCGCCACCTGGGTCTGGGCCGCCTTCTCCGTGGTCATCTGCTGGGCGATCTGCTGCTCGACCACGGCCAGTCGGACCTGCCCCTGGGTGACGAGGGAGTCGCCCACCACCACGGTCAGGACGCCGCCGAGGACCAGGGCGGCGGAGAGCACCAGCCGGGCCCGGCGGGAGCGGTGCGGGCTGCGGGTCCGCCGGGGGGCGGGCTCGAAGATCCGCAGCGGCGGGCGCCGCGGGGCGGGCCGCGGGGCGGGCCGGGGGGCGGGCCGGCGGGCCGGTGCCGGGGCGGCCGGGGCCATCAGGCCACCTCACCGTCGGCGGGCGCCTCGACGGCGTCCGTGGGGGAGGCTCCGCCGGTGGGCGGCAGACGCTCGACGCCGCGCAGGCGCGCCGCCTCGGCGCGGTGGTTGGCGGCGATCTCTCCGGGGGTCGGGCGGCGGGCGCCCCGGGACAGGAGGCGGTACTCCGGCGCGGCCCCGCACACGCAGGGCAGGCCGGGAGGGCACCGGCAGTCGTCGGTGGCGGCCCGGGTGAAGACCGTCTTGACCAGGCGGTCCTCGCCCGAATGGTAGGAGATGACGATGCACCGCCCACCGGGCACGAGGAGGTCGAGCGCCCGGTCGAGCCCGGTGTGCAGCTGGTCGAGCTCCTCGTTGACGGCGATGCGGACGGCCTGGAAGACCCGCCGGGCGGGGTGACCGCCCGTCCGCCGGGCGGCCGCCGGGATGGCGGCGCGGACCACGTCGGCCAGCTGTCCGGTGGTGGCGAGCGGCCGGGCGGCCACGATGGCCCGGGCGATCCGCCGGGCGAACCGCGTCTCGCCGTTGGCCACGAACAGTTCGACCAGGGTCTCCTCGTCGGACTCGTTGACCACGTCCGCCGCGGTCCGGCCCACCGTCGGGTCCATGCGCATGTCGAGGGCGCCGTCGCGACGGTAGGAGAAGCCGCGCTCGGCCACGTCGAGCTGGGGGGAGCTGACCCCGAGATCGAAGAGCACGCCGCTCAGGCAGGGCTCTCCGACCGGCGCAGCGGCGGCCCCCGCGACGTCCCGCACCACCTCGGCCAGGGCGTCGAAGCGCGCCTGACGGACGATGGCCCGGTCACCGAAGTCGGCGAGCTCGGCTCGGGCCGCCTCGACGGCCACCGGGTCCCGGTCGAGGCCGAGGAGCCGGAGCCCGGCCCGCGACTCGAGGATGGCCCGCCCGTGGCCGGCACCGCCGAGCGTGGCGTCCACGACCAGGCCGTCGGGCACGGTGGCCAGGAGGTCGACCACCTCGGCGGCCATGACCGGCTCATGGGGGAAGGCCTGGCTCATCCGCAGTCCCCCGACCGGCACGAGTCGTGCGGGTGGAGTGCCGCGACGGTCCGACTGGAAGGAGGCGGAGGAGGAGTCTTCCAGTGTTCCGGTCGGGGGACGGCGCATGGGCCAGACGCGCTCGATGTGGACATCGTGCCGGACCACGGCGGCCAGGCCCGACTCGAGGGGGGTGAGCCGGCGCATCCCGGCCGGGTGGCCCGACCGCTCGGCCTGCTCGGCCGCGGTGACCGGGGCGTGGTCCACCGGGCAGGACGTGATCCGCCGGCAGTCGGCCCGACCGACGGCACCGTCTGGGCGGGGGGCCGGCACGGCCGGGGGTGCCGGGTCGGCCACCGGCGAGAGCACGGCGGTGCCGCCACGGGTCCGGCGGGCGCCGGGCGGGAGGTCACTGTGCGTGCCGGGGCGGACGATCGTGAGGCGCACGTCGCCACTCAGCCGTCGTCGCCCTGGGTCAGCCGGGCCTCCTCGGGCAGCACCTTCTCGTCCCACGAGGCCCGGTTCCACAGTTCCACCCGGTCGATCGCCCCGAGGACCAGGACGTCGGACTCCAGTCCGGCGTACTCGCGCAGCCGGGCCGGGATGGCCATCCGCCCCTGCCGGTCGATCTCCACGTCGTGGGAGGTCGACGCCCACAGGCGGGCCAGGTTCCGGTCGCTGCGTCCCGAGGCCGCCCGCTCCATCATGGCGTCCATCTGCTGCTCGAACTGGTCCGGGGTCCACAGGGCCAGGCAGCCGTCCTGGAACTCGGTCAGGTAGCCCCCCCGGTCGAACGGGACGCGGAACTTCGACGGCAGGATCACCCTTCCCTTGTCGTCGAGCGAGTGCTCGTACCTGCCGAAGAACCGTGCCACTCGTGCCTGCTCCCACAACGCTCCCCGCAGTGCCCGGGGACCCGAACGCCCGGGTCCCTCCCTTTCACACCACTTTCCTCCACCATAAACCCCACTCCCCCACTCGTCAACCACTTCGGACCCTTCCCGACCCGGGCGCGCCACGGGCCGGTCCGGGTCACCCGGGAACGTCGTCGGGCCTCCCCGGGGTGGGGGACGCGGGACCGGCGGGGCGAGGCGGCGTCGCCGGGCGCGCCGCGGCTCAGGGCAGGGCGGCGCGGAGGGCGGCCAGCACCCGACCGGGGCCGGTCGGGCCCACGCCCGGAAGTCCGTCCAGGCCCACGGCCGTCCCGGCCAGGTCGGCCGTGGCCCGGGCCCGGACGTCCTCGGGGAGTGCCAGGACGTCGACGAGCGGCCGCGGATCCCACCGGAGCAGGCAGGCCGTATGGAACCACGCACCCCCACGCGTCCGGCGCTGGGCCAGGCCGACCACCTTGCGTCCGGAGGCGTCGGTCACCTCCCCGGCGCCGACCCCGCCGAAGCAGACGAGCCGGGCCCACGGGGCGGCACCGGTCCGGCCCGGGCCGCGCACCGCGAGTCCGGCCGCGCCGAGGGCGCCGAGGGCGTCGCGCCAGGCGGCGCCCAACCAGCCGAAGGACCGACCGACGTCGTCCACCCACAGGGGGTCGCCGACCGGGAGCCAGAGGTCGACCCAGACCGGCCCGTCGGGAGCGACGAGCACGGCCCCCCCGCCCGACCCCCGGCGGGCCACGGACAGCCCGGCGGCCCGGACCCGCGCGCCGTCGAGCGCGCCGTCGGGCTGGGTCGACCCCAGCACGACGGCCGGGCCGTCCGGGCGGCACCGGGCCACCCGGCGGGTGCCGCCGGCCACCGCGGCCGGCCACGACGCGTGCAGCTCGGCGGCGGAGGCACGACGCTCCTCGAGGAGCCAGGAGGCGGGCACGCCTCCAGTCTCGCAGCCGGCCCGGCCCCGGCCGGACGAGGTCAGGCGGTCAGCTGCTCGCCCGCGGCGGCCACCCCGAGGTAGGTGGACCAGTCGTCGCGCACACCTCCGCACAGGGCGAGCAGGTGGACCCGGTGGCGGGGGGCGACGGGCGTCGCCCGGAGGACCATGCCGGCTTCGTGGGGCAGCCGGTCTTCCTTGCGGGTGTTGCAGCGCCGGCAGGCGGCCACCACGTTCTCCCAGGTGTGCGGCCCGCCCCGGCTCCGCGGGATGACATGGTCGAGGTTCTCCGCCGTCGAGCCGCAGTACTGGCACCGGGCCCCGTCCCGGGCGAAGACCGTGCGCCGGTTGACGGCGACCCGGAAGTGGCGGGGCACCGGGACGTAGCGGACCAGCCGGACCACCGAGGGCTCGGGCACGCTCACCCGCTCGGCGCGGAACACGCGCTCGGTGGTGTGGAGGAGCTCGGCCTTGGTGTCGAGCACGAGGAGCACGGCCCGGCGGGACGAGACGATGCCGAGCGGCTCGAACGTGGCGTTGAGCACGAGGGCCCGGCGGGTCCCGGTGGTGGGTCCGCGCCCGGCCGGGGCGGTCGTCGCCGCCACGCCCCGGGGGGGCGCCGATCGGCCTCTGGCTCCCGGCGGAGCGTTCATGGACCTGGAAATTACCCCGCCCGGCCGCCGGGCCGGTGCGCCGGGGTCCGGGGACCGTCGGTCATGCCCTCTGGCGGCGGCGGCGGGCCGTGGCCCGGCACCACTCCAGGTAGGCCACCAGGTCCGACCGGTCGGGCGCGGCGGACTCGCTGCCGTAGGCCGTCTGCATGCGGAAGGCCCACAGTCGCCGGTCGGGCAGGGGCAGGTGGGGCCGGGTCCGCCACCACCCGGGTGGCGCCATCCGCCGGAGGGCCCCGAGGGCCGTCCACCACAGATCGGGTCGGCCCAGCACGGCGGGCGCCAGGCCGGCCACCGCCCGCGGGGCCACCCTGGCGCCTCGGGCGCCGCTCACCGGGCCACTCCCGGCGCGCCGGCGCGGCGCAGGGCCACGGCCGCCGCCCCGACCAGCGGGGCGTCCGCTCCCAGCCCGGCGGGAACGACCCGGGTCGGGCGGGCGAAGGCCAGTCCGCAGCGGGCGGTCACCTCGTCCTGGGCCGCGGTGAAGAAGTCCGGGCCGTAGCCGAAGGCCACCGAGCCGGCCACCACGGCCAGCTGCAGGTCGAGGAGGTTGGCCACCGAGGCCACCGCCCGGCCCACCAGCGTGCCCGTCCGGCGGCGGACCTCGACGCCGGCCTCGGCCGCCGGCCGCCCGGTGACGGCGCGGACCGCCGTGCCCGAGGCCTCGGCCTCCAGGCAGCCGCGACCGCCGCAGGCACAGGGCCGGCCGTCCGGCTCGACCACCACGTGGCCGATGTGCCCGGCGTTGCCGCCGGCACCGTCGAGCAGGCGGCCGTCGAGGACGATCCCCCCGCCCACCCCGGTCGAGACCACCATGGCCAGGTAGTCGCCGACACCGGCCGCGGCGCCGCGCCACCCCTCCCCCAGGGCCAGGGCCTTGGCGTCGTTGTCGACGTGGACGGGCAGCCCCACCAGTGCCTCGAGGCGGTGGCGCAGCGGGAAGCGGTGCCAGGCGGGGATGTTCAGCGGCGAGACGGTCGCGCCGTGCTCCTCCATCGGACCGCCGCATCCCACCCCGCAGGCCTCCGCGGCCACCGGCGACCGGTCGAGGACGGCGCCCACGACGGTCGTGAGGGCGTCGAAGATGGCCTCGGGGTCGTCGCTGTCCGGTGTCGGGACCCGCCCGTCGACCAGGAGCTCGCCGCCGGCGGTCACGCACCCCGCCGCCAGCTTCGTCCCGCCGATGTCCACGGCCAGCACCGCGCCCGGCGGGCGCCCCTCGGCGCCGACGGCCCCGGTGGCGCCCCTCTTCCCGAACGGAGGGGGCTCAGTCCTCGCGGTGGAAGCGCCCACGGATCCAGTCACGGGGATCGTGGACCGTCTGGCCGAGGTTGCGGCTGTGCAGCGAGCGCGAGATGTCGTCGATCCCGGCCTTGCCCATGCGCCGGGCGTTGTTGGCGAAGACCACGCCCGAGAGGAACATGACGATGACGCCGACGAACCCGAGGACGGTGCTCCGGGCGAACGTGAACAACATGAAGACCAGGGCGGCCACGAACACCAGCGCCGACCAGATGCAGTACCGCCCGGCGTGGCGGTACACGGTCTCCGACCGCACCCGCTCCGCGAACTCGGGATCCTCGTGGTAGAGGGACTGCTCGAGTTCGTGAAGGATGCGCTGTTCGTGCTCAGAGAGCGGCACTGCTTCGTCCCCTCCACCTCTCGCCTGCCCCTGCGGTGATCGCACCCATCATCCTCGCGCAGCTGACGGCCGACCGCACGACCCCCCTGCTCCCCCCGGCTCCACGGGCCGCGGCTGACGCTCGATCTCGCACCACGGCCATGTTACCGCCCCGCCTCCCGCCGCGGCCCCTCAACCCCCCGGCCCACGGTCGGGAGGCGACCCGGGACCGGCCCGGTCCGGCTGGGGTCCCCACTGGGCCTCCCCGCGCCGGCGGACGTCGAGGCCCGCGTCGGCGACCAGGGAGGCGGGCCCGACGGCCGTCCTCCCGTACCGGGCCCGCACCGCGTCGACCGCCGCGGCGACCGGCCCCCACACGTCCTGGAGGCGGGTCGTGGCCGGGGCCGGCCCCGCCGCCCCGGCGACCACCGGCCCGAAGGGGAGGGCCAGCTGCGTCCCGTCCCCGGGGTCGGCGAGGCCCGAGAGGCTCACGCCGAGGAGCCGGACGCCCCGGTCGACGCCCACGGTGTCGAGGAGCGCGGCGGCCACCGCCGCCACCGCCGGCGTGGCGTCCACCGGCACCTCGAGCGTCTGGGACCGGACCACCTGCGTGAAGTCGCCGAATCGGAGCTTCACCGTCACCGTCCGGGCCGTCCGCCCGGCCGTCCGCAGTGCCGTGGCCGAGGCGTCGACCAGCCGGTGCAGGCGCCGGTGGAGGTCGTCCCGGTCCCACACGTCGCCGGCGAAGGTCTCCTCGTGGCCGACCGACTTGGCCTCCCGCCCGGGGAGCACCGGACGGTCGTCCTCGGCACGGGCCAGGCCGGCCAGCTGCCGGCCGAGGGCGCTCCCGAGGTGACGCTCGAGCGCGGTCGGCGGCACGGCGGCCAGCTCCCCGACCGTGGCCACCCCGAGCGCCCGGAGCCGGCGCTCGGTGGCCGGGCCGATGCCCCACAGGGCCCGCACGGGCAACGGGTGGAGGAAGGCCAGCTCGTCCTGGGCGGCGACCGCGACCACCCCGGCACCGGCGACGACGCCGTTCCGGGTGGCCGACGGCTTGGCCGCCTTCGAGGCCAGCTTGGCCATGAGCTTGGACCGGCCGACCCCCACCGAGCAGGCCAGGCCGAGCTCATCGGCCACCCGCCGCCGAATGGCCGCGCCGATGGCCGGCCCGTCACCGAACAGGTGGACCGAGCCGGTGACGTCGAGGAACGCCTCGTCGAGCGCGACGCCCTCGACGAGGGGGGTGAAGGCGTGGAGCACGGCGTGGAGCCGGGCGCTCTCCTCGGCGTAGCGGTCGTAGCGTCCGGACAGGAAGAGTGCGTCAGGGCAGCGCCGGCGGGCCTCGACCGAGGACATGGCCGAGTGCACGCCGTACCGTCGGGCCTCGTAGGTGCAGGCGGCCACCACGCCCCGGGGCCCGCTCCCGCCGACGATCACCGCCCGCCCGGCGAGCCCCGGGTCGTCCCGCACCTCGACCGAGGCGAAGAACGCGTCCATGTCGACGTGGAGGACGACCCGCGGGCCGGACGACCCCGGGTCGCCCCGGGTGGCGGTCACCCGGCCAGGCGCAGCCGGCGGAACCCTTCGGCCAGGGCCACTCCGGCCTGCCGGCCGGCGTCCTCGGCGGCCAGCCGCACGGCCGTCGCCGCCCACGGCTCACCGTCGGGGAACTGGCTCCGGTGGCACGCCACCGCCTCGGCCTTGGCGTCCACGCTCGTCGACACGTCGACCCACACGTCGGGGTCGAGCGTGCCCGAGAGGAGGACCGTGCCGACCTGGTGGGCCGGACCGGTCTCGGGGAAGTACAGGGGGAGGGCGGCGGCCGGGGCCACGGCGTCGAGCACGGCCATCCCGGTGATGCGGTGGTCCCGGTGGTTGAAGTACTCCTGCCCGAAGACGACGGCGGTCGGGTCGGGACAGAGCACCGTGTCCGGTCGGAGCCGCCGCACCACGGCCACCAGGGCGGCCCGGAACCCGGGTGTGTCGGCCAGCTCGCCGTCCGGGTACCCGAGCAGTTCCTGGCCGGCCAGTCCCAGCACCTTCGCGGCCCGCGCCGCCTCCTCGGCCCGCAGGGCGACGAGGCCGGCCTGGTCGGCCGCCGGGTCGGACGTGCCCTTGCCCCCGTCGGTGCAGATGACGGCGTGGACCTCGCAGCCGGCTGCGGCCCAGGCCGCCAGGGTCCCGCCGCACGAGACGTCGGGGTCGTCCGGATGGGCGTAGATGGCGACGGCCCGACGCGGCACCTCGGTGAGCACCTCCGCCACCGGTCAGGCGCCCGGCTGCTTGGGAGCGGTCGACTTGGTGAGGAGGCGGACCTCCCGCCGGAAGTCGTCGGCCCCTTCGAAGCCCTTGTACACACTGGCGAACCGCAGGTAGGCCACCTCGTCCACGTCCCGCAGGCGCTCGAGCACGGCCAGGCCGACCTGCTCCGAGGTGACCACGGGACCCTCGTCGCGCAGCGCTTCCTCGACCTGGCGGGCCACCGTCTCGAGCTGGTCCTCGGTGACCGGCCTGTTCTTGGTGGCCGCCCGGAGGCCGTCGATGACCTTGCCACCGTCGAAGGGCTGACGCAGGCCGGAGCGCTTCACCACCACGAGCGGGACCTCGTCGACCCGCTCGAAGGTCGTGTAGCGGTTGCCGCAGCGGGCGCACTCGCGCCGGCGCCGGATGGCCGCCCCGTCCTCGGCCACCCGCGAATCGACGACTCGGTCGTCGTCGGCCAGGCACCACGGACACCGCACGGACCCGAGGCTACCGCCCGAACCGTCCGACCACCCCCTCGGCGCGGCCGCCGTGGACCCGACCGGCACCGGGCCTCCCCCGCTCAGCGCAGGGTGAGCTGCTCGCCGGGGACCACCTCGTCGGTGCCCAGCTCGGCGGCGAGCCGGTCCACCGTGGGACGGGGGTCGGCCCCGGGGTCCATCCGCTCGGCGATCGACCAGAGGGTGTCGCCGGCCTGGACCGTGTACGTCGCCGGCTGACCGGCACCCGCCAGGGAGGGGCCGGTGGTGTGGGAGGGACCACCGACCCCGCCCAGCGGGAGGGCGAGGGCGACCAGGCCGAGGCCCATGGCCGCGAGCAGGGTCCGGCGACGGCGCACCGCCGGCGAGGTCCGCCGGGCGGCCCGTCGTGGTCCGACGGCCGCCGGATCGTCGGCCGGATCGTCGGCCGGGTCGTCGGCCGGGCCGACGAGGCGCAGGGCCGGGCGGGCCGGGCCGGCGCGCCCGTCCGGGCGGAGGGGGACGGTGCCGGTGCGGGGCGCGGTGAGCAGGGCGGTCATCGCCCGGTCCTCCTTGCGTTCGGGCTCGGCCGGACCGGGCCGACCGCGGGCGACGGCCGCTGGATCATCGAACCTGTGTTCGCCATGGCCCCATCTCAGCACGAACGTCTGTTCGCTGTCAACGGTTTCTTCGAACGGATGTTTGCTTTCCGAACCGGGCGGGACTACCGTCGGGCAAACAGACGTTCGCCCGGCGGCGATCCACCTCCCGGAGGAGCCATGGCCCAGGTACTCAGCCCCAAGCGGAAGCAGATCCTCGACTGCATCGCCGGAGCCGTGCGCGACCGGGGCTACCCGCCCTCGGTGCGCGAGATCGGCGAGGCGGTGGGGCTGACCTCCTCCTCGACCGTCCACGCCCACCTCGCCGTGCTCCAGCGCGAGGGGTACCTCCGGCGCGACCCGACCAAGCCCCGGGCCATCGAGGTCTGCTACGACCCGTCGTCGAAGGTCATCGCCGACGCCCGTCCCACCCGGCACGTGCCCCTGGTGGGTGAGGTGGCCGCCGGCACCGGCGTCCTGGCCCAGGAGAACGTCGAGGAGCTCTACCCCCTCCCCGAGGACTTCACCGGCAGCGGCACCCTGTTCATGCTCCGGGTCCGGGGCGACTCCATGGTCGACGCCGGGATCGTCGACGGCGACTTCGTCGTCGTGCGCCAGCAGCCCGACGCCGACGACGGCGACGTGGTGGTGGCCGGCATCCCGGGCGACGAAGCCACCATCAAGACGCTGTCGCGCCGGGACGGCCGGGTGGTGCTGACCCCGGCCAACGCCCACCTCTCCCCCTTGGAGTTCGCCCCCGGGGAGGTGGCCGTCTACGGACGGGTCGTCACCGTGCTCCGCCGTCTCTGACCGGCGGGGCCTCGGTCAGGCCGGCGGGGTCGCCACCCCGAGGGGGCGCATGTCCGGGTAGCGGTCCCCGGCGGCGGCGTCCGCCGGGAAGGCGGCCTCGAGCGCGGCCAGGTCCCCGGCGTCGAGGACGACGTCCCCCGCGGCCGCGTTCTCCTCCAGGTAGGTGCGGCGCTTGGTGCCGGGGATGGGCACGACATCGTCTCCCCGGGCGAGCACCCAGGCCAGGGCGAGCTGGCCCGGGGTGCATCCCTTGGCCTCGGCCAGGCCGCGCACCGACGCCACCAGCGCGAGGTTGCGGGCGAAGTTCTCGCCGGTGAACCGGGGGAGGAACCGGCGGAAGTCGCCCTCGGGGAAGTCGTCCGGCGAGGTCAGCCGGCCGGTGAGGAAGCCCCGACCGAGCGGGCTGTAGGCCACGATGCCGATGCCGAGCGCACGGGCGGTGGGCACCACCGCGGCCTCGATGTCGCGGCTCCAGAGCGACCACTCGCTCTGGAGGGCCGAGATGGGGTGGACGGCCGTGGCCCGGCGCAGGGTGTCCGGGCTGGCCTCGGACAGGCCGAGGAAGCGGACCTTGCCCTCGGCCACCAGTCCGGCCATGGCCCCGACCGTCTCCTCGATGGGCACGGCGGGGTCGCTGCGGTGCTGGTAGTAGAGGTCGATGTGGTCGACCCCGAGCCGGGCCAGCGAGGCCTCGCACGCCCGGCGCACGTAGGCGGGGTCGCCCCGCACCGAGCGGTCGGCCGGATCCGCGCCGCGCACGATGCCGAACTTGGTGGCGAGCACCACCTCGTGGCGCCGGCCGGCGATGGCCCGGCCGACCAGCTCCTCGTTGCGGTGGGGGCCGTACATGTCGGCTGTGTCGAGGAACGTCACGCCGAGGTCGAGGGCCCGGCGGATGGTGGCCGTCGACTCGGCCTCGTCGCCGGGACCGTAGAACTCGCTCATGCCCATGCACCCGAGCCCCTGGGCGGACACGACCAGCCCCCCGGACCCGAGGGAGCGCGGGGAGGGGGTCATGCCCCGACGCTACCTGCCGGGTCGGGCCCTTCCTGCAGGAGGGACCCGAGCACGGCCGCCGCCCGCTCGAGCTCGTCGGCGGTCACCCGCTCGCCGGGCGTGTGGGCCACCTCGGGGTCACCGGGACCGAAGTTGGCCGCCGGGACGCCGTGCTCCCAGAAGGTGGCCACGTCCGTCCAGCCCACCTTGGCCCGGGGCGGCGTCCCGGTGGCGGCCACCAGTGAGGCGAGCAGGGGGTGGCCGAGCGACGGCGGGGCCGCCGGCGCGCGCTCGAGGAGTTCCCACCGGTCGTCGGGGCCGAGCTCGTCGCCGAGCAGGTCGCGCAGCGCCTCCTCGGCCCGGGCGGGGTCGCGGTCGGGGGCGAAGCGGTGGTCGAGCACGACGGCGGCCCGGTCGGGCACGACGTTGCCGGCCACGCCGCCCTCGACGGCCACGGCCTGGAGCTGCTCGGCGTAGGTGCAGCCGTCGACCACGGGCCGGCGCCCCTCGTAGGCGGCGACCGCCTCGAGCAGGGGGCCGAGCCGGTGGATGGCGTTGCGACCGGCGTAGGGACGGGCGGTGTGGGCCCGACGGCCGGCCAGGACCACCCGCACCCGCAGGGTGCCCTGGCACCCGGCCTCGACCCGCCCGGCCGTCGGCTCGCCGAGCACGGCGGCGTCGGCGGCCAGCAGCTCGGGGCGCTCGGACCACAGGTGGAGGAGGCCGCTGTGCTCGCGGGCCACCTCCTCGGCGGTGTAGAAGCAGTAGGTCACGTCGACCACGGGTTCGGGGACGCTGCCGGCCAGGTGGAGGAAGACGGCCAGCCCGCCTTTCATGTCGGCGGCACCCACACCGTGGAGCGTGCTGCCCTCGAGGCGCGCCTCGTCGTTTCCGGCCACCGGAGGCACCGTGTCGAGGTGGCCGGCCAGGACCAACCGGTGCGGACGGCCGAGCTCGGTGCGGGCCACCACGTTGTCGCCGACGCGCTCCACGACGAGCCAGGGACAGAGGGCCAGGGCGGCCTCGACGGCGTCGGCCATGGGCCCTTCGTGGTGGCTCACCGACGGCACGCCCACCAGGGCGGTGGCCAGGCCGAGGAGGCCGCCGCCGGCCGGCTCGCCGGTCACACCGAGACCCCGTGGGCCCGCAGGACGTCGTTGAGCTGGGCCTTGTCGTGGCGCTGGCCTTCGGTGAGCCGACGCAGCACCAGCACGCAGGGCAGGAAGAACTCCCCCCCGGGGAACTGCCGGGGCCGGGAGGCCTGGACGGCGACCGACCACGGCGGGACGTGCCCGCGCCCGAGCTCCTCGCCGGTCTCGGCGTCGAAGACGGGGATGGACGGGTTGAGGATGGTCCCCTCCCCCACCACCGAGCCCCGGCCCACCCGGGCGCCCTGGGTGATCATGCACCGGCTGCCGATCAGGACCTCGTCCTCGATCACCACCGGGGCGGCCTGGGCCGGCTCGAGCACGCCCCCGATGCCCACCCCGCCGGAGAGGTGGACGTCCTCGCCGATCTGGGCGCAGGAACCGACCGTGGCCCAGGTGTCGACCATGGTGCCCGCCCCCACCCGGGCCCCGATGTTGACGTAGCTCGGCATGCAGATGACCCCGTTGCCCAGGTAGGCGCCCCAACGGGCCGACGCCCCGGGGACGACCCGGACCCCGGCGGCGGCGAACCCGTGCTTCAAGGGGAGCTTGTCGGCGAACTCGAACGGCCCGAGCTCGACCGTCTCCATGGCCCGTAGCCGGAAGAGCAGGAGGATGGCGTGCTTCAGCCACTCGTGGACCACGACGGTGTCACGGGCCGCATCCACCTCGGCCACGCGGACCTCCCCGCGGTCGAGGAGGTCGATGACCTCGGACACCACGGCCAGGGCGTCGGCGTCGTCGGGTCCGAGCTCGCCCGCCCGCGGCCACAGCGCTTCGATCTGCTCCTCGAGGTCTGCCATGGGCAGACGTTAGTCCTGGCCGTCGGCGCCGCCGCCGTGGCCGACCGTGCCCAGGCGGGCCGCCACCACCTCGAGGCGGTCGTCCGGCTGGACCACGGCGATGCGCACGTGCCCGGCGCCGGCGGGCCCGTAGAGCTCGCCGGGGCTCACGAGGAGCCCGACCTCGGCGGCCAGCCACTCGGCGAGGGCCCAGCCGTCGGCCCACCGGTCGGGCACGGCCAGCCACAGATAGAAGCCGCCGGCCGGCCGGTCGGCGGGCAGGCCGGCCCGGGTGAGCGCCGTGGCCAGCAGGTCGAGCCGGGCGGCGTAGCGCCGGCGCTGGGCCTCGACGTGGGCGTCGTCGTCGAAGGCCACCACGGCTGCGGCCTGGACCGGTCCGGGGACCATGAGGCCGGCGTGGCGCCGGACGTCCACGAGATAGCGGACGAGGGCGCGGTCACCGGCGTAGCACCCGGCCCGCACCCCGGCCAGGTTCGAGCGCTTGGACAGCGAGTGGACGGCCACCACGCCCTCGGTGCCCGCCTCGAGGACGCTGCGCGGCGGACCGTCCCAGGTGAACTCGGCGTAGCACTCGTCGGAGAAGACCGGCACGCCGTGCCGGCGGCCCCAGTCCGCCGCCGCCGTCAGGTCGGTGAGCCCGCCGCCGGGGTTGGCCGGGGAGTTGACCCACACCAGCAGGGCCCGCCGGCGCTCGGCGGCCGGGACCCGGTCGAGGTCGGGGCCCCGGCCCGCCAGTTCGGGCACGGGCACCGCCCGCAGGCCGGCCAGGGTCGCCCCCATGGCGTAGGTCGGGTAGGCCACAGCCGGGCACAGCACGGTGTCGCGCTCGGGCGAGCGCAGGTGGAGCCAGTGGGCCGTGGTGGCCACGAACTCCTTGGTCCCGACGCAGGCGGCCACTTCGTCGTCGGGGTCGAGGGCCACCCCGAAGCGCCGGCCCAACCAGCGCGCCGCCGCCTCCCGGTAGGCGGGCGAGCCCGGCGAGGTCGGGTAGCCCCGCTCCGTCCCCGACGCGCAGAGGGCCTCCACCACCGCGTCAGGCGGGGCGTCGCAGGGGGTCCCGATCGAGCAGTCGACCACGCCGCCGTCGGAGGCGAAGCGGTCCTCGGCCCGGGCCCGGGCCCCGGCCAGTCGGTCGTAGGGGTAGGGCGGCGGGTCGAAGGCCGGCGCCGGGCGGGACGGGGTCACGAGGCGAGGTACTCCGAGAAGCGGGCCCGGCCGACGTCGTCCAGGACGACCTGGACGCGGGTCCCGCCCTCGCCGGGCCGTTCCGCCACGATCTCCCCCTCGCGGTGCACGGCGGCGAGCACGTCACCGCGGGCCCAGGGGATCTCGAGCTCGACCACCCGGTCGCCGACCCGCAGTCGGTCGCCGACGGTGGTGAGCAGCTGGTCGAGACCGGCCCCGGTGCGGGCCGAGACGACGATCGAGCCCGGGTGGGAGGCGACCAGCCGGCGCACCTCCTCGCCCCGTCCGGTGCCCCCGGCCCCCCCGTCCGGCCCCAGGGCGTCGGCCTTGTTGACCACCACCAGCTCGGGCAGGCTGTCGGCGCCGATCTCGGCCAGGACGGACCGCACGGCGTCGATCTGCCCTTCGGGGTCCGGGGCCGAACCGTCCACCACGTGGACGACGAGGTCGGACTCGGCCACCACCTCGAGCGTGGACCGGAAGGCCTCGACCAGCTGGTGGGGGAGCTTGCGCACGAAGCCCACGGTGTCGGTGACGAGCACGGTCTCGCCGCCGGGCAGGTCGAGCCGGCGGGTGCGCGGGTCGAGCGTCGAGAAGAGCCGGTCCTCGACGAGGACGTCCGACGCGCACAGGCGGTTGAGCAGCGTCGACTTGCCGGCGTTGGTGTAGCCCACCAGGGAGACCAGCCGCTGACGCGACCGCTGACGCCCCCGGCGCTGGACGTGCCGGGTCTGCTCGAGCTTGCCGAGGTCGGCCTCGAGGCGCCGGATGCGCTCGAGGATGCGCCGCCGGTCGACCTCGAGCTGGGTCTCGCCCGGGCCCCGGGTCCCGATGCCGCCGGCCTGCTGGCTGAAGGTGCGGCCCCGGCCCCGCAGCCGGGGCAGGCGGTAGCGGAGCAGGGCCAGTTCGACCTGGGCCCGGCCCTCCTGGCTGCGGGCGTTCTGGGCGAAGATGTCGAGGATCACGGCCGTCCGGTCGATGGCCGTCCGACCGAGGAGCTTCTCCAGGTTCCGCTGCTGGGCCGGGGAGAGGTCGTCGTCGAAGACCACGGTGTCGGCATCGGTGCCGAGGCACACGGCCAGGAGCTCGTCGGCCTTGCCCCGACCGAGGAAGGTGGCCGGGTCCGGCGCGTCGCGTCGCTGGACGACCCGGCCCACCACGTCGGCGCCGGCCGTGTCGACCAGGCGGGCCAGTTCGTCGAGGCCGGCCTCGGTTGACGCCACGGTGCCGTGGGGGAAGGTGACCCCGACGAGGACGATCCGCTCCCGCACCTCCCGGGAGATGAGGGTGTCGGTGAAGGCCGACTCGTTCGGACTCACGAAGGCCGCTCCGGGCGGCGGGCGGCCAGGACGGCGCCCGGGTCGACCACGAGCTCGGCCACCCGGTGGACGGGGCCGCGCAGGCGGACCTCGTCGTCGCCGAGGGTCACGTGGAGCGTCCCGCCCGGGTTGTGGACGGCCACCTCGCGCCCCACCAGGCCCCAGCTGTGGGCGGCGGCGGCGGCGGCACCGCTGCCCGTCCCGCACGCCTCGGTCTCCCCCACACCCCGCTCCCAGACCCGAAGGGTGAGCTCGTCGGAGCCGGGTCCGGACCCGATGAACTCGACGTTGACGCCGCCGGGGTGGGACTCCTCGAGCCGGGGGCCGAGCTCGGAGACGGCCACCGCGGCCGGGTCGGGGCCGAGCAGGACGAGGTGGGGATTGCCCATGTCGACCGTCCGGGCCCGCCGCCCGGGGGACTGCTGGGGCTGGTCCGGCCCCAGCCGGGCCGGGCCCAGACCGACCGAGGCCTCGGCCGCCCCCGCCAGTTCGCTCCGGCGGTACTCGACCGTCCTGACCCCGGCCGCCGTGGCCACCGAGAAGGTCGGCGGGCGCACCAGCCCGGCGTCGACCGCGGCCTGGGCCAGGCAGCGCATCCCGTTCCCGCTCATCTCGGCCACCCGGCCGTCGGCGTTGCGGAGCTCCATGGCCAGGTCGGCACCGGGCCGGCCCGGCCGCACCCGGACCACCCCGTCGGCGCCGACGCCGAAGCGGCGGTCGCAGAGGGCCCGCACCAGCGCCGGGTCGAGGGGACGGTCGTCGTCGGAGTCGACCAGGACCAGGAAGTCGTTGCCGGCCCCGTGGTGCTTGGTGAGCCGGAGCGGTCGGGGGTCGAGGGGTGGGTTCGTCATCGGTGCTCGGCCCAGTCTCCCACCGGGGCGCCCCGGCCGCCGTCCTCGCCGAGGAGGCGGACCGCCACGGCCACCGGGGAGTCCCCGGGTTCCACCCACACGATACGGGGATCGCGACGGAACCACGCCCACTGCCGCCGGGCGAACGACCGGGTCCGGCGCACCGCCTCCTCCACCGCCCGCTCCAGCGGGACCCCCTGCTCGACGTGGGCCAGCAGCTCGCGGTAGCCGAGGGCCTGACGGGCCGTGCGCGACAGCCCGCCCGGACGGGCGGCCAGGGCCCGGACCTCCTCGAGCAGCCCGGCCCGGAGCAGCCGGTCGAAACGCTCGGCGATGCGCCGATCGCCCTCCGCGGGCGGGTGGCCCAGCCCCACCAGGACGGTCGGCGTCGGCGGGTACCGCTCGAGGCCGGGGCCGAAGGAGGAGAAGGGCCGCCCGGCGCCGAGGCTCACCTCGAGGGCCCGGACCAGGCGCCGCTCGTTGGCCGGGTCGATCCGCCCGGCCGCGGTCGGGTCCAGGGCGGCGAGACGCCGGTGCAGCCGGTCGAGGGCGGCGTCCCGGGCCGCCCCACCCACCGGTCCGGCCGCGTCGAGCTCGGCGGTCAGCTCCCCGGCCACCTCCGGATACCGCCCGGGGAAGTGCAGGTCGTCGACGACGGCCCGGAGGTAGAGGCCGGTGCCCCCGACCAGCAGGGCCCGGTGGCCCCGGGCGGCGATGCCCCCGAGCACGTCCCGGGCGGCGGCCTGGAACTGCCGCACGGTGAACTCCTCGGAGGGGTCGCAGAGATCGAGGAGGTGGTAGTCGACCTCGGCCCGCTCGGCCGGGGTCGGCTTGGCCGTGCCGATGTCCATCCCGCGGTAGACGGCCATGGAGTCGACCGACACCAGCTCGACCGGGCTCCCCGTGCCGGCCCTCCCGTCCCGGACCGCCCGGGCCACGGCCAGGGCCGCGGCCGACTTGCCGGAGGCCGTGGGGCCGACCAGGGCGACGGCCACCGCTCAGCCGGCGGTCACGGTGAGCCGGGTCCGGTGGGACGGCCGGCGGGTGACCCCGACGAGCTCCCCGGTCAGGTGGTGGGGGGCGGCCCCGACCACCCGCACGTCGGCGTAGGCGCCCGCCGGGGGCCGGGGATCCCCGGCCGTCGGGAAGTGCACCAGCTTGTTCTGGCCGGTCCGGCCGGTGGTGACCGACGGATCGCGCTTGGAGGGCCCTTCGACCACGACCTCCTCGGTCCGCCCGACCCGGGCGCGGTGGCGGGCCAGTGCCGACCGCTCCACCACGACCCGGAGGCGCTCGAAGCGGGCGGCCACCACGTCGGCCGGGACGAACTGTTCGGTCATGGCCGCCGCCCGGGTGCCCGGGCGGGGCGAGAAGATGAAGGTGGAGGCGCTGTCCCAGGCCGCCTCGGCGGCCACCTCGAGGGTGCGCTCGTGGTCCGCCTCGGTCTCCCCCGGGAAGCCCACGATGAGGTCGGTGGTGACGGCCAGATCGGGCACGGCCGCTCGGGCCGACGCCAGCCGGTCGAGGTAGCGCGCCGCCGTGTACCCCCGGCGCATGGCGGCGAGCACCCGGTCGCTGCCGGACTGGAGGGGCAGGTGCAGGTGGTCGCAGACTTCGGGGGTCTCGGCCATGGCCGCCACCGTCTCGGGCCGGAGGTCCTTCGGGTGCGGGCTGGTGAACCGCACCCGGCGGATGCCGTCGACCGCCGCCACGGCCCGCAGCAGCTCGGCGAAGAGCGGCCGCCGCCGGGTCAGATCGCGCCCGTAGGAGTTCACGTTCTGGCCGAGGAGGGTGACCTCGGTGACGCCCCGGCGGGCCAGCTCGGCGACCTCGGCCACGAGGTCCTCGGGGGAGCGCGACACCTCCGGTCCCCGGACCGAGGGGACGATGCAGAAGGCGCAGGAGTTGTCGCAGCCGGTCTGGATGGTGACCCAGGCCGCGTAGGGCAGGTCGCGCACGGCCCCGAGGGCGGCCACCCGGTGGCCGGCCGCGCCGTCCTCGGGGCCGGGCGGGCCGTCGAGGACCTCGACGAGGGGGCCCTCGGACGCGGCCCGCCGCAGCAGGCCGGGGGCGGCCGTCAGGTTGTGGGTCCCCACGACCACGTCCACGTGCCCGGCCCGGTCCCGGATGGCCTCACCCTCCAGCTGGGCCAGGCAGCCGGCCACGGCGATCTGCATCCCCGGTCGCCGGTCGCGCAGCGACTTGAGGTGGCCGAGATGGCCCCAGAACCGGTTGTCGGCGTTCTCGCGGATGCAGCAGGTGTTGAGCACGACCACGTCGGCCGACGCGGCGTCGGGGGCGGGCACCAGCCCGTCGGCCACGAGGGCACCGGCCAGCCGCTCGGAGTCGTGCTCGTTCATCTGGCAGCCGAAGGTGCGGATGTGGAAGGTGCGGGCCGCCGTGCCCGGCGTCCCGGTCACGTCGCCGTCGTCGAGCGTCTCATCGTCCACCTCACCAGGATACGGCCGCCCGACGCCACCCCGTGATCGAGGGGAGGTAGCTCCGCGACGCTGTCGCTCATCAGTGTGCCGACGACCGGCACTTCGAGGCGTGTGGACGAGTCTCGCCTCGAATACTGCTGCCATGGCTGCCCGGGGGATCGGCTGGCACCCGTGGAATGCGGGTCCCGCTAGCTACTGCCCTGGCGAGGTGGGCGGGGCGTTGATCTGTACGACCTCCCCGAAGTCCGAGAGAGTCGTCCTCGAACGCTCGACCGCGACCTGGGGTCCCTGCGAGCTGGTGGTCTCTTGCGTCGCCTGCGTGCGCACAATTCGGCCGGCGCGATCGAGCCATACGGACAGGATGAACGGCGCGATGCGGAGCGAGGATGGTATCAGCGACTATCCTCGATCGCCGGGTGAATGACATTCTTTATGTCTGCTTCGGCCTGGTCGATTAGGACAGAGTGACCGAAGAGAGCGCCAAAGTGCCGAAGCCGCTGTCACGCCTCAGGCAGCCGACGAGCGTGTTCTCTGTGCCACAGTGGCTGAGCCTCCGGTGGACCGGTGGAGGCCGGAAGGACCACACCCTGCCGTTCGTACTGGAGTTACCGATTCTGGCGCTCGCCACCCTCTCGTTTGCGGTCCGCCTCCTGGCCTACCCATTCATCGTGCTGGGGCGGGTGCTCACCCTCCCATTCCGGTCAAGGTCTGGAAGGGCTGCGTCCGGCTGACTGCCCCTCATCGCCTCTGTCCTCAAGCGGTCAACGCAACGGCGTCGGCGAACGCCTTTGATGGTGTCATCCAGTCGAGCGTCGGTCGAGGCCGGGTATTGAGGGAGCGGGCAACGGCATCAAGTTCCCGTTGTGAGCACTGGGAGAGATCGGCGGAATTGGGCACGTACTGACGGAGGAGTCCGTTGGTGTTCTCATTGCTTCCTCGTTGCCACGGGCTCTTCGGATCGCAGAAGTAGATCTGCACACCGGTGTCGACGGTGAACTCGACGTGCTGGGCCATCTCCTTGCCCTGATCCCAGGTGACGGACCGCCGGAGCGGGGCTGGGAGGGTGGGCATCCGCTCGGTCATGGCCTTCCTGATCGACTCGGCCCCGTACCCGTTGGGGAGCTTCAGGAGGAGAACGTAGCGACAGTGCCGCTCGACCAGGATGCCCATGGCGGTCTTCTTCCGGCCGAAGCTGAGGTCACCCTCCCAGTGGCCGGGGTCGGCCCTCATCCGCCCACATCGCCGGGGGCAAACAAGGAAGCGTCCATTCTCGATCGGCCTCCCTCACCTCGTCAGCAGCCTTCGCTGCCGACGAGGGGAGGAACCGTGCCCCTCACTTGCGCTATGGGGCTGGGCTCGGCGGTGGTCACGCTCACCGGCTGGCCCTGTGGACGTCCATGCATCACGGTCCGATGCCAAACCGCATTGGTCCCTTGTGGACCTGCCCCTGATCGCCGGCTGTGCGCGCAACTACGAAAGTGTCCGCTTGGAGTACTACTACTGGTAGCATCGCAGTATGAAAGTCAGCGTCAGTCTCCCTGAAGAGGATGTTGAGTTCCTCGACGCCTACGCCGATTCCCAGGGCATCACCTCCCGCTCCGCCGTGCTCCACAAGGCGGTGCGCCTCCTCCGCGCATCCGGACTGGGAGGCGCCTACGAGGACGCGTGGCAGGAGTGGGCTACCGAAGGCGAGGCCGACGTCTGGAACGTACCGGTCGATGATGGTCTCACCTGATGCGACGAGGCGAGGTGCGCGTCGTCGGTCTGGATCCTGGACGCGGCAGCGAGGCCAGCAAGCGCCGTCCGGCAGTGATCGTCAGCGACGACGGAGCAAACAGCACGGCGGAACGTCTCGGGCGAGGTGTGCTCACTGTGGTGCCGGTGACTTCGAGGACCGATCGGGTACACCCGTTCCAAGTTCTTCTGCCGGCATCGAGGACCGGGCTGCGCCAGGACTCGAAGGCTCAAGCCGAACAGGTCAGGGCGGTGGCGGTTGAACGGATCGGAGAACTGGTCGGTGAGCTGCCCACGGACTTGGTTGCGGCCCTGGATGAGGCACTACGACTTCATCTCGCGCTCTGACCCTCCAGCTGAGACCGCCCCACATCGCCGGCGAGGTGGGCGATGAAGCTGATCGCCTCCACTCCTAGAATGGACGTCGCCCAGATCTAGGAGGCTTCAGGTGCGACCGATCTTCCATCTCTCCATCCCCGTGCGTGATCTTGATGAGGCTGTTGACTTCTACGGGAGCCAGTTGGGTGCCGAGATCGGTCGAAGGACGGAGACCTTTGCTGACGCCCTGGTGTTCGGTGCCCAAGTGACGCTGCACGACGATCCGGACAGTGTGACGGTGCCCATGCCTCGGACCCGGCACTTCGGTGCCACGATTCGGTGGGACCAGTGGGAGCTGGTCGCATCTCGATTTACCGAAAGTCCGTTGGTCGTGGAGTCCCCGACCATCTCCTACGAGGGTGAGCCGATCGAGCAAGGCAAGATGATGATTGTTGATCCGAGTGGCAACCTCATCGAAATCAAGGCATACCGTGAACCCGACAACGTCCTAGGCCGCCTGGCTGATTGAAGTAACTCACAGACGTGTCCCCCAGCGGTGACGGGCGCGGGCCGGGGCCCAGTTTGCCTCGCCGCGATCACGTGGGAGGCCCGACGCAGCCACGCGGGAGGCCCGACGGCCCGCCCCGCCGGCATCGGCTCAGGGGTGGCTGGCCTCGACCACCGTGTGGATGCCGCCCCGCACCAACCAGTCCGTGGTGACGGTCATCCGTCGCGGCGCGACGGCCGTCACCAGGTCGTCCAGGATGCGGTTGGTCATGTCCTCGTGGAACCCGCCCTCGTTGCGGTAGCTCCACAGGTAGAGCTTGAGGGACTTGAGCTCGACCAGGGAGCGGTCAGGGACGTACGAGATGGTCACCGTGGCGAAGTCGGGCTGGCCGGTGAGCGGGCACAGGCAGGTGAACTCGGGTGCCTCGCACCGCACCTCGTAGTCGCGCCCCGGACGGGGGTTGGCCACGACCTGGAGGTCCCTGGTCGGCTGGGTGGACACCCGCCCTCCGATCAGTGGTCGTCGTACAGGCCGGCCGACCCGTCGCGGTCGACGATGAGGCCGTCGTGGTCGGCGTGGAGCACGAGCACCTGCCCGGGGACGTCGGCCTCGGCCAGGGCCGCGTTGGCCGCGTCCTCGACCCGGTGGGCGTCGATGCCGAGGCAGATCCCGAGCAGGGAGGGGCCCGCCCCCGACCAGCACGAGGCCAGGGCCCCGCCGGTCACCAGGGAGGCGAGCAGCTTGGGGGCGGCGGGGAAGAGCGGGCTCCGGTAGTCCTGGTGCAGGCGGTCCTCGGTCGCCTCGGGGAGGAGCAGCCGGCTGTCGGCCAGGCCGGCGAGGAGGAGGGCCATCCGCGACAGGTTGAAGGCGGCGCTGTCGCGGCCGACCGCGGCGGGGAGGGCCTGGCGGGCACGGGAGGTCGAGAGGGCCACCTCGGGGACGATCACCACGAAGGCCAGACCGACGTCGAGGGGGAGCCGGACCACGCGTACGGCACCCCGCACCCATGCCGCGGCCACCAGGCCGCCGACGGCCGAGGCGGCGGCGTTGTCGGCGTGGCCGTCGACGCTGGCCGCCACGGCCAGGGGGTCGGTGGCGCCGGCGGCGGCGGCGGCCGCCACGGCCAGGGCGGCCGACGAGCCGAGCCCGCGGGCCAGGGGGATCTGCGAACGCACCGAGATGGCCAGGCGGTCGGTGCCGGCCACGTCGATGGCCACCCGGGCAGCGAGATGCGAGGAGTCGTCGGCCACACCCGCCCCCTCGCCCTCCGAACGGACGATGAGCCGGGAGGCCGGCTCGACGTCGACCTCGACGTAGCGGTCGAGGGCCAGGGCCAACGTGTCGAACCCCGGTCCGAGGTTGGCCGAGGACGCTGGGGCTCGGGCACGCACACCGCCACGGTACCCGTCGCGCCCGGTACCGGGCGGGATCGGCCCGCTCAGGGGCGGTCGGGCGGGACCGGCCCGCTCAGGGGCTGTGGAGGAGCCGCCACCACCAGGAGGGCTCGGGCACGGTCGAACCCAGGCGGAGGGGCACGGCGACGAGCTGGGTCCCGAGCCCGAAGAGGGCCGTGCCCGCCCGGGTGCCCGCCGGGCTCCCGGGGGGGACGGTGGCGACGCGGGTGAGGGAGTGCACCTGCTGGCCGGGCCAGGCGGCCAGCCAGGCCGTGTCGGCCGCCACTACCGGGACGCGGTGGGCGGTCCCGCCCCAGGTCGAGGTGGCCGAGCCGACCACCGTGCCCGACGAGACCACCTTCACGGGCACGACCGCCGCCCGGGTGGCGGCCAGCAGGGCATCGACGACCGGCCGGGTGAACTTGAAGGGGTCGGGGATCACCGGGAAGTTGAACGGGTTGGTCGTCGTGGTGGTGGACGGGGCCGGCGCGATCGGCGGGGGTGGGGAGGGCGGCGGCCCGGGCGGGGCGGGGGCCGCCGGGGCGGCCGGCGTGGGCACCGTCGTCGTGGTCGTCGTGGGCGGGACGGGCGGCGGGGTGGGCTGCCCGAGCACGGCCACGAGGACGAGGACCTGCCGGCCCTCGACGGTCTGGTCGGCGGCCAGGACCATGCACGCCCCGGCCACGGAGGTGTACCCGGACTTGACCCCGACGACCCCGTTCGACCCGATCTCGGAGACGATGTTCCCGAGGGTGCCGACCAGCGGCAAGGTGGCCGACGTGGTGTCCACGATCTGGGCGAAGGCGGGGTCGGCCATGCCGACCGCGGCGATCCGCAGCACGTCCGCCGCGGTCGAGACCGTCTGGGGGTCGAACCCCGAGGCGTCGGCGTAGTGGGTGCCGCTCATCCCGAGCGAGGCGGCCAGGGCGTTCATCTTGGCCACGAACGCCGCCTGGGAGCCCGCGTCCCACCGGGCCAGGGTGACGGCGATGTCGTTGGCCGACTGCATGAGCAGGGCCTCGAGCATCTGGCGCTCGGTCAGGACCTCCCCGACCTGGATGGGGATGGTCGACTCGTCGAGGTGCAGCTCGGCGTCGTACTGGGCCACGTCCCCCGCGGTCACCGTGATGGTCGGACCCGGGGCACCCACGGCCAGGGGGTGGTCGCGCAGCACCACCACGGCCGTCGTGATCTTGGTCAGGGAGGCCACGGCGATCGGCGCCTCGGGGCCGGACTGCGCAGCGAAGGCGAGTGCCGGGACGGCCACCGCACCCTGGCCCTTGGCCGGCCACGGCAGGCTCGGACCGCTCCCGGCCGCCGGCACTCCGGACGCCAGGGTGGCCGCCACGGCGGGACGGCCGAGCGGGGCGGTCACCCGTTGGACGGCCACGACGGCACCGGCCCCCGCCAGCAGCACGACCACCACCCCGAGCACGAGGGGAAGGCGCCGGCGCCGGTGGCGGGCCCGGTGCCGCGGGCCGCCGCCGCCCGGACGCGGCCCGTCCGACCCGTCGGCCAGCACGATGCCCGGCAGGGGGCGGGCGGGCGCTGGCGTGGCGCCGGGCCCCGGCGGGGGTGGCGCCTCGGGCCCGGCGGCGGGTTGGTCCGACCGGGTCAGCGGGAGTCGAGCTCCTCGGGGGTCATGAGCACGGCACGGGCCTTCGAGCCCTCGGAGGGACCGACCACCCCCCGTCGCTCGAGCAGGTCCATGAGCCGACCGGCGCGGGCGAACCCGACCCGGAGCTTGCGCTGCAGCATGGAGGTGGAGCCCAGCTGGGAGCGGACCACGAGGTCCAGAGCCTGGTCGAGCAGGTCGTCACCGTCGTCGTCGTCCGGTCCGGCCCGGGCCCCCTCGGCGCCGACGACCTCCTCGATGCCGGCCACCACCTCCATCGGGCGCTGGCCCGTCCAGTGGGCCACCACCGCCCGGACCTCCTCCTCGCTGACCCAGGGTCCCTGGAGACGCTGCGGGTTGGAGGACGAGGCGGTGAGCAGGAGCATGTCCCCCTTGCCGATGAGCCGCTCGGCACCGGGCTGGTCGAGGATGACGCGGCTGTCGGCCAGCGAGGAGACGGAGAAGGCCATGCGGGACGGGATGTTGGCCTTGATCACGCCCGTGATCACGTCGACCGACGGGCGCTGGGTGGCCAGCAGGAGGTGGATGCCGACGGCCCGGGCCATCTGGGCGATCCGGCAGACCGACTCCTCCACGTCCCGGGCGGCCACCATCATGAGGTCGTTCAGCTCGTCCACCACGATGAGGATGAAGGGCAGCCGCGGGTAGCGCGGCTCGGCCTCCCCGTGCTCCTCCGCCTCGGCGACGCCCCGCGTCCGCAGGCCGTAGACCTCCTCGGGCTCGGCGAGGTCGCCGTTGTCGAAGGCGGCGTTGTAGCCCGTGATGTCCCGCTGGCCCACCTCGGCGAGCAGGTCGTAGCGCCGTTCCATCTCGGTCACGGCCCAGCTCAGCGCGTTCGCCGCCTTCTTGGGGTCGACCACGACCTGGGTCAGCAGGTGGGGCAGGTCGTTGTACTGCCCGAGCTCGACCCGCTTGGGGTCGACCAGGATGAGGCGCACCTGGTCGGGCGTGGCCCGGGTGAGGATGGAGGTCAGCACCGAATTGATGCACGACGACTTGCCCGAACCGGTGGCGCCCGACACCAGCACGTGAGGCATCTCGGCCAGGTTGACCAGGACGGACCGACCGGCGATGTCGCGCCCCAGAGCCACCTCGAGGGGGTGGGTCGCCCGGGCCGCTTCGGACGAGGCCAGGATGTCCCCCAGGGCGACGAGCTGGCGGCGGCGGTTGGGGACCTCGACCCCGATGGCCGACCGGCCCGGGATGGGGGCCAGGATGCGCACGTCGGGCGAGGCCATGGCGTAGGCGATGTCCTTGGCCAGGGAGGTGACCCGGGCCACCTTGACCCCGGCGCCGAGCTCGAGCTCGTAGCGGGTCACCGAAGGACCCACGGTGCGACCCACCAGGTGGGTCTCCACCCCGTGGGCGGCCAGGGCGCTGACCAGGGCGGCACCGGCGGTGGCCACCTCGTGCTCGTCGACGGCCTGCGGGGCGGCCCGCGTGAGGAGCGCGGCCGGCGGCAGGGTCCACTCCCCGACCTGGGGCCCGAGGCGGAGCTCGAGCTGCTCCCCGCGGCCGGGCCGGGTGGCCGCCTCGGGCAGCGGCG
>DAHVAJ010000019.1 GCA_027314705.1 Acidimicrobiaceae bacterium
CCCGCCGACCCGCCGGCCGACCCTGGAGACCCGGCGGGCGCCCCGGCCGTGCCCGCCGGGGCGAGGGCGGCCACGACTACCTGGAGGCGGCGCTCGCCGGGCCACAGCGCCGATTCGGCCAGGCCGGCGGCGGCGAGCCACAGGACCAGACCGAGGAGGACCCACGCGTCGCCCACGCTCCAGGCGCCGTGGCTCATGGCCACCAGGGCCAGCCCGAGCACCGGGACGGCCAGGAGGGAGCGACCGGCCCAGTTGACGCCGGGGCGGAAGTAGCGCACCAGCACGGACGGCACCGGTCCGCCGGCGCGGAGCACCGAGCGGAGGGCGACGGCGTGGCCGCCGGCCACGGCCACCGCCACCAGGGCCACGAGGACGGCGAGGACGTGGGCCAGGAGGACGAGGTCGTAGGCGGGGCTGTGGGGCAGCACGGGACGATTGTGGCACCGTGCCCCTCGCCGGGTGCAGGCGCCCTGGTCACGCCAGCGGTCGCGGAATTGCTAGGTTGTGCGGGAGAGGACGCCCGCACCGGTGGCCCCGCGCCGGCCGGTGAGCAGGGACGGAAACGAGGTGGCAGGCCAGGTGGGCACACACGAGCGTCGATCGTCACGGGGCGGGCTCCGCCACTGATGAACCAGCTCCGGCTCGACCCCCTCACCGGCCGCTGGGTGGTGGTCTCGACCGACCGCGCCCACCGGCCCCGGGCCTTCACCCCTCGGATCGCCTCCATCCAGGCGGACACCTCCAAGCCGTGCCCCTTCTGTCCGGGCAACGAGGAGACGGGCTCGCCCACCCTGGAGGTGCTCGGGCCCGACGGTGCCTGGCGGCTGCGGGTCGTCCCCAACCTCTACCCGGCCTTCGAGGGGAACGCCCCCTTCGTCGTGACCAACCGCGGCCCGGTCTTCACCCAGGCCACCGCGGGCGGGATCCACGAGGTCCTGGTCCTCTCGCCCGACCACGAGGGCACCTGGTCGATGCTGAGCGACGAGCAGACGGCGGTGGTGATGCGGGCCATCAGCGACCGCATGGAGTGGCACGCGTCCATCCCCGGCCTCCGCTACAGCCAGGCCATCGTCAACGCCGGGCGCGAGGCCGGTGCCTCGCTCGAGCATCCCCACGGCCAGCTCCTCGGGATGTCGTTCGTCCCCCGCGAGCTGGTCGAGGAACAGGCCGGCTTCGCCCGATTCGCCGGCCGGTGCCTCCTGTGCACGACGGTGGACGCCGAGGAGAACGTCGGGCACCGGGTGGTCTACGCCGACGAGCAGGTCCTGGTGGTCTGCCCCTTCTGGAGCGGGTCGCCCTACGAGCTGCTGGTCATCCCCCGGGCCCACGGCCCCCACCTCCACCACAGCCCCGACACCGACCTCGTGGCCGTGGGCAAGGCCCTCAAGATCGTCCTCGGACAACTCCGCCACGTGCTCGGCGACATCGCCTACAACCTCGTCTTCCACTCGGCCCCCTACCGGGCCCCCGAGCCCTACCACTGGCACGTGCACGTGGTTCCCAAGCTGACCACGGTGGCCGGGTTCGAGATGGGCACCGGGGTGCTCATCAACATCGTCAACCCGGAGCAGGCGGCCGAGGAGCTCGTGGGCCGGGTGCCGATGGCCAGCACCGGCTGACCCCCGGCACGACCGGGTCGGCCGGCCGGACCCGGGCGGCCGGGTCCCTCGGTCAGACCAGCTCGAAGCTGAGCGAGCCGTAGGGCCCGAGGGTCACCGGATAGAGGTCGCCGCCGACGACGGAGAAGGCCACCCGGCCGAGCAGTTCGATCGGCTGCCGACCGCACCAGGCGTCCATCTCGAGCTCGGCGGGCTGGGCCATCTTGCTCAGGTTGTGCACGCACAGCACCGGGTTCACCACGTCGCGCCCGCCCGCCGGCGCCCGGCGGTCGGCCCGGACGAAGGCCAGGACCGAGGGGTTGGCCGACGCCACCATGTCGAGCGACCCGGTCCCGAAGATCGGGAACTGCCGCCGCACCCCGAGCATGCGCCGCATCCAGTGCAGGAACGAGCTCGGATTGCGCTGCTGGGCCTCGACGTTGACGGCGGCGAACCCGAAGACCGGGTCCATGAGCGGCGGCAGGTACAGCTGGGCGAAGTCGGCCCGGCTGAAGCCCCCGTTGCGGTCGGGACTCCACTGCATGGGCGTGCGCACCGAGTCGCGGTCACCGAGGTAGACGTTGTCGCCCATCTGGATCTCGTCCCCGTAGTAGAGGACGGGGCTCCCGGGCAGGGTGAACAGCAGCGAGAACAGCAGCTCGAGCAGGCGTCGGTCCCGGTCGAGCAGGGGGGCCAACCGGCGGCCGATGCCCATGTGCCGCTTCATGCGGGGGTCCTTGGCGTACTCGGCGAAGAGGTAGTCGCGCTCCTCCTCGGTGACCTTCTCCAGGGTCAGTTCGTCGTGGTTGCGCAGGAAGATGGCCCACTGGGCGCCGGGCGGGGCCTCGGGGGTCTGGGCCAGGATCTCGGTGATGGGCGTGCTCTGCTCCCGGCGGACGGACGTGAAGAGCCGGGGCATGAGCGGGAAGTTGAAGCAGAGCTGGCACTCGTCGTCGTCGCCGAAGTAGTCGGCCACGTCCGACGGCCAGCCGTTGGCTTCGGCCAGGAGGATCCGGCCCGGGTACTCGGCGTCGAGCAGGGCCCGCATCCGGCGGATGAAGGCGTGGGTCTCGGGGAGGTTCTCCCCCGTGGTGCCGTCCCGCTGGTAGAGGAAGGGCACGGCGTCGAGGCGGAAGCCGTCGAGCCCGAGGTCGAGCCAGAACCGGACCACCTCGAGCATGGCGTCGGCCACGTCGGGGTTGTCGTAGTTGAGGTCGGGCTGGTGGGAGTAGAAGCGGTGCCAGTAGTACTGGTCGCGTACCGGGTCGTGGGTCCAGTTGGACTGCTCGATGTCGATGAAGACGACCCGGGCCTCCGGCCAGCGCTGGTCGTCGTCGTTCCACACGTACCAGTCGGCCTTCGGGTTGTCGCGGCTCGAGCGGGACTCGACGAACCAGGGGTGCTGGTCACTGGTGTGGTTGATGACCAGGTCGGCGATGACCCGGATGCCCCGGGCGTGGGCCTCCTCGACCAGGACCCGGACGTCGTCCACCGTCCCCGCCTCGGGGTGGACCGAGAAGAAGTCGCTGATGTCGTAGCCGCCGTCGCGCAGGGGCGAGGGGAAGAAGGGCAGGAGCCAGAGGCAGTCGACCCCCAGCCACTGCAGGTAGTCGAGCTTGGCGATCAGCCCCGGGATGTCCCCCATCCCGTCGTTGTTGCCGTCGAAGAAGCCGCGCACGAAGACCTCGTAGAACACCGCCCGTTTGAACCACAGCGGGTCCTCCCCGGGAGCGGGGAGGGGTACGGCGGAAGGCACGGGGACGGGGGTCACGTCGGCACGCTACCGGACGGCAGCGGGGTGCTCAGGAGCCGGCGGCGGGGAGCACCCCGCCGAGCAGACGGTCGGCCGCGTCGTAGGGATCGAGCCTCCCCGCCGTGAGCTCGGCCACCACCTCGGCGAACCGACCGGCGGCCAGCAGGCCGTCGACCTCCGCCTCCAGGCGGGCCAGGAGGATCTGGTGGAACTCACGGGCCCGTCGCTCCCGGCGGAGGGCGTCGAGGGTACCGGTGGCCACCAGGTGGTCCCGGTGGGCGACGATGGCCGCCCACAGTTCGTCGACCCCCGTGCCGTCGGAGGCCACCGTCTCGACGATGGGCGGCCGCCACCCGTCGAGCTGGGTGAGGTCGAGCATCAACTCGAGGTCGCGCCGCGTCTCCCGGGCGCCCGGGCGGTCGGCCTTGTTGATGACGAAGAGGTCGGCGATCTCGAGCAGGCCGGCCTTGTTGGCCTGGATGGCGTCGCCCCAACCCGGGTTGACCACCACCACGGTGGTGTCGGTGGCGGCGGCCACGGCCACCTCCTGCTGGCCGACCCCGACCGTCTCGACCAGCACCACGGGCAGGCCCACGGCGGAGAGGACCCGCACCGCGTCGGGCACGGCCACGGCCAGGCCGCCGAGGTGGCCCCGGGTGGCCATCGAGCGGATGAAGACCTTGTCGTCGAGGGCGTGGTTCTGCATCCGCACCCGGTCGCCGAGGATGGCGCCCCCGGAGAAGGGCGAGGACGGGTCGACGGCCAGGACGGCCACCCGGTCGCTGCCGTCCATGCCGCGGTGGCGGGCCTCGCCGATGAGGCGGTCGGTGAGGGTCGACTTGCCCGCCCCCGGGGCACCGGTGATGCCGACCGTGTAGGCCTGCCCGGGCGAGCGGTAGGCCAGGGCGGCCACGGCCCGGGCCCCGTCGCCCCCGCGCTCGACGAGCGAGAGCAGGCGGGGCAGGGCCACGCGGTCGCCGGCACGGGCCGCCTCGAACAGGCCGGCGGGATCGGTGGCACGGAAGGCGGGCATGGCGGGGCGAGCGTACCCGGGGGCGGCGGGTCCGTCAGGCCCGCACGACGTGGGCCCCGAGGTGGCGGAGCTTGCCGTCGAGGTCCTCGTAGCCGCGGTCGATGTGGCGAGCGTCGCTGATGACGGTCTCGCCGTCGGCCACCAGGCCGGCGAGCACCAGGGCCGCCCCGGCCCGGACGTCGTGGGCCCGCACCGGGGCGGCCGACAGCCGCCCCACGCCCCGCACGACGGCGTGGTGTCCCTCGGTCCGGACGTCGGCCCCCATCCGGCGCAGCTCCTCGACGTAGCGGAAGCGGCCGAAGAAGAGGTTCTCGGTCACGATCCCCACCCCGTCGGCCACGGTCAGCAGCGTGACGACGAGGGGTTTGTAGTCGGTGGCGAACCCCGGGTAGGGCAGGGTGGCCACGTCGACCGACCGCAGCCGTCGGGACCCGTCGGCGGCCGACCGGAGTCCCTCGGGGGTGAGGGCGATGTCGATGCCGGTGGCCTCGAGCTTGCGGATGAGCATCTCCATGTGCTCGGGCCGGCCGTCCTCCACCACCACCTCGCCGCCGGTGAGCCCGGCCGCCACCAGGAAGGTGGCCACGACCAGCCGGTCGGGCAGGACCGCATGGGTGGCCGGCTCGAGGCGCTCGACCCCCTCGACCTCGATGCGCGAGGTGCCGGCCCCGGTGATCCGGGCCCCCATGGCGCCGAGGAACTCGGCGAGGTCCCGCACCTCGGGCTCGCGGGCCGCGTTCTCGATGACCGTCGTGCCCTTGGCCAGGGTGGCGGCCATGAGCACGTTGTCGGTGCCGGTGTGGCTCGGGTACTCGAGCACCACCCGGTGGCCGACCAGGCGGGGCCGCCCCCCGACGGTGGTGGCCACCCGGCCCTCGACGTTCCCGTGGGAGGTGGAGAACTCGGTGCCGAGGGTGCCGAGGGCGTGCAGGTGCATGTCGATGGGCCGGGGGCCGAAGTCGTCGCCGCCGGGCATCGAGACCCGGGCCCACCCGCACCGGGCCAGCAGGGGCCCGAGGATCACCACCGAGGCCCGCATCCTCTCGACCAGCTCGTAGGGGGCCTCGGGGGTGAGCTCGGCCGGGGTGGTGACCACCAGCTGGTCGGGGCGCTCACCCCGGGCCACCTGGGCGCCGAGGGCGGTCAGCACCTCGGCCATGGTGTCGACGTCGGCGATGTGGGGCACGTTGGTCAGCACGTGCCGGCCCTCCGCCAACAGGCAGGCGGCCATCAGCTTGAGCACGGAGTTCTTGGCCCCGCCGGCCCGCACCGTGCCGGTGAGCGGCCCCCCGGGGTGCACGACGACGCGGTCCACGGACCCAATTATGGCCCGGGGCGGAACCGGGTCCGGACCATGCCGCCCACCGTCAGATGACGGACCGCTCCTCCCACCGGCCGAACACCCCGGCCAGGGCACCGATCATCTCGCCCACGGTGGCGTACGCCCGCACCGCCCCGAACACGGCGGGCATCACGTTGCGCTCGGTGTGGGCGGCGTCGGCGGCCAGGCGGGCCAGGGCGTCGGCCACCGCCGGGTCGCTGCGGTGCCGGCGTACGTCGGCCAGCCGCTTGCGCTGGGCCTCCTCCACCTCGGGGCCGATGGCCAGGGTGGGCAGCTCGGACTCCTCGTTGCCCCCGGTGAACCCGTTGACCCCGACCACGACCGCCCGTCCCGAGGCCAGCCGCCGCTGGGCCCGGTAGGCGGCGTCGGCGATCTCCCCCTGGAACCAGTTGGCCTCGATGCCGGCGACCACCCCGTCGAGCAGCGAGCCGTGGCCGAGCTCCTCCAGGTGGGCGAAGACCGCCTCGGCCTGCCGCTCGAGCTCGTCGGTGAGCTCCTCGACGAACCAGGAGCCCCCCAGCGGGTCGGCCACCGAGGCCACCCCGGTCTCGGCGGCGATCACCTGCTGGGTGCGGAGGGCGATGCGGGCGGCCTTCTCGGTGGGCAGGGCCAGGACCTCGTCCATCGAGTTGGTGTGCAGGCTCTGGGTGCCGCCGAGCACCCCGGCCAGTGCCTCGATGGCCGTGCGCACGATGTTGAGCTCCGGCTGCTGGGCGGTGAGGGAGACCCCGGCCGTCTGGGTGTGGAAGCGCAGGGTCATCGAACGCGGGTCGGTGGCCCCGTAGCGGTCGCGCAGCCAGCGGGCCCAGATGCGCCGGGCCGCCCGGTACTTGGCGATCTCCTCGAAGAAGTCGATGTGGGCGTTGAAGAAGAACGAGAGGCGCGGCGCGCACTCGTCGACCCCGAGGCCGGCGGCCCGGGCCGCCTCCACGTAGGCGAAGCCGTTGGCCAGGGTGAAGGCCAGCTCGTGGGCGGCCGTGGACCCGGCCTCGCGGATGTGGTAGCCGGACACCGACACCGGGTGGAACCGGGGCATCTCGGCCGCGCAGTAGCGCATGACGTCGGTGACCAGCCGGAGCGAGGGTCGGGGCGGGAACACGTACTCCTTCTGGGCCTGGTACTCCTTCAGGATGTCGTTCTGGAGGGTGCCGCCGAGGCGGCGGCGCTCGGTGCCGGCGGCCTCGGCCGCGGCCACGTACATGGCGAAGCACATCGGTGCCGGTGAGTTGATGGTCATCGAGGTGGTGGTGGCCCCGAGGTCGATGCCGGCGAAGAGGTCCTCGGCGTCGGCCAGCGTGTCCACGGCCACCCCGCACCGGCCGACCTCGCCGTCGGCCAGGGGGTCGTCGGAGTCCCGTCCCATGAGGGTGGGGAGGTCGTAGGCGACCGACAGTCCGTCGCCCCCGGCCCGGAGCAGGTCGTGGAAGCGGGCGTTGGTGTCCTCGGCGGTGCCGAACCCGGCGAACATGCGCATGGTCCACAGCTTCGAGCGGTACATCGAGGCGTAGGGCCCCCGCGTGTAGGGGAACTGTCCGGGCCAGACCGACCCGTCGGCGTCCCCGGCGTCGTCGGGGCCGTAGACGGGCTCGAGGGGGACCCCCGACATGGTCTCGAAGTCGGCGTCCCGGTGGGGGGCGGCCGCGTAGGCCCGCCGCCAGACCCCGGCTGCCGTCGTGTCCTCGGGGGCGTCCATCGGGGCCAGCATAGAGACGATTTCCGGACCGGGACGGGTCCCCGGGGGCCCCGGCGGGCTCCGACGGTGGCGCTAGGGTCTCCTGGCGTGAGCTCCACACAGGCACCCGACCGCAACCTGGCCATGGAACTGGTCCGCGTGACCGAGGCCTCGGCCCTCGCCGCCTCCCGGTGGATGGGCCGCGGCGACAAGGAGGGGGCCGACGGCGCCGCCGTGAACGCCATGCGCATCGTGCTCTCCTCCGTCGCCATGGACGGCATCGTCGTGATCGGCGAGGGCGAGAAGGACCACGCGCCGATGCTCTTCAACGGCGAGCGGATCGGCGACGGGACGCCGCCCAAGGCGGACATCGCCGTCGACCCGATCGACGGGACGACCTCGACCGCCCTCGGCCGGGGCGGGGCCCTGGCCGTGATCGCCGTGTCCGAGCAGGGCACCATGTTCGACCCGGGTCCCTGCGTCTACATGGAGAAACTGGCCGTGGGCCCGCGGGCCGTCGGGGCCATCGACATCTCCCGGCCCATCGCCGAGAACCTGGACGCCGTGGCCAAGGCCAAGGGCACGTCGGTCCGGGACCTCACCGTGGTCATCCTCGACCGGCCCCGCCACGAGGCGCTCATCGCCGACGTGCGGGGCTCGGGCGCCCGCATCCGGCTCATCACCGACGGCGACGTGGCCGGGGCCATCGCCACGGCCTGGCCCGACACCGGCGTCGACCTGCTGGTCGGTGTGGGGGGGACGCCCGAGGGCGTGATCGCCGCCGCCGCCTTGAAGTCCATGGGCGGCGAGATCCAGGGCCGCCTCTACCCCCGCGACGCCGCCGAGCGGGACGCCGCCGAGGCCGCCGGGTACGACCTCGACGCCGTCCTCACCACCGACGACCTGGTCAAGGGGGACAACTGCTTCTTCGCCGCCACCGGCATCACCGACGGCGAGCTCCTCCAGGGCGTGCGCTACGACGAGTTCGGAGCCAACACCCAGTCGCTGGTCATGCGCTCGAAGTCCGGCACCGTGCGCCTCATCGACGCCCGCCACCCGCTCCACAAGCTGGCCGAGTACAGCGCCATCGAATTCGGCTGATCCCCCGGGGGCCCCGGGCCCCCGGGCGGGGCTCAGGCCGGCGACGCCGCTCCGGCCTCGGCCGCCTCCAGGCGGACCTCGGCGCGGCGCAGGTCGGCCTGGGCCTCGGCCAGCTCGACGTCGGGGGCCTCGCCCTCCGCCGGCGTGCGGCCGGCCCCTCCCAGCTCGGCCAGGCGGGCCTCGGCCGCCTCCCGGGCGGCCTGGGCCCGGGGGACGTCGATCTCCGGGGCCAGCTCGGCCACGCCCACGAGGAGGGTGACCCGGCTGCCCGTCGCCGGCGCGGCGTCCTCTCCCCCGTCGGCCGGGGCCGCCCGGTGCTCGAACTGCACGAAGCCGCCGTGGGTGGCGGCGCGGTCCTCGGAGCCGTCGGCGCGCGTCACGCGCACCACCCCGGGCTCGATGGTGCCCACCAGGAGGGTGTGCCCGGCCAGGAAGGCGAGGTCACCCTCGGCCGTGCGCAGGACGACCTCGGTGGCCTCCCCGGTGAGCAGGATGCGCTCCGGGGTGACCAGGCTGACCTGGAAGAGCGAGTCGTCGGCCATCGTGGTCCCGCCGGGCTCAGCTGTTCTCGAGGGTGTGGGCCTTGGCCAGCACCGACTCGGCCCCGCCGACGTTGAGGAACGCCTGTTCGGGGACCTCGTCGAGCTCGCCGTCGACGAGCGCCTCGAAGGACTCGACGGTCTCCTCCACCGAGACGGTCACGCCCTTCAGGCCGGTGAACACCTCGCCCACGTTGAACGGCTGGGACAGGAAGCGCTGGACCTTGCGGGCCCGGGACACCGTCACGCGGTCCTCCTCGGACAGCTCGTCGAGGCCGAGGATGGCGATGATGTCCTGGAGCTCCTTGTACCGCTGGAGCACGCCCTGGACCCTGCGGGCCACCGTGTAGTGGCGCTCGCCGACGATCTCGGCGGCCAGGATGTTCGACGTCGAGGCCAGCGGGTCCACGGCCGGGTAGATGCCGAGCGAGGCGATGTCCCGGGACAGCTCGGTGGTGGCGTCGAGGTGGGTGAAGGTGGTGAACGGCGCCGGGTCGGTGTAGTCGTCGGCGGGCACGTAGACGGCCTGCAGCGAGGTGATCGACCGGCCCCGGGTCGAGGTGATCCGCTCCTGGAGCTGACCCATCTCGTCGGCCAGGGTGGGCTGGTAGCCCACGGCCGAGGGCATGCGGCCGAGCAGGGTGGACACCTCGGAGCCGGCCTGGACGAACCGGAAGATGTTGTCCACGAAGAGGAGCACGTCCTGGTTCTTCACGTCGCGGAAGTACTCGGCCATGGTCAGGGCGGCGAGGGCCACCCGGAGGCGGACGCCGGGGGGCTCGTCCATCTGGCCGTAGACCAGGGCCGCCTTCTCGATGACGCCCGACTCCTGCATCTCGAGCCAGAGGTCGGTGCCCTCGCGGGTCCGCTCGCCCACGCCGGCGAAGACGGAGACGCCGCCGTGGTTGAGGGCCACCCGGTTGATCATCTCCTGGATGAGCACGGTCTTGCCCACGCCGGCCCCGCCGAAGAGGCCGATCTTGCCGCCCTGCACGTAGGGCTCGAGGAGGTCGATGACCTTGATCCCGGTCTCGAACATGAGGGCCCGGGGCTCGAGGGTGTCGAACGCCGGGGCGGCCCGGTGGATCTCCCAGCGGTCCTCGACCCCGGTGATGGCGTCGGTGTCGAGCGACTCGCCGAGCACGTTGAAGACGTGGCCGAGCACGGCGTCGCCCACCGGGACGGTGAGGCCGCGGCCGAGGTTGCGCACCTCGGCGCCACGGGTGAGTCCGTCGGTGGCCTTGAGGCAGATGCACCGGACCCGGCCGTCGCCGATCTGCTGGGCCACCTCGGCCGTGATGATCTGCCTGGAGCCCTCGAGCTCGATGTCGACCTCGACGGCGCCGTTGATCTCGGGCAGGGCGTGGGGCGGGAACTCCACGTCGATGACCGGGCCGGCGATGGCCACCACGCGGCCGGGGGCCAGGGCCTTCGACTCGGTGGGCGGGGGGGCGGTGGTGGTCATGGGCGTCGTGCTCCTGAGCGGTGGGCTGCTGCTGGGTCGGGGTCGGTCGTGGGGGTCGCCGGATCGGCGGGGTGGTCGGCGGGCACGGTCAGACCCTCGTCTCGATGACGAGGCCACCCTCGTCGTCCTCGGTGCCGGCCCGCAGGGCCTCGGCGCCGCTGACGATCTCCATGATCTCCGTCGTGATGGTGTCCTGCCGGGCGCGGTTCATGATGCGCGAGTACTTCTTGATGAGCTCGCCGGCGTTGTCGGTGGCCGCGGCCATGGCCCGTTGCCTGGCCGTGAGCTCGGAGGCCGAGGCCTCGAGCAGGGCGCCGAAGGCGGCCGTCTCGGTCGCCCGGGGGGCCAGGTCGCGCAGGAGGACGGCGGCGTCGGGCTCGAACTCGGTGTACCCGGTCCGGACCTCCACCGGCTCGGGTGCCACCGACCACGCCCCGGGCGCGTCCTCGTGGCCCTCCCGCTCGCCGGGGGTGCGGGGGTCGGCCAGGGGAAGCAGCTGGCGGGTCTCGATCCGCTGGGTCCCGGCCGACAGGAATCGGGTCGACACCACGACGACCTGGTCGACCTGGCCCTCCACGAACGGGGCGACGACGGCCCCGGCCACCTCGCGGGCGTGTTCGAAGGTCGGCCGCTCGCTCATGCCCAGGAACGACCGCTCGACGGGCTGGCCCCGGAAGCGGAAGTAGCCCTGGGCCTTCTTCCCCACCGTCACCAGGCGGGTGGACACCCCGTTCGCCTGGTGCTGGGCGAGCAGGCGTTCGGTGGTCCGCAGGACCGACGTGTTGTAGCCGCCGCACAGGCCGCGGTCGGCCACCACGCAGAGGACCAGGACGGCGTGGACCTCGTCCGGGTCGCCGAGGAGGCGGCCGGCGGCGTGGAAGTCGCCGAGGGCGGTCTCGAGGATGATCCGGGCCATGCCCTCCTGGTAGGGCCGCGAGGCGGCGATCCGGCCCTGGGCCCGCACGATCTGCGAGGCGGCGATCAACTCCATCGCCTTCGTGATCTTCTGCGTCGACCGGATGCTCCGGATCCGACGCCGGAGGATGCGCTCCTGCCCACCGGCCATGGCTCAGTCGTCCTTCCCGCCGCCGAAGGTGTCGCTGAAGCTCCGGAGGGCGGTGGCCAGGTCGTCGCCCTCGGGCAGGGCCCCGGTGGTGCGGATGTGGGCCAGGAGGTCGGCGTGGTGGGTCCGGAAGTACGTCCGCAGCTCGGCCTCGTACCGCTGGACGTCCCCCACGGCGACGCCGTCCACGTACCCCTCGGAGCCGGCGAAGATGACGAGGACCTGCTCCTCGACGGGCACCGGGGCGTTGAGGCCCTGCTTGAGCAGCTCGGTGAGGCGGTAGCCCCGGTCGAGCTGCGCCTGGGACACCTTGTCGAGCTCGGAGCCGAAGGTGGCGAAGGCCTCGAGCTCCCGGAACTGGGCCAGGTCGAGCTTGAGCGTCCCGGCCACCGACTTCATGGCCTTGATCTGGGCCGCGCTGCCCACCCGGCTGACCGAGATGCCCACGTTGATGGCCGGCCGCACCCCGGCGTAGAAGAGCTCGCTCTCCAGGAAGACCTGCCCGTCGGTGATGGAGATCACGTTGGTCGGGATGTAGGCCGAGACGTCCCCGGCCTTGGTCTCGATGATGGGGAGGGCCGTGAGCGACCCGCCTCCCCGCCCGTCGGAGAGCTTGGCCGCCCGCTCGAGGAGCCGGCTGTGGAGGTAGAAGACGTCGCCCGGGTAGGCCTCGCGCCCCGGCGGGCGCCGGAGCAGGAGGGACATCTGCCGGTAGGCCTCGGCCTGCTTGGAGAGGTCGTCGTAGACGATGAGGGCGTGCTCGCCGTGGTCCATCCAGTGCTGGCCCATGGCGCAGCCGGCGTAGGGGGCGAGGTACTTGAACGGTGCCGGGTCGGCCGCCCCGGCCAGGACCACCACGGTGAACTCGAGGGCCCCGTAGCGCTCGAGGGTGGCGACCGTCTGGGCCACCGAGGACTCCTTCTGGCCGATGGCCACGTAGATGCACTTCACCCCCAGGCCCTTCTGGTTGAGGATGGTGTCCACGGCCACGGTGGTTTTGCCCGTCTTGCGGTCGCCGATGATGAGCTCCCGCTGGCCGCGGCCGATCGGGGTCATGGCGTCGATGGCCTTGATGCCCGTCTGCAGGGGCTCGGACACGGGCTGGCGGTCGACGATGCCGGGGGCCTGGACCTCGAGGCGCCGGTACTCGGTGGTGACGATGGGGCCCTTGCCGTCGAGGGGTTCGCCGAGGGCGTTGACCACCCGGCCGAGCAGGGCGTCGCCCACCCGGACCGAGAGGATGCGGCCGGTGGCCTTGACCAGCTGCTCCTCCTCCAGACCGGTGTCGTCGCCGAGGATGACGGCGCCGATCGTCTCCTCGTCGAGGTTGAGGGCCAGACCCTCGGTGCCGTCCTCGAACTCGAGGATCTCGTTGACCGCGGCCCCCGGCAGCCCGGTGACGCGGGCGATGCCGTCGCCGACCTCGACGATGCGACCCACCTGCTCGGTGCCGACCGTCGGGCGGTAGTCGTCGACGTGCTGCTTGAGGGCGGCCGTGATCTCGTCGGCGGTGATGGTCAGCTCAGCCATCGGTTGCGTCCCTTCCTGTCGGGGGTCCTGGGATCTGGTAGTGCTCCTCGGCGGCGAGGACGTGCTCGCGCAGCTCGTCGAGCCGGTGGCGGGTGCTCGAGTCCACGAGGAGGTCGCCGACGCGCACCGTCAGCCCACCGAGGAGGGCCCGGTCCACGGTGACCTGCAGGTCGACCGGGGTACCGGCCAGCCGGGTCAGGGCGTCGGACAGCTGGCGGCGGCGGGTCTCGTCGAAGTCGGCGGCCGTCCGCACCCGGGCCACCCGCCACCCCCGGGCCTGGGCGGCGTCCTCGACCAGGGTGTCGAGGGTGGCCACGATGTCGCGGGCCCGGCCCCCGCGTGCCGCGTAGGCGGCCAGGCGGACGGTGGCCGGCAGGGCCCGCCCGCCCAGCAGCTGGGTGATGACCTCCTGGCGGACCTCCACGGGCAGGTCGCGGTCGCCGAGGGCACCGCGCAGGCGTCGGCTGGCCTCGACCGTGCGGGCGAAGCGGAAGAGCTGGTCCTCGATCTCCTCGAGGTCGGCCACCGTGCACTCCTCGAACACGGCGGCCGCGTAGCCCGAGACCCGGTTGCGCGACCCGAGCCGGCCGAGGAGCTCCTCGTCGGCGGGGGCCGTGCCCGAACGGGTGGCGGCGACGTGCAGCCGGGAGGCCAGCCAGCGGAAGGAGGCGACGACGTCCGAGGCGGGCACGACCGACACGGCCTGGTGCACGAGCCGGCCCACCTCGGGCCGGACCCGCCCGGCCAGCAGGCCGTCGAGCAGCGCCCGGCGCGACGGCACCGGCACGGCGCCGTCGTTCACGGCCAGCCCGAGCTCGGTGCTGCCCTCCACCAGGTCGGCCACGGCGCGCAGTTCGGCGGCGGCGTCGGCCAGCCCGCCGAGGCCGGCCAGCGACTCCTCGGTGGCGACCAGGTAGCCCTGGAGGGCTGGGTTCACCGGCTGCTCCGGGCCGAGCCCGCGGTGGCGGCTCCCTCGCTCTCGGCCCGGACGGCGGCGATGGCCTGGTCGATGAGGTCGCGGTGGTCGTCGGCCGAGATCTCGCGCCCGATGACCTGCTCGGCGGCGGCCAGCACGATCTCCCCGACCCGGGCCGTGAGCTCCTCGGCCGCCGCCTGGCGGGCGATCACCACTTCGGCGTCGGCCGCCTGGACGATGCGGTCGTGGACGGCCTGGCCCTCGGCCTGGGCCGCGGTCACGATGCCGTCGGCCGTGGCCTGGGCGTGGGCGACGATCTCACGGGCCTGGGCGCGGGCCTGCTCGAGCATGGCCCGGCGCTCGGTGTCGGCTTCCTCGGCGTCGGCCTTGGCCCGGTCGGCGGCCTCGAGCTCGCCACGGATCTGCTCCTGGCGCTCGGTGAGGACCGTGTTGAGCCGCGGCAGCACGAACCTGCCGATCACCCCCAGCACGACGAGGAAGGCGAGCAGCACGACGATGAACGTCCCGTTGGGGACGAGGAAGTTGCTGGTGGCGAGGGTCATGGTCGTCCTCTTTGGTCGGTCGGTCGGGGCGGCCTGGGCGGGTCGTCGGCCCGGGGGGCCCTACTTGCCCAGGGAGAAGACGAACAGGGCGGCGAAGACCAGGTTGATGAAGTACGCCGCCTCGCAGAGGCCGACGGTGAGGAACATCAGCGTGGTCAGGCGGCCCTGGGCCTCGGGCTGGCGGGCCACACCGGCGATCGTCTGGCTGCCGGCGAGGCCGTCGCCGACCGAGGCGCCGACGGCGCCGCCGCCGAGGGCGAGCCCGGCGCCGACCATGGCGCCTGCGGTCTTGATTGCACTGACCATCGTCGGGTCTGCTGCCATTGGGACTTCTCCTTTGTCGTTGAGAGGGTTGCTGCAGAGGTCGTCGCCGTGTCCGGGCGGGTCCTCAGTGGGCCTCGTCCGGGGCCATGGCCGTGTCGAAGTAGAGGATCGTGAGCAGGGCGAAGATGAAGGCCTGGATGGCGCCGATCGCCATGTCGAACAGCTTCCAGACCACCGTGAAGGGCATCGAGAGGATGGCCCCGATCGGCGCCGGCCCGAGCTTCCAGATGACCAGCGCAGCCAGCAGCGACAGCATGAGGCCGCCGGCGAAGAGGTTGCCGAAGAGCCGGAGGGTGAGGGTCACCGGCCTCACCAGCTCCTCGATGATGTTCATGAAGCCGTTGATGAAGAAGAGCTTGGGTGGGAAGGGTTGGGCGAAGTAGTGCTTGAGGTACCCGGCCAACCCGCGGTTCTTGATGGCGGCCCGGTGGACCAGGACGATCACGGTGAGGGCCATGGCCAGCGGCAGATTGATGTCGCTGGTCGGGGCGGGCAGCCACTCGAGCTTCGACCCGATGGCGAGCACCTCGAACAGGTTGCAGGTGAAGATGAAGACGAAGAGGGTGAGGGCGAGGGGGACCACCTTCGCCCCGCGGGGACCGATCGAGTCGTCCACCTGCTTCTGCACGGCGCCCACGAGGAACTCCCAGAGGAGCTGGAACTTCCCCGGCACCCCGCTCGTCGCGCGCGATCGCAGGACGAGCCCGAGCGTCACCACCACCAGTCCGGCGACGACGGTCGCCCAGATGATGTCCATGTTGACCGTCAGCGGCCCGAGCTTGCGGGTGACGTGGTCGCCCACCGAGATGTTGATGCCGATCAGCTGCGTGGGACCCACCACGTCAGGGGCCTCCCGCCGAGTCGTCGCCGCCGTCGAGCGCCGCGGGGGACCCGGGCGAGGCGGGCGGAGGGTTGTCGTCGACCACGCCGGCGTTGATGGCGTCGTCGAACGACAGGGGGCCGGCCTTGGCCATCGAGCGGGCGACGTTGAAGATGAGCAGGACCTGGAAGGCGGCCAGGCCGCCGATCACCCCGAAGCCGAGCCCCCGGTCGACGAAGGCCAGGCCGAAGGCGATGACGGTCAGGAGGCCCAGGCGGCCGAGGGTGTTGGCGCCCAGGGCCCGCGTGGTGTGCTCGGTGCCGCTGGCCTGGACACGGGCCACCGAGGTGCCGGCCAGGCGGAAGTTGAGGGTGCCGAGGGCGAGCCCGATGCAGGCGCCCACGCCGACCAGCGCGTACCCGAAGGAGACGGCGGCCACCAGGGCCGCCGCCCCGAGGACGAGGACGCTGGTGACGGTCCGCCGGGCCACGTCGGGCATGCTCGGCAGGTCGAAGTGCATGAACACGGTGCCTACTCCTCCCGCCGGGGGGCGTTCAGAGGTACCGGCGGACGGTGGTGACGGCCGTCAGCACGCCCAGGGTGAGCCCCACGGCCAGCCCCACCAGCGTCCCGACCGGCGAGGTGTGCGCCACCGTGTCGACGAGCGCCCCCGCGCCGGTGCACACGGCCACCGAGAGCGCCACCGCCACCCCGAGGCCGAGGAAGGCCGCGGCCCCCGGCGTGAGCCGGCGCTCCGGCTCCTCCGGGGACCCGTCCGGCGGCTCGTCCGGGAGCGGCGGCGGGGGGGATGCGTCCATGTTCGGCACGGGCCGCGTCAGGCGATGGGGAGGTGGGGTGCGTCACGAGAGGGTCCCAGTGTCACGCAGCGGCCCGACGGCACGCCGACCGCAGGGCGCGGCACGACGGACGGGTCCCCGTCCGGGGCGCGGAGAGGCTGCAACTCACGGGCAGCATCATCGCACCAACCGGGTGGTGGCGGCAAAACGCCCGAAACACTCCGTTCACCTGTCGGAAACGGACCTCCCGCTGGCTGCGGGGACGCCGCGGCCCGGCGACCGGCGGGCGGGCGCGGCGCGGCGCGGTGCGGCGGTGGTGCCCGGTCCGGCCGGCCCCTCGCCCACCGGACCGGGGCGGTCGGCGGCGGTCTCGGGACCCGGGGGCACGGACCGGGCCGGCTCGGCCGGCTCGACCTCCTCGCCGTCCTCGGGCTGCCGGCGCAGCGAGGGATGGAAGAGGGTGAAGAGCACGACGGCGAGGGCGAGGACGCCGAAGGGGATGACGGCGTTGACGCTCGACACGTAGAGCGGGAAGAGGACGAACCCCGAGAGCAGGACCGTCCAGGCCCACAGGATGAGCACGCTGCGGCGGTGGCCGTGGCCCAAGCGCAGGAGCCGGTGATGGAGGTGGTTCTTGTCGGGCGTGGTGAACCCGGTCCGGTTGGCCGTGCGTCGCACGAAGGCGAAGGCCATGTCGACCATGGGCACCCCCAGGATGAAGAAGGGGATGAAGAGGGGGGCGAAGAAGAAGTAGGTCTGGCCGCTGCGGGCGGCCTCGCCGCCGACGGTGCCGGCGGCCCGGCCCCCGATCAGCATGGTCGAGGCGGCCATGAGCAGCCCGAGCAGGAGCGCCCCGGCGTCGCCCATGAAGATCTTGGCCGGATGGAAGTTGTGGGGTAGGAAGCCGACGCACACCCCGCAGGTGACCACGGCGATGAGCGGGCCGATGTTGTCGGCCGGGAGGTTCCCGAGGTACTGCAGGTGGAGGCCGTAGATGGCCAGCGCCCCCGAGGCGATGGCCACCACGCCGGCGGCCAGGCCGTCGAGCCCGTCGATGAGGTTGACCGCGTTGGTGATGGCGATGACCCACAACGCGGTGAGCAGGGGCGTCCACTCCGGCGAGAGCTGGACCAACCCGGCCAGGGGCACCTTGAACTGGAACCAGGTCACGCCCATGAAGTAGAGGACGGTGGCCGCCAGGACCTGCCCGGCCACCTTGGCCGGGGCCGACATGTCGCGGACGTCGTCGATGACCCCGACCACGAAGATGGCCGCGGCACCGAGGAGGAGCCCGAGGGGCTCCGACGAACCCCGGAAGAGGCCGGCCAGGGCGGGTACGGAGGCGGCCGTGGCGAAGGTGACCAGGAGGGCCACGAACATGGCCGCGCCCCCCGACTGGGGCGTGACCTGCCGGTGGATCTTGCGCTCGTCGGGCTGGGCCACGTAGCCGGTCAGGAGACCGAGCCGGCGGGCCGGGAAGGTGAGGCCCCACGAGGCCACGGCGGCCACCACCAGGAGGAGGGCGTACCAGTTGAGGGGGACGGTGGTGCTCACCGGCTCACCGGCGGTGCCGCCCGCCGCGGCGACGCGTCACGCGCCGGCCAGGGTCGGGTAGGGCGGGAACCCGGCGCACAGCTCGCGGACCTCGGCCCGCACCGAGGCGAGCACGGCGTCGTCGGACCGGCCCCGGAGGGTGCGCCCGATGAGCCCGCCGATGCGGGTCATCTCGGCCTCGCCCATGCCCGTCGTGGTCTGGGCGGCCGAGCCCAGTCGGAGGCCCGAGGTCACGAAGGGCGAGCGCGGATCGTCGGGGACGGTGTTGCGGTTGCAGGTGATGCCGGCCCGGTCGAGGACCTCCTGGGCCTCCTTGCCGGTGAGGTCGGCGTCGAAGGAGCGCAGGTCGACGAGGACCTGGTGGTTCTCGGTGCCGCCGGACACCAGGCGGAAGCCCTCGGTGGCCAGGGCGTCGGCCAGGGCCCGGGCGTTGGCCACCACCTGGGCCGCGTAGGCGGCGAACTCCGGGCGGGCGGCCTCGGCGAAGGCCACCGCCTTGGCCGCCACCACGTGCTCGAGGGGCCCGCCCTGCAGGCCGGGGAAGACGGCGGCGTCGACGGCCTTGGCCAGTTCGGCCGTGCACAGGATGGCCCCGCCCCGGGGGCCGCGCAGCGTCTTGTGGGTGGTGAACGTCACCACGTCGGCCACGCCCACCGGCGAGGGGTGGGCGCCGCCGGCGATGAGGCCGGCCGGATGGGCGGCGTCGAAGAGGAACCGGGCCCCGACCGAGTCGGCGATCTCGCGGAACGGGAGGGGATCGATGATGCGGGCGTAGGCGGTCGAGCCGGCCACGACCAGCTTGGGCCGCTCGCGGCGGGCGACGTCGGCCACCTGGTCGAAGTCGATGATCTCGCCGGGCTTGTCGGGGTCGTCGGTGGCCGCCGAGACCCCGTAGGAGACGAACCGCCAGACCTTGGAGGTGATGCTGGCCGGCGAGCCGTGGGTCAGGTGGCCGCCGTGGTCGAGGCGCATGGCCAGGACGGTGTCACCCGGGTCGAGCAGGGCCTGGTAGGCGGCCAGGTTGGCGGTGGCCCCGGCGTGGGGCTGCACGTTGGCGTGCTCGGCCCCGAAGAGGGCGGTGAGCCGGTCGCGGGCCAGGTCCTCGATGCGGTCGACCACCTGGTTGCCGCCGTAGTAGCGGCGGCCCGGGTAGCCCTCGGCGTACTTGTTGGTGAGGATGGAGCCGCTGGCGGCCAGCACCGCCGGCGAGGTGAAGTTCTCCGAGGCGATGAGCTGGAGGGTGGTCGACTGCCGCTCGGCCTCGTCGCCCAGGAGGGCGAGGACCTCGGGATCCCCGGTCAGCCACCCGTCGAACGGGGAGGCGGGGTGGGCGGGGCTCATGGTGTCGGCTGCCGTTCCTGGTCCGCGGTGCGGGGGTCCGCGGCGCGGGGGCCTTCGGTGCGGGGGTCCGCGGTGCGGGGGCCCTCGGCCGCGGCGATCTGGGCGATCCTCGTGACGTGGCGGCCGCCCTCGAAGGCGGTGGCCAGGAAGGCGTCCACGGCGTCGAGGGCCACGGCCGGGCCGGTCACCCGCCCGCCCAGGCAGAGGAGGTTGGCGTCGTTGTGCTGGCGGGCCAGCCGGGCCGTGGTGACGTCGTGGGCGGTGGCGGCACGGGTGCCGGGCACCTTGTTGGCGGCGATGCCGATGCCGATGCCGGTGCCGCAGAAGCAGACGCCCCGGTCGGCCTGGCCGCCGACCACGGCCCGCGCCGCGGCCAGTCCGTAGACGGGGTAGTCCACCGACACGTCGGCCGAGTCGGTGCCCAGGTCGAGGACGTCGTGGCCGGCGGCGACCAGGTGCTCGGCCACGACCGTCTTCAGGACGTAGCCGGCGTGGTCCGAGGCCAACGCGATGCGCATGACCCGAGTGTACCGAGGGCGGCTGGCCCCCACCGCTGCGCCGGTAGGCTGGGGTTCCTGTGACGATCGAACCCTCGACCCCCGTGGTGGTCGGGGTCGGCCAGGTGACCAACCTCCCCGGTACCGAGGGGAACGGGGCCCTGACCGACCGTCCCGAGCCACTCCAGCTCCTCGTGGCCGCCGTCCAGGCGGCCGTGGAGGACTGCGACGGCGCCGCGCCGGGCGGGACGGCGCCGGCCGGGCGGGCGCTCCTCGCCCGCACCGGTTCGCTGCGGATCGCCAATCCCCTGAGCTGGTCGTACCTCGACCCCGGGGCACTGGCCGCCGAGGCGCTCGGCATCGAGCCCCCGGAGATCCTCGTCACCACCACCGGCGGGAACAGCCCCCAGGCCCTGGTCAACGCCACCGCCCTGGCCATCGGACGCGGCGACCTCGACGTCGCCGTCATCGCCGGGGCCGACTGCCACTACACCCAGGCCGCGGCCCGCCGCCACGCCGACCGGCCGGTGCTCCCCTGGACCGTCCAGCCGGCCGACACCGCGCCCCCGGCCCTCTTCGGCAGCGACCGGCACGGGACCACCGAGGCCGAGGACGACCGCGGACTGGACCTACCCATCCACGTCTTCCCGCTCTTCGAGAACGCCCTGCGGGCCGCCGCCGGCCGCACCCCGGAGGAGCACGAGGCCTACCTCGGGGCCCTGTGGTCGCGCCTGTCCGCCGTGGCCGCCACCAACCCCTACGCCTGGCTGCGCGAGGCGCGCACCGCCGAGGAGCTCACCACCCCCACCGAGACCAACCGCATGGTCGCCCACCCCTACACCAAGCTGCTCACGGCCAACCTCCAGGTCGACCAGGGTGCGGCGGTCATCGTCTGCTCGGCGGCGGCGGCCGACGCGGCGGGCGTGCCCCGCGACCGGTGGGTCTTCCCCCGGGCCGGGGCCGACGCCGAGGACCACTGGTTCCTCTCCCACCGGGCCGACTTCCACTCCTCGCCGGCCATCCGCCTGGCCGGACGGTCGGCCCTGGCCCTGGCCGGGACCTCGGTGGACGAGGTGGCCCACGTCGACCTCTACTCGTGCTTCCCCTCGGCCGTGACCATCGCCGCCGACGAGCTCGGCCTGCCCACGGACGACCCGGCCCGGCCCCTCACCGTCACCGGCGGACTGACCTTCGCCGGCGGCCCGGGCAACAACTACGGCACCCACGCCCTGGCCACGCTGGTGGACACCCTGCGCCGGGACCCGGGCTCGCTCGGACTGCTCACCGGCCTCGGCTGGTACCTCTCCAAGCACAGCATCGGCGTCTACGGCACCGACCCCGGCCGGACCGGCGGCGACGGTCCGGTGCCGACCGACACGAAGGTCGAGCGGGCCGGGGGGTTCGCCTGGGCCGACCCCCAGGTGGCCGTGGGCGCCCTCCCCCAGTGCCCGCCGGACGCCGACGCCACCGGGGAGGTCACGGTGGAGACCTACTCGGTCGTCTTCGACCGCGAGGGAGCACCGGCGTGGGCCGTGGTCGCCTGCTGCACCCTCGAGGGACGCCGGTCGTGGGCCCGGGTGACCGACCCCGACCAGCTCGGCCTGCTGGTGACCGAGGACGGGTGCGGGCGGCTCGGCACGCTCCGCCCGACCGGCGAGGTCGACCTGGCCTGACGGCGGCACCCGCCGGGTCCGGGGCGGCCGCCGCGCCGGGGTCGCCGCCGTCAGGTGGGCGACGGCTCCATCGAGCGGGGCGGCGGGTCGGGGGCCTGGCGGAAGCGGCGGCGGAAGGCGGCGTACGCCACCGGGCCGGACAGCATGGGCAGCCAGTAGGAGGCCAGGCGGTAGGCCAGGGTGGCCAGCACCGCCTCGGCCCCGGGCAGACCGGCCAGCACCAGGAACGCCGAGAGGCTGGCCTCGACGATGCCGAGGCCCCCGGGGGTGATGGGGACGAGGCCGATGACCCCGGCCACCGCGTAGGCCATCAGGATGAGGGACGGGCGGGGATGGCTGCCCACGGCCCGGACGCAGAAGAGCAGGCAGAGGTAGTCGAAGAGGAGCCGGCCGGCCGAGAGCAGCGTGGCCTGCCACCACTGCTGGCCGAGCACGGCGCGGATCACGTTGCGCTGCTCGACGAGCCGCTCGGGCAGGCCGGTCAGGGGTGCACGCTTCTTGAGGAGGCGGTTGCGCGCCGCCTGGGCCAGGCGCCCGGCCACCTCGAGCGGACCGTCGGTGGCCATGACCACGATGCCAAAGGCCAGGTAGAGGACGAAGCCGATGGCCCCGACGAAGGTGGCGGTGGCGAGGCCCGCGGCGACCGGCGCCCCGAACAGCACCACCGGCAGCACGAAGAGCGGCAGGGCCAGCAGCCCGCCGATGCCGAGGAAGGCGAAGGCGGTGAGCCCGCTGACCGACTCGGTCGGCGCCATGCCGCTCGCCCCGAGCATCCGGAACTGCACGGCGGCCCCGGCGGCCGCCCCCCCGGGCACGATGAGGGTGATGGCGTTGCCGGCCAGCTGGGCCGTGATCACCGAGAACCAGGCCTTGGTGCGCAGGGCGATCCGCTGGAGCGAGAAGGTGCAGGCGAAGTGGGCCCCCTCGGCCAGCACCGCCGGGATGAACCAGAGCAGGTTGAGGGTCACGAGCTTCGGCCAGGAGTCGAGGACGGCGATGACGCTGGGTGCCACCAGGTAGAGGGCCACGCCGGCCACGGCCACCACCACCGAGCGGCCGACGACGGACTTCCAGCGGATGGGCCGGGCGCGGTCCTCCTCGAACTGCGCCTCGAAGGAGCGGGGGCCGTGACCCTCGGGGCCCGCGCTGTGGTTGCCGGAGTCGGGAGCCACGTCCGTGCCGGTGCGCCGCCCTCGGGCGCTCAGCCCCCGACCCGGGCGGCGGCCGCGGCCATGAGGATCGCGGCCCCGCGCAGGTCGCCCTCGAGCCCGGCCTCCATGCGGTTCATGGCGTAGCAGACGGTGAGCTCCGTCTCCTGGTCCATGACGATGAGCGAGCCGCCGTAGCCGCCCCAGAAGCACGACCGCGGGCCGATGGGCATCATCCCCGAGCTCAGGCCGTAGCCCATGCCGAAGCGGTACTCGGACCCGAGGACGAGGTCGGTGCCGTGGATCTGCTCCTCGAAGATGCGGTCGCACCCGGCCGCGGAGAGGAGCCGCACCCCCCGGGCCTCGCCCCGGCCGGCCACGACGGACTGGACCAGCGCCACCGAGCGGGCGTTCCCGTGGCCGTTGGCTGCGGGGATCTCGGCCCGGCGCCACCAGGCCCGGGCCGGATAGGTGGCGTCGAGCGGCGGGTTGGTCATGGTCCGGATCACCAGCTCCGACGGCCGGAGCTGGTCGAGGTCGGGAGGCGGCGGCGGGATGACCACCGCCACCCGTGCGTCCTCGGCGGCGGGCAGGCCGATGTGGAAGTCGGCACCGAGCGGGCCGGCCACCTCCTTGGCGAACCAGGTCCCGAGGGTCTCACCGGTGATGCGCCGGACCACCTCGCCGATGAGATAGCCCTGCGTGACGGCGTGGTAGCCCGAGGCCGTCCCCGGCTCCCACCACGGTTCCTGGGCGGCCAGCAGGGACGTGCACTTCTCCCAGTCGGCGAGGTCCTCGGGGGCGAGCGGCTCCGTCCAACCCGACAGCCCGGCGGTGTGGCTCATGAGGTGGCGGACCTCGACCGCCCCCTTGCCCCCGGCCGCGAATTCGGGCCAGTAGCGGGCCACGGGGGCGGAGAAGTCGAGCTCGCCGCGGTCGGCGAGCATGAGGGTGCACAGGAAGGTCATGGTCTTGGTGGTCGACCAGACGTTGGTGATGGTGTCCCGGCCCCAGGGCACGGTGCGGGCCTCGTCGGCCCAGCCGCCCCACACGTCGACCACCGGCTCGCCACCGACCAGGACGGCCACCGAGGCGCCCACGTCCGTGCCGGCGTCGAGGCTGGCGGAGAGCGTGGTCACCACCTCCTCGTACCGGGGGTCCCACCTTCCCTGGACATCGGCCATGTGCACTCTCCCTCCCCGGAGCGGTCGTTCCCCGCATCTTCGCACGGCGGTCGCCGATCGGGCACCCTGGCCAGGGGCACCGTGACCGGCCGTGCGGCGCACCGGTCGGCGCCCGGTAGCCTGGAGGGCCGTGAGCGACCCTGCCGACGCCCAGCTGACCCGAGCCACCTACGAGCGCCTCCAGGCCGAGCTCGAGGACCTCACCACCCGCGGCCGGGTGGAGATCGCCGCCGCCATCGAGGCGGCCCGCGCCCTCGGCGACCTGAAGGAGAACGGCGACTACCACGCGGCCAAGGACGCCCAGGGCAAGATGGAGTCGCGCGTCCGCCAGCTCCAGCACCTGCTCAAGGCGGCCACGGTGGTGGACGGCACCACCACCACCGAGGACGGCACGGTGGCCGCCGGCACCGTGGTCACCCTGCGCTACGAGGGCGACGAGGAGGACGAGACGTCCGCCTTCTTCGTCGGCTCCATCGAGGAGCGCAGCGGCGACCTCGACGTGGTCTCCCCCGGCTCCCCCCTCGGCCGGGCCCTCCTCGGCCACGCCGCCGGCGAGACCGTCGAGTACGCCGCCCCCGGCGGGACCCTGCGGGTGGCGATCGTGGCGGTCGGCGCGTGAGCCCCGCCGGGGCGCCGCGCACCCTCTCCGAGAAGGTCTGGGACCACCACGTCGTCCGGGCCGGGGGCGCCGAGGAGCCGGACCTCCTCTTCATCGACCTCCACCTGATCCACGAGGTGACCTCGCCCCAGGCCTTCGACGGCCTCCGCCTGGCCGGGCGCGGCGTCCACCGGCCCGACCTGACCGTGGCCACGGCCGACCACAACGTGCCGACGACCGACATCGACCGACCGGTCGCCGACCCGGTGTCGGCCAGGCAGCTCGAGGTCCTGGCGTCCAATTGCGACCAGTACGGCATCACCTGCTACCCGATGGGCCATGCCGACCAAGGCATCGTCCACATCATCGGGCCCGAGCAGGGCCTGACCCAGCCGGGCATGACCGTCGTGTGCGGCGACAGCCACACCTCCACCCACGGCGCCTTCGGGGCGCTGGCCTTCGGGATCGGCACCAGCGAGGTCGAGCACGTCCTGGCCACCCAGACCCTCCCCCAGCGCCGGCCGGCCACCATGGCCGTGACCGTCGAGGGCGCCCTCCCCACCGGCGTGACGGCCAAGGACCTCGTGCTCGCCGTCATCGGCACCATCGGTACCGCCGGCGGGGCCGGCCACGTCATCGAGTACCGCGGGGCGGCCGTCACCGGGCTCTCCATGGAGGGTCGGATGACGGTCTGCAACATGTCCATCGAGGCCGGGGCCCGGGCCGGGATGATCGCCCCCGACGACGTGACCTTCGCCTACCTCGAGGGCCGGGACCACGCGCCCTCGGGCACGGCCTGGGCGGCGGCCCTCGACGACTGGCGCTCGCTCCCCACCGACCCGGGCGCGACCTTCTCCCGCGAGGTCGTCCTGGACGCGGCGGGGCTGGCCCCCCACGTGACCTGGGGGACCAACCCGGCCCAGGTGGCCCGCATCGACGGCGTGGTGCCCGACCCGGACACCTTCGACGAGCCGGCCCAGCGGGAGGCGGCGGCCCGGGCCCTCGAGTACATGGGGCTGACCGCCGGGACCGCCCTCGCCGACGTGGCCGTGGACACGGTCTTCATCGGCTCGTGCACCAACAGCCGTATCGAGGACCTGCGGGCCGCGGCCGACGTGCTGCGGGGCCGGCGGGTGCGGACCGGCCTGCGGGCGCTGGTCGTCCCCGGGTCCCACCGGGTCAAGGCCCAGGCCGAGGCCGAGGGCCTCGACGCCGTCTTCACCGGGGCGGGCTTCGAGTGGCGCGAGCCGGGGTGCTCGATGTGCCTGGCCATGAACCCGGACAAGCTCGCCCCCGGCGAGCGGGCCGCGTCGACCTCCAACCGCAACTTCGAGGGCCGCCAGGGCCGGGGCGGGCGCACCCACCTCGTCTCCCCGGCCGTCGCCGCGGCCACCGCCGTGGCCGGCCGGTTCGCCGCACCGGCGGAGCTCGACCGGTGAGGGCCGTGCAGGTCGTGACCGGGCGGGGCGTCCCGCTCGACCGGTCCGACGTCGACACCGACCAGATCATCCCCTCGGACTGGCTCAAGCGGGTGGAGCGCACCGGGTTCGGCGCCGGCCTCTTCGCCGAGTGGCGCGACGACCGCGACTTCGTCCTCAACCGTGAGGAGTACGCCGGTGCCACCATCCTCGTGGCCGGACCCAACTTCGGCACCGGCTCGTCGCGCGAGCACGCCGTCTGGGCCCTGCAGGACTACGGCTTCGAGGCGGTGATCTCGCCCGGGTTCGCCGACATCTTCCGCAACAACTGCACCAAGGTCGGTCTGGTACCGGTCCAGGTCGACCCGGCGGTGGGCCGGGCCCTGCTCGACGCCGTGATCGCCGATCCCAACCTCGAGATCACCGTCGACGTGGCCGCCGGCGTCGTCGGCGCGCCGGCGGCGGGCATCGAGGCCGCGTTCCCCCTGGACGACTTCACCCGCGCCCGCCTGCTCAACGGGTGGGACGACATCGGCCTGACCCTCCGGCACGAAGCCGAGATCGCGGCGTACGAGGCCCACCGGCCGACCTGGATGCCGATCACGCGCTGAGCGCGCGCCGGCGATCCGGTCAGGCCGGGGGCAGCGAGCCCGCCGGGTCCCCGGCGCCGACCACCACGAGGGGCAGGGGGGCAGCCAGCGTCGGGGAACCCGGAGGAAGGTGCGCTGTGCCGCCGGAGCGGTCCACAGCGGCGGAGGTGTGCCGGAGGTGCGGGGCGGGCAGGGCGGACGGGGGCACCGGCATCGTCGACCACGGTACACGGGGGGTGCCGCCGTCTCTGGGACCGGTGGAGGCCGCAGGATCCAGGACGGGTGCCGCCGATCCCCTCCTCCCCCTGGTCGTCGACAACGTGGATCCCCCTGGATGGACCGCCAACTCCACGCACCCGCCCGACCTGGGGCGGTGCCGGCTCGATGTCGCTCATGGTAGGTCCGGGCCGATGCCCGGTCAATCGGCGCCGCGGCCGGGCCCGCCGGGCCGGACAGGTGTCATCCCCTCGTCAGGTGGGTCGACCACACTGGCGGGGATGCCCGAGACCCACGACACCCTCGACCGGCCGGCGGTGCGCCCGGTCCGGGAGGCCGCCCGTCGCCGTGCCGCCGCCGGTGTCGAGGGCAACGCCCGCCTGACCGGCCTCACCGCCGGGATCCTGCTCGTCCTGCTGGCCCTGGAGGGGGTCACCCTGCTCGCCCTCCGGCCCCTGCTCACCTGGCACGTGGTCCTGGGCATGGTCCTGATCCCACTGGTGGTGCTCAAGATCGGGTCGACGGGGTGGCGCATGGCCCGCTACTACCTGGGCGCCCGCGCCTACCGCGAGCGGGGCGCCCCGCTCCTCGTCCTCCGCCTCCTCGGCCCGGTGATGATCGTCCTCACCGTCCTGGTGCTCGCCTCCGGGGTGGCGCTGCTCCTCGCCCCCACCGGCTGGCGGAACCAGCTCTTCTTCGTGCACAAGGCCAGCTTCGTCCTGTGGTTCGGGGCCACGACCGTCCACGTGCTCGGTCACGCCCTCGAGACCTCGCGCCTGGCCCCGGCCGATCTCGTGGCCCGCACCCGCCGCCAGGTCCGCGGGGCCGGCCTCCGCCTCTGGACGGTGGCCGTCGCCCTGGTGGTCGGTGTGGTGCTCGCCATCGTGACCGTCCCGACCGTGGCCCCGTGGCTGGCCGCCGGCGTGGGCGTCCACGGCTGAACCCCGCCCCGGGGACGACACGCGTCCGCCGGTGGGGGAGGATGGGGGGCGATGAGGGTGCTGGTCGCAGAGGACGACCCGGGGCTGCGTTCCGTGCTCGAGCGGGGCCTGCGCGAGCACGGCTACGTGGTGGACGCCGTCGCCGACGGCGACGACGCCCTCGTGCACCTGCGCGCCTACCCCTACGAGGCGGCCGTGGTCGACTGGCGGATGCCCGGCACCACCGGCATCGAGGTCGTCCGGGCCATGCGGGCCCGCGGTGACCGCACCCCCGTGCTCATGCTCACGGCCCGGGACGCCACCGAGGACCGGGTCGAGGGGCTCAACACGGGCGCCGACGACTACCTGGTCAAGCCGTTCTCCTTCGCCGAGCTCGTGGCCCGCCTCACCGCCCTGCAGCGTCGGCCGGCGCTCACCCTCGACCCGGTGCTGCGCTGCGGCGACCTGGCCTTCGACCCGGCCACCCGGGTGGCCACCCGGGACGGCGACCCGCTCGCGCTGACCGTGATCGAGACCGGACTGCTCGAACTGCTGCTGCGCCGGACGCCCGCCGTGGTGGCCCGCCAGACCATCGCCGTCCAGCTCTGGGACGACGAGGCCGACCCGGTGGGGTCGAACACCATCGACGTCCACGTGGCCCGGCTGCGGTCCAAGTTGGCCGGTGCCCGGACCCGGATCGAGACCGTGCGCGGCTTCGGCTACCGCCTGGTGGACGGGTGAGGCGCCCCGGGCCCCCCGGGGCCCCCTGGGTGCACGCGGCCAAGGTGGCTTCGGCAGCCACGGCCATCGTGGCCGGGGTCGCCCTGCTGGCCGCCGTCCTCATCAACGCGGCCATCGTGCACCGACTGGTGGCCGACGTGGACGGCCGCCTGTCCGAGCGGCTCACCTTCGTCACCCACGCACCCGAGGTGCTGGACCCGCCGGCCGCCGGCATCCACCTCCCCCGGGCGAGCGAGGGAGACGTCGACGACGCACCCACCTTCATCTGGCAGGTCAGCCCCTCGGGAGCGGTCACGCCGCTCAGCGCCGCCGCCCCGACCCTCCCGGCCCACGCCTGGCAGGCAGGGCCGGCCACCCTGACGGTGGCCGGCAGCGACTTCCGGCTGGCCGCGACGCGGGTGCGCGGCAGTTGGGTGGTGGCCGGGGAGAGCATCGCCCGCATCGGGCAGGCCCGAGACGACCTCATCCTGGTCGAGCTGGTGCTGGGCGCCCTCCTGATCGTCGTCACCTTCACCGGGTCCTTCCTGGTCGGGCTGCGGGCGTCCGCGCCCATCGAGCAGATCCGGCGGCGCCAGGCCGAGTTCACCGCCGATGCCAGCCACGAGCTGCGCACGCCGCTGAGCGTCATCGAGGCCGAGGTCGACCTGGCCCTCACCCGCCCCCGGCCCGAGGGCGAGTACCGGGCGACCCTGCGGCGGATCTCCTCGGAGAGCGGCCGGCTCCGTTCCATCGTGGAGGACCTGCTGTGGTTGGCCAGGGAGGACGGTCGCCCGCCCGACACCGAGCGGCCCGGGACCGTCGACCTCGACGAGGTGGCCGAGGCGTGCACCAGCCGGTTCGTGGCCGTGGCCGACACCGCCGGCGTCACCCTCACCACCCGGCTGAGCCCCACCGACACCGCCTGGGTGCGGGGCGACGCCGAGGGGATGGACCGGCTGCTCGGCGTGCTGGTGGACAACGCCTGCCGCCACGCCGGTCGGGGCGGCTCGGTCGGGGTGCAGGTGGCGGTCACCGGCGGCCGGGTGGTGCTGACCGTGGACGACTCGGGCCCGGGCATCCCCGAGGACCACCGCGACCTGGTGTTCGACCGGTTCCACCGGGCCGACGACTCCCCGGGCGGCAGCGGGCTGGGCCTGGCCATCGCCGACGCCGTCGTGCGGGCCAGCTCGGGCACGTGGGCCGTGGGCCGCTCCCCGCAGGGGGGCGCCCGCTTCTCGGTGGCCTGGCGGCAGGCCGGGGCGCCGGGGCCGCCACCCCGGCCCGAGGGGGGCACCCGGACCTCGGACCGGGAGCCGGACCGGGAGGCGGACCGGGAGGCGGACCGGGAGGCGGACTGGGAGCCCCGGGGGCGGCCGACGGATGCGGCCAGCCCCACCAACGGGAGCCCGGCCCACCACGACTCACCGCTGTGACCAGGGAGGATTCTTCCCTTTTTCTTACCTTCCCTTCATCTCCGTGTCAGGCTTCCTCCGTACCCTGACCACCATGACCGCGCCAGGGCGCCACTACGGACCGATCGGCCGGGCCGATCCGGCCCGGCAGGCCCGCCTCCAGCGCGACGACGCCGTCGAGCGCGTCTGGTCGATCACCAAGGGCGTGGCCGTAGGCTCGACCGCCGCCGTCGCCGGGCTCGTCCTGTACCTGAGCCAGGCCCTCCCCGGGCACTCCACCACCCCGTCGTCGACCACGGGTGCCGCAGGCACCGGGGCCGTGCCCGCCCCGTCGGGCACCGGCGCGAGCTCCCCGGTCGGCGCCTCCGGCCAGAGCGCAGGCGGTGTCGCCTCGCCGTCCTTCACCCCGGCCCCCTCGCAGCAACAGGTGCCGGTGGTCAGCGGATCCAGTTGAGCGGGACGCCCACCACCACCGCCCGGCCGTTCCGCACCGCAGTCCACCGCACGGTCCGGTGGTCGACGCGCATCGAGGTGGTGGTGACCGACCCGGCACTGGTGGTGGCCGCCGCCGAGCTGGTCGACCGCGAGCTCGACCGCGTCGAGGCGGTGGCCAGCCGGTTCCGGGCCGACTCCGAGCTCAGCCGGGTGGCCCGGGCCGCCGACGGCACGACGGCGATGCGCATCTCGGCGGACCTGGCCGAGGCCGTGGCCGTCGGCCTGCGGGCCGCCGAGGTGACCGCCGGGGCGGTCGATCCGACGGTGGGGGCGGCGCTCTGCCGCCTCGGCTACGACCGTGACTTCGCCGACGTGGCCGCCGGCGTCGACGGGTCACTGCCCGACCCCGCGCCGGTGCCGGGCTGGCGCTCGGTCCGCCTCGACCCGACGGTGCCCTCGCTGGTGCTGCCGGCCGGGGTGGTCCTGGACCTCGGGGCCACGGCCAAGGCCTGGGCCGCCGACCGGGCGGCGGCGGCCGTGGCCGGACGGCTCGGCTGCGGCGTGCTCGTGTCCCTCGGCGGCGACCTCGCGGTGCGCGGGGCGCCCGACGGCACCTTCTCGGTGGGCGTCGCCGACGTGTGCGGCGACCCCGGCGCGCCCGTGGCCGTCCGCGTGGGCCAGGGCGGCCTGGCCACCTCCGGGATCGGCAACCGGCACTGGACGCTCGGGGGCCGTCCCGTCCACCACCTGGTGGACCCGGCGACCGGACTGCCGGTGGACTCGCCGTGGCGCACGGCCACGGTGGCCGCCGCCTCGTGCGTCGACGCCAACACCGCCTCCACGGCGGCCATGGTGCTGGGCGAGGACGCCCCGGCCTGGTTGGCCGACCGGGCCCTCCCGTCCCGCCTGGTGGCCACCGACGGCACGGTGACGACGGTGGCCGGGTGGCCCGACGACGTTCCGCTGCCGGCCGGGAAGGTGGCCCGGTGACCGCCGCCGTGGGCTACGGGAGCACGGCGCTCTGGTACCTGACGCGGGCCTCGGGCCTCGTCTCCCTCGTGCTGCTCACGGCCACCGTCGTCCTCGGCGTGGTGGCCTCGGTGGGGTGGACCACCGAGCGCTGGCCGAGATTCCTCTCCCAGGACGTCCACCGCAACCTCTCCCTCTTCGGCCTGGCCTTCGTGGGCGTCCACATCGTCTCGACCGTGGCCGACGGGTTCGTGCCCATCACCTTCGTGGGCGCCGTCGTGCCCCTGGCGTCGCCGTACCGGCCCCTGTGGATCGGCCTGGGGGCGCTCGCCTTCGACCTCCTCCTCGCCGTCCTCGTGACGAGCGCCCTGCGCCGGCGCATCGGGTACGCCTCGTGGCGGTTCGTCCACTCGCTGGCCTACCTGTGCTGGCCGGTGGCACTCGTCCACGGCCTGGGCAGCGGGACCGACACCCCCCTCGCCGTCGTGCTGCTGATCAACCTGGCCTGCATCGGTGCCGTCCTCGGTGCGGTGGGCTGGCGGCTCGTCGCCGGGCGCACGTTCCCGCCCCTCCGTCGGGCCCTCGCCGCCGCCGGGGCCGCAGCCGCCACCGTGGGCATCGTCGCCTTCACCGCCCTCGGACCCCTGCGGCCGGGATGGGCGCACCGGTCCGGCACCTCGCCGGCCATCCTCTCCGCCCTGGCCAAGCGGTTCGCCGGGGCCTCGGCCACCCCCGCCGCCGCGGCCGGCGGCGCCTCGGGCACCCCGGGCCCGGCCGCCGGGACGGGCGGGACCCCGGCCGTGCCCTTCACCGACAACCTCACGGGGACCCAGACCCAGACCGCACCGGACGCCCAGGGCAACGTCCAGGTCACGCTGTCCATGCACCTGAGCGACGCCGGCAGCACGCCGCTCACCGTGGTCCTCTCGGGCACGGCCGTCCCCGGCGGCGGGGTGGCCATGTCGTCCGGCTCGGTGACCTTCGGCTCCCTCCAGGGCACGGTGACCTCCCTCTCGGGGGGCACGATCCAGATCACCCTGGCCACCGCCTCGGCCGAGGCGCTCGTCGTCCAGCTCCAGGTCGACCAGACCACGGGCGCCCTCTCGGGCACGGTGTCCGGCTCCACCGGCGGCGGGACCGGCGGCGGGACCGGCCAGTGACCGGACCCGCGGGACCCACCGGACCCGCCCGCCTCCTGGCCGGCATCGGGGTCGGCCACCCGGTCGGCCTCGGCGACCACCTCCAGCAGTGGGGACGCCTGCCCCCGATGCGGCCCGACCACCTGCTCGACGAAGTGGACCGCAGCGGCCTGCGCGGCCACGGCGGGGCGTGGTTCCCGGTGGGCGCCAAGTGGGCGGCCGTGCGGGCCGCCGGCCTCCGCAGCCCGGTGGTGGTGGCCAACGGCGCCGAGGGCGAGCCGGCCAGCGGCAAGGACCGCCTCCTGCTCGAGCGCTTCCCCCACCTCGTCCTCGACGGGGCGGCGGCCGCGGCGGCCGCGCTGCGGGCCCGCCGGGTCGTCGTCCACGTGGGCGCCGCGGCCGTCGCCGGCGTCCAGGCCGCACTCGGCGAGCGCGACCGCCGGGGGGTCGACCCCTGCCCGGTCGAGATCGTGGTGGCCCCGGACCGCTTCATCGCCGGACAGGAGTCCGCCGTGGTCAACACCATCGTGGGCCGCACGCCGGGGATCCCCTCCTTCACAGGGCTGCGCCCCGTGCGCGAGCAGGGGGTGGGCGGGCGGCCGACGCTCGTCCAGAACGTGGAGACCCTGGCCCACGTGGCGCTCATCGCCCGCTTCGGGGCCGAATGGTTCCGGTCGGTGGGGACCCCGGAGGCCCCGGGCACGCTGCTGCTGACCGTCACCGGGCACTGGGACACCCCGCGCATCGTCGAGGCGCCCCTCGGCGCGCCCCTCGGGGCGGTGCTCGGCATCGGGCCGGCCGACGCCCGGGGCATCCAGGGCGTGCTCCTCGGCGGCTACGGCGGCGGCTGGCTGCCCGCGGGCCCCGCCCTCAACCTTCCGCTCACCGAGGAGTCGGCCCGGGCCCTCGGCTCCTCGCTCGGGCCCGGGGTCGTCGTCGTCCTGCCCGACGGGATCTGCCCGTGGGCCGAGGTGGCCCGCGTCGTCCGCTACCTGGAGGGCGAGAGCGCCGGGCAGTGCGGCCCCTGCGTCAACGGCCTCGACACCTTGGCCACCACCGTCGAGCACCTGGCCTGGCGGCCACGGACCCTGCGGGGCGGGGTCGCCGGCCTGCCCACCCTCTGCGGGCTGATCGAGGGTCGGGGCGCCTGCCACCACCCGGACGGGGTGGCCCGCTTCGTCCGGAGCGCCCTCGGCGTCTTCGGCGAGCACGCCGAGCTCCACCTCCGGCGCGGCCCCTGCAGCGACGCGTACGCCCCGGTCCTCCCGGTTCCCCGGGCGGCGCCCCCGGCCCTGGCCCGGTCGCTCCCGTGAGCCGGCGCTACCGCCTCATCATCGACCCGATCGCCTGCGACGGCCACGGCGTGTGCGCCGAGCTGCTCCCGGAGCGGGTCACCCTCGACCCCTGGGGCTTCCCGGCCGTCGAACCGGGCGACCTCCCGCCCGGGCTCGTCAGCCACGCCGAACGGGCGGTGGTCGGCTGCCCCCGCCTCGCCCTCCATCTCGTCCGCTCCGATCCCTGAGGCTGCGGGCCCCCGGCCGCCTCCGTGGTCGGCCGCCGGGCCCGTCTAGGGTGGCGGCATGAC
>DAHVAJ010000020.1 GCA_027314705.1 Acidimicrobiaceae bacterium
GGCGGTGGCGGCACTGGCGGGGGCGGTGCCTGGCCCGGAGGCGGTGGCGGCACTGGCGGGGGCGGTGCCTGGCCCGGCGGCGGCGGCGGCGGAGGCACCGGCATCGGCGGTGGAGGCATCGGCGGGGACGGGGGCGGTGCCTGGCCCGACGGGGGAGCCGGTGCAGGCGCAGAGCCACCGGCGGGCTGGCCCGGGGGGCCGTAGCCGCCGGCCTGCGTCGGGTAGGGCGGTTCGCGGTAGGCCTGCGTCGGGTACGGCGGTTCGGGGTAGGCGCCGACCCCGGCTCCCAACGGACCTGCCGGGCCCCGGTACTGGCTCGAGCCGAGCCAGAGGATCCACCAGAAGACGGGGCTGAGCAGGACCAGTCCCACGGTGAAGCCCGGCCCGTGGCCGAAGCTCTTCGAGACGTCGTTGAGCACGATGATCGAGAGCACCAGCAAGGCGATGCTGCCCAGGAAGGGGACGAGGGGGAGCAGGAGGAACCAGGCCCACCACGTCGGCCGGCCCGCCACCTTCAGGAGGACGATGTAGTTCCAGATGGGGATGAACGCCGACCACGCCGGGTCCCCTTGCGGCGAGGCCTTCTTGTACGCACCCCAGACACCCAGGGCGAAGACCACGTAGACGATCAGGTAGAAGAAGAGCAGTCCTCCTGCGCCACCGGACGACGTGGCCGCCAACTCGTGTCCCATGGTCCTCCCCCGGTCGATCGGCCCGCCGACGGCCCGATGAACCTCCATGCTGCCACCTGGGGGCGTGTCCGGATGGCGATACCCCGAGCGGTCGTCACATCCCGTCGATAGGGTCGCCGGTCGTGATCCAGATCTATGCGGCGGACACCGTGGAGGAGCTGGCGGCCGGCCTGTCCGCGCTCGTGGTCGGGGAGCCCTTGGACCCGATGGTCCCCGAGTGGCTGGCCGTCCCCTCCGAGGGCCTCCGTCGCTGGGTCCACCTCGCGCTGGCCCGGCACCTCGGCGCCTCGGCCGGCGGTGCCGGTGACGGGGTGGCGGCCAACATCGTGCACGCCTTCCCGAGCTCGCTCCGCCGGGCGTTCCTGGAGGCCGGCGCTCCGGACGGAGTCGACCCGTGGGCCATCGACCGGATGGTGTGGCACGTGCTGGCCACCGCAGACGCCGAGGCGGTCCGGGGCGGGACGACGGTGGTCGCCGGGCCGGACGGGGTCGGGGTCCGCTTCGACCGGGCCCGTCGGGTGGCCGACCTCTTCGACCGCTACCACCTGCACCGGCCCGAGATGATCCGGGCCTGGGCCGAAGGTCGCGACGTGGACGGGGCCGACCGTCCCCTGGCCGGCCACGCCCTGTGGCAGGCGCGCCTGTGGCGGCAGGTCCGGGAGCGGATCGGTGCACCGAGCCCGCCCGAGCTCCTGCCCGGACTGGTCCGCCGGGTGGCGTCCGGCGAGGTGCGCCCCGGCCTCCCGCCGCGCCTCCTCTTCTTCGGGTTCACCTCCCTGCCCGACCGGGCCTTCGTCGAGCTGGCCGGCGCGTTGCCCGAGCCCCACCAGTGCCACCTGTTCCTCCTGGAGCCCGTCCGTGTGCGCTCCGGGCCGCCCCCCGGGGACGGGCGTCCCGGTCCCCGGCTGCTGCGGTCCGGGGAGGCCGTCGCCGGTGGGCATCCCCTGGTCCGCTCGTGGGGTCTCCACCTCCGGGAGTCGTCCCGGCTGCTCGCCGACGCCTGCGCCTCCGGGCGGCTCCCCGAGCCGGTCCGGCCCGACCGCGGCCGGACGGCCACGGGGACGCTGCTCGCCCGTGTGCACGACGCGGTCCGGGCCGACGCACCGCCGCGGCCGTCGCCGGTCGATCCGGCCGACCGGTCGGTGCAGTTCCACGCCTGCTACGGACCGATGCGCCAGGTCCAGGTGGCCCGGGACACGATCCTCCATCTCCTGGCCGAGGAGGACGACCTCACCGAGGAGGACGTCCTCGTCGTCTGCCCCGACCTCGACACCTTCGCGCCGCTGGTGGACGCGGTCTTCCCGGGGCCGTCGGTCGCGGCGGCCGGGGACGGACCCGGTACCGGTGACGCTCCCGCCCTCCGGTACCGGATCGCCGACCAGTCCGTGCGCTCGGTCAACCCCGTGCTCGCCGCCGCCGCCGCCCTGTTCGACCTCGTCGGGGGCCGCTACGAGTCGGGCGCCGTGCTCGACTTCCTCTCCCTCGAGCCCGTCTGCGGGCGCTTCGGGTTCGACGAGGACGAGCTCGCTACCGTCGCCGAGTGGGTGGGTGCGACCTCGGTGCGGTGGGGTCTCGACGCCGCCCACCGCACGGCGTTCGGCCTGCCCGAGTCGGTGACGGCCAACACCTGGGCCTTCGCCCTCGACCGGCTCCTCCTCGGGGTGACGACGGCCGAGGTCGACCTGGCGCTCGCCGTCGGCGGGAGCGCCCCCTTCGGGGTGGAGGGGGGCGACGTGGCCCTGCTCGGCCGCCTGGCCGCCGCCCTGGGGCACCTCACCGCGCTGGGGCGCCAGGCGTCGGCGGTCCGTACCGTCGACGAGTGGGTGGTCGTCCTGCGGGGTGCCTGCCACGAGCTGCTGGCCCCCCCGTTCGGCGAGTCCTGGCAGATGGAGGCCCTCGACCGGCTGTTGGCCGAGGTTCTCGACGAGGCGACGGTCGGCGGGGTCCCGGCCCCTGCGCCGCTCGGGTTCGCCGACGTCCGGAGCCTCGTCGCCCGGAAGTTCGAGGACCGGCCCGGCCGGCCGGCCTTCTTCACCGGCGGCGTCACCGTGACCTCGCTCCTGCCCATGCGATGGGTCCCGCACCGGGTGGTCTGCCTGCTGGGGGTCGACCAGGCCGCCTTCACCCCGAACACGGGCACCGCGGACGACCTGCTCCTCTCGGCCCCCCAGCTGGGCGATCCGGACCCCCGGGCCGACGTCCACCAGTCCCTGCTGGCCGCGGTGCTGGCCGCCACCGATCACCTGGTCGTCGTGCGCACCGGGCGGGACGTGCGGACGAACCGTCCCGTCCCGATGGCCGTGCCCGTGGCCGAACTGGCCGACGCCGTACGCGCCTCGTGCGAGGGGCCGGACGGAGCCGACCCGGGCTGGTTCGACATCCACCACCCCCGCCACCCCTTCGACGAACGGTGCCTCATCGACGGCGCCCTCGGCGGGGGCGGGCCCTGGTCGTTCGCCGCCGCCGACCGCCGGGCGGCCGAAGCCCGGCGGGCCCGCCGCGACCGTCCCGAAGCGGAGGTCGTCGACCGCGTGCCGGTGGCGCTCGGCGGGGTGGTCGACCTCGACGACCTCCGGAGGTTCCTCGCCGACCCGGTGCAGGCCTTCGTCACGTCCACGCTCCAGGCCACACTGCCCGGGCCGGCCGAGCCCGACGCCGTGGGGCTGCCCGTCGGGTCCCGGGGCCGGGAGCTGGCCGATCTCGGCAACCGCCTGCTGGTCGCCCGCCGGTCCGGGGCGACCACGGACGCGTGGCTCCGCTACGAACGGGCGCTGGGTGCGCTGCCCGCCGGCTCGCTCGAGGCCCGCGTCCGCCGTGCCGTCGAGCCCGTCGTCGATGCCCTGCTCGAGGTGTGTACGGCGCGCGACGTGCGGGCCGGCCCGCCCGACGCCCGCCCGGTCGACCTCGTGCTCCCCGACGGCACGCGCCTGGTGGGCACGGTCGGGATCGGACGCGGCGGCACCCGACCGGGTCCGGCCCGGGTGCAGTTCTCCCGGGTGCGGCCCCGCCACCACCTCGCGGCGTGGGTGGAACTGATGGCGCTGGTGGCCTCGGACCCCGCCGTGCCGTGGCACTCGCTCGTTGCCGGGAGGCCCGAGCACTCGACCCCCGACCGGCGGGTCGAGTGGATCGACCTCGTGCCCGCCGAGCGGTCCTCCGACGGCGCGCTGTCCGCCCTGGGCGTGGCCGTGGACCTCTTCCGGCGGGGGCTCACCGAGCCCTTGCCGCTCTTCCCGACGTTCTCGCCCACGTTGCTCGACCGGCCCGACCTCGCGAAGTGGCGGTCGTTCCAGGGGTGGGGCGACGCCGACGGCGCCGCCGCCCGGTTCTTCTTCGGCCACCTCGACGACTTCGAGGTCCTGGAGCTCCCGCCGCGCGACGACGACCCCGGCCGGGGTGCCGACCGCGCCAGCCGACTGGCCCGGTACCTCTGGCTGGAGGTGCGCCGTTCGTCGCGTGACCTCAACGACGCGCCCCGGACGCGTCGACCGGCGGCGTCGTGACGACGGCCCTGCCGGCGCCCGGTCCCCTCGAGTCGCTGCCGTCCGGCCGGCTGGCCATCGAGGCCAGCGCGGGGACGGGCAAGACCTTCACCCTCGCCGGTCTGGCCACCCGCTTCGTGGCCGAGCGCGGTGTCTCCGCGTCCGAGCTGCTCATCGTCACGTTCACCCGGGCGGCGACCGACGAGCTCCGGGCCCGGTGCCGCCAGCAGATGGCCGACGCCGCCCTGGCGTTGCGGAACGGCACCGCCGCGTCCTCGGCCGATCCGGTCACCGCCCATCTCGGCCGGCTCGACCCACCCGGCGGCGCCGACCGGCTGGAGCGCGCCGTCACGGAGTTCGACACGGCGACGATCGCCACCATCCACGGGTTCGCCCGACAGATCCGGTCCTCCCTCGGGGTCACGGCCGACGTCGATGTCGCGGCCCGCCTGGTGGACGACGGGGCGGAGGTCCTCGAGGTGGTCTGTGCCGACGTGCTGGCCGAGGCCTCGGCCCGCGGGGTCGCCGAGACCGAGCTGCCCGAGTTGAGGACGCTGGTGGCGGCCACCGGCGTCGCGGTCAGCCGCCCCGACCTGGTCATCGAGCCCCACGCCGCGGAGCAGGGGGCCTCGACGGCGTCCCTTCGACTGGCCGGGCTGGTTCGGTCGTCGGTGCGGGCGATCGGCCGGCACCGGCGGTCCGCAGGCACGCTCAGCTTCGACGACCTCGTCCTCGATCTCCGCCGCACGCTGCGCGATCCGGCCGCGGCCCCGGCCGTGGCCGGCCTGCGGCAGCGGTACCGCGTCGCCCTCATCGACGAGTTCCAGGACACCGACCCGGTCCAGTGGGAGATCGTCCGGGACCTGTTCGCCACCTCGTCCACCGCCTCGACCCTGGTACTGGTGGGCGACCCCAAGCAGGCCATCTACCGGTTCCGGGGTGCCGACATCACCACCTACCTGCAGGCCGTGGGTGAGGAGGGGACGGAGCGCCGCACCCTCCGGACCAACTGGCGGTCGGACGGGGCGGTGCTGCGGGCCCTCGGGACGCTGTTCACCGGCGTCACCTTCGGAGACGAGGCCATCGCCTACGTGCCGGTCGACCCGTCCGAGCGCAACAAGGACCGCCGGATGACCGGGGCCGACGGACGCCCGCTCCCGGCGCTCGAGCTGCGGGTGGCGGCCGGGTCCGACCTGTGGGGCGCGACGGGCTCCCGGGTGCGCACCCCCCTGGCCGCGCGTGCCGTCGAACGGGACCTCGTCGATCGGGTCCGGCACGTGCTCGACGAGGCCCGGATTCCGACCTCGGGGGAGGACCCGACGCCCCGCCGGGTGCGACCGTCGGACGTGGCCGTGCTCGTCCAGACGCGCCTGCAGGGCGCGTCCGTCCGCGAGGCGTTCCGTCGTCAGGGGGTGCCGGCCATCGTGGCCGGCGAGGGGAGCGTCCTCGATTCGGCCGCCGCCGGCCAGGTGCGCCTGCTCCTCCACGCCATGCTGCGGCCCTCGGACCTCCGCCGGGTGCGTGGGTTCGCGCTCTCGTGGTTCGTCCACTGGACGCCGGCGCAGGTGGCGGCGGCCGACGACCGTGACCTCGAGGTCCTCCAGGACCGGGTGGCCCGGTGGGCCGAGCTCCTCGTGCACAAGCCGGTGGCCGAGGTCTTCCGCGACATCTGGGCCGAGTGCGCCGTGGTGGCCACCGCCCTGCGCCTCCCGGACGGCGACCGCGCCGTCACCGACCTCGAGCACCTCGCCGAGTTCCTGCACGGTGCCGTCCCCGGCGGACGCACCGGAGCGGCCGGTCTGCTCGGCCTCCTCGACCTCCCCCACCGGCGGGACGTCGACACCGAGTCGGACGTCGACACCGCCGCCCGCCGGGTGGAGTCCGACGCGGGCGCCGTGCAGATCATGACCGTCTGGATGGCCAAGGGGCTCGAGTTCCCGCTGGTCTACCTGCCGATGCTCTGGCGGCCGGGTCGGCGCGACGAGCCGCTCGTCTACACCGAGCCCGACGGGTCCGAGCGGGTCTTCGTGGTGGACCCCGCCGACCCGTGGCCCGACGAGGAGACGGCCGCCGGCCGGCGGCAGCTGGGCCTGGACGAGTCGTCAGGAGAGCTGTACCGCCTGCTGTACGTGGCCTGCACCCGGGCGCTCCACCAGGTGGTGGTGTGGTGGGCCAACGCCCAGGGGAGCCCGTCGACGCCCCTCGCCCACGTCCTCTTCGCCCGCTCCGGCGCCGAGCTCGACCCCGGGCGCTTCGCCCGGTCCTCGGTGCCGATCCCCGGCGACGACGAGGTGGTGGCCCGTCTGGAGGCCCTCGACGTCGACGGCGACGGCACCGTGGCGGTGGGGCACGTCCCGGAGGTCCGGGAGGCGCGGGCGCCGTGGCGGCCCCCCGGTGCCGTCCCGGAGCCGACCCCGCTCGGCGTCGCGCGGTTCGAGCGGGTCCTCGACCGCTCCGTTGGGCGGTGGTCGTTCTCGACCGTCGTCGACCTGGCCCGTGCACGGTCCGTCGATCCCTACGACACGTCGGTGGCCGACGGCGGTGCCGAGGACGAGGCGCACGAGGTCGGTCCCGCCGCGGCCGAGGGACCGTCCGGCCCGCCCGTCGACGAGCCGGCGGGGCGCCTGGTGCGGCTGGCCGCGGGCACGGCGTTCGGCACGTTCGTCCACGGTGTCCTCGAGCAGACGGACTTCACCGCACCCGACCTCCCCGGGGAGATCGCCGCCGCCGTCGGCCGCCGGCTGGCGCTCCGCCCGTTCGACCTCGACGCCCTCGGCGGCGAGGACCCCCACCAGGCCCGGGAGGACCTCGTCCTGGGGCTGCGTGACGCGCTGCGGACCCCGCTCGGTCCGCTCTGGGGCGGCCGCTGCCTGGCCGAGCTCCCCCGCACCGACCGGCTCGACGAGCTGGCCTTCGATCTCCACCTGGGTGGCGACCCGCACCCCTCGGTCCGGGACATCGGCCGGCTCCTCCTCGCCGCCCTGGACGGCGGCCACCCGCTGGTCCCGTGGGCGGAGGAGGTGGCCGCCGGCGCCCTCGAGGTGCCCCTGGCCGGCCACCTCACGGGCTCCCTCGACCTCGTCGCCCGGGTGACCGGCGACGGGCCCGCCCGGCGCTGGCTGATCGCCGACTACAAGACGAACCAGCTCGTGCCCCGCGGCCAGGCCCCGCGCCCCGGGCACTACGGGCCCGAGGCCCTGGCCGGGGCCATGGCCGAGCACCACTATCCGCTGCAGGCCCTCTTCTACGCCGTGGCCCTCCACCGGTACCTCCGTGCCCGCACGCCCCCCGGGGAGGCGGCGGACGACGTGACCGGCGTCTCGTATCTCTTCCTGCGGGGCATGACCGGACCGACCGGGTCCGACGGCGACGCTTCCGGCGTGTTCGGTTGGGAGCTCCCCACCGGGCTCGTGCCCGAGTTGAGCCGGTTGCTGGCCGAGGGACCGGGCGGCGCGCCGTGAGCCTCGTCGTCGACACCGTGGCGGCCTGGCCCCTCCTCGGGCCGTTCGTCGAGGCCGAGGTGCTCGGCCCGGCGGAGCTGGCCGTGGTGCGCGCCGTGGCCTCGGCCGCCCCGGGGGCCGTCGCCGAGGATCTCCTGGCACTGGGCGTGGTGGTCCGGGCCACCGGGCTCGGCCACGTCCGCCTCGAGGTCGGGGACCTGGGCCGACTCGTCCTGGGCGACGCCGCGGACGCCGGGATCACGGACCTGCCCTGGCCCCCGGCCGAGGTGTGGCTGGACGGGCTGCGCCAGTCGCCGATCGTGGCCGGTCCGGAGTCGGCGGCCACGCCGCCCCTGCGGCCGCTGGTGCTGGAGGGCGCGGCCCTCTACCTGCAGAGGTACTGGCAGTACGAGGTGGGTGCGGCCGCCGCCGTCACCGCCCGTGCCGGCCGGGCTCCCGGTCGGCCCGGCCCGGGCCCGGATCCGCTCGCCCCCGCGGCCGTGGGGATCGCCCTGGAGCGCGTCTTCCCGCCGGCGTGGGAGGACCGGGAGGACCGGCAGCGCCTGGCGGCCGAACGGGCCCTCACCCGGTCCGTGAGCGTCCTCGCCGGCGGACCGGGCACCGGCAAGACCCACACCGTGGCCCGACTGCTCGCCGCCGCCCAGGTCGCCGCCGGCACCAACCGCTTCCGGGCCGCGCTGGCCGCGCCGACGGGCAAGGCGGCGGCCCGCATGGGGGAGGTGGTCCGCGCCCAGGTGGCCGCCATGCGCGCCGAGGGGCACCTCGACCCGGCCACCGCCGATGCCGTGGCCGCCCACGAGCCCACGACCCTCCACCGCCTGCTCGGCTACCGCAGCCGCACCCGGTTCCGCCACGACGCGGCCGCGCCGCTCCCCTACGACCTCGTGGTCGTGGACGAGACGTCGATGGTGGCCCTGCCCCTCCTGGCCCGGCTGCTCGAGGCCCTGCCCGCCGACGCCCGGCTGGTGCTGGTGGGCGACCCGCACCAGCTGGCCAGCATCGACGTCGGCACCGTCCTCGCCGACCTGGTCGGGCCGGCCGGACGGCGCGACGCCCCGGGTGCCGGTCCGCTCGCCGGTGCCGTCACCGAGCTCGTGCGCATGCACCGCTTCGGCGAGCGGTCCGACCTGGCCGGCCTGGCCGGTGCCGTCCGGACCGGCGACGCCGGGGGCGCCGTCGACCTCCTGGCTGCCGGATCGGCGGCGGTGCGCTGGGTCCGGCCCGACGACGCGGCGGGCCTCGAGGAGGTCCGGGACGAGGTCACCGGTGCGGCGCGGGCCGTGGTCGAGGCCGCGCTGGCCGGCCGGCCACGCCAGGCGCTCGACGCGGCCCAGCGGGTCAAGGTGCTGGCCGCCACCCGCCACGGACCGGGGGGTCGCGACGAGTGGAGCGACCGGATCGCCGGCGCCGTGTGGCCGCTCGTGCCGCCGGCCGAGCGCCAGGGCCGGCCCGCGGTCGGGACCCCGGTCATGGTGACGGCCAACGACCCCGTCAACGGGCTGGCCAATGGCGACGTGGGTGTGGTGGTGCTCGCCGACGGCCGCCGCACCGTGTTCCTCGACGACGGCGGCGACGGCCGGGAGCTCGCGCCCTCCCGGCTGGCCCGGTGGGAGCCCTGGTGGGCGATGACCATCCACAAGAGCCAGGGTTCCGAGTTCCCCCACGCGGTGGTCTGCCTGCCCGAGGCCGGTTCGCCGATCCTCTCCCGTGAGCTGCTCTACACCGCGGTCACCCGGGCGAAGGAGTCGGTCACGGTGGTGGCCGACGAGGCGGCCCTCCGCGCCGCCGTCGACCATCCGATCACGAGGGCCTCGGGCCTCGGGGCCCGCCTGTGGCCCGCGGCCGGACCCGGGTGCTGACCGCCCCCCCGCCCCAGCGAGGCGACCGTGGCGACCGGGTCTCGGACGGACGCGGGCCCCGGGCCCGACCGTCGGCCGGGTGGGCGGGGGGTGCCGGGCGGGGTCCTCGGACGCGCCGGCCGCTACCGCTGGTCCACCCGGCGCCAGGCGTAGTACGCCTTGACCGAGGCGTCCGTGGCCGGTGCCCCGTCGTCGTCGACCTCCTCCAGGAGTTCGAACCCGTCCCGGCAGAGGGCGCGGACGTCGTCGAGCGGGAGGCCCAGCTCGCCGATGCGCTCGTGGTGGAGCCGGTAGCGGTCGCCGGCCACGTGCTCGAAGATGCGGACGTCCCAGTCCGTCCACCCCAGCCCGGCCTCGTCGGCGGCGAAGGAGACGTCGATCACGGCCGTGCCGCCGTCGAAGTCGTAGATCCAGGGCGGCTCCTCGCCGAGCCGGCGGAGCTCGCCCACCGTGTTGACGTCGAAGGCGAGGAGCCCGCCCTCGTCGAGATGGGCGTGGGCCGCCTCCAAAAGGGAGACCCACCGGCCCACGGCCAGCAGGTGGTTGAGCGAGTCGAACACGCACAGCACCACGTCGAACCGTCGACCCAGCGAGAAGTCGGCCATGTCCCCCTCGACGAGGCGGGCCCAAGGCACCTTGGCGGCGGCGAGGGCCAGCATGGCGGGCGAGCGGTCGAGGCCCCACACCTCGGCGTCGGTGTCGAGCCGGGCCAGCAGCGACCCGGTGCCGCAGCCCAGCTCGAGGACGGACGCCGCGCCGGGCCGGAAGCGGGCGATGCAGTCGTTGACCCGGGCGGCCCGGGGCCCGGGGTCGTCCATGACCCGGTCGTAGAAGGGCGCGAACCGCTCGTAGGGGAGCACGGTCCACGCTCCCACATCTCCCCGGCCCCCCCGGACCTGCCGGCCTAGGGTGTCGTCATGGACGAGCACGCCTCCGCCCTCGACGTCGCCGCGGCCATCCGGGCGAGGGAGGTGAGCCCCCTCGAGGTCCTCGACGACTGCCTGGACCGGGTGGACGCCCGCAACCCGGCCCTCAACGCCGTCATCTGGCGCAACGACGACCAGGCCCGGGCCGAGGCCCGCGCCCTCGGCGACCGGCTGGCCCGGGGCGGGGTCGACGCGGGCCCCTTCGCCGGGGTCCCCCTCCCCGTCAAGGACCTGCTCGAGGTGGCCGGCCAGCCCGCCACCCACGGCTCGCTCGGCGCCTCCGGCGAGCCGGGGACGAGGAGCGAGCTGGTGGCCGACGCGTTCGTCGGGGCCGGGTTCGTCCTGTGCGGCCGGACCAACTCACCGGAGCTCGGGTCCATCTCGGTCACGGAGAACCTCCGGTACGGGGCGACCCGGAACCCGTGGCAGACCGACCACACCCCCGGGGGCTCGAGCGGCGGCGCCGCCGCCTCGGTGGCCGGCGGGATGTTCCCGGTGGCCCACGCCTCCGACGGCGGGGGTTCGATCCGCATCCCGGCCTCCTGCTGCGGCCTGGTCGGCCACAAGCCGAGCCGGGGCCGGGTGCCCGATCTCGTGCCCCACTGGTCGGGGCTCGCCACCGAGGGTGCCCTCACCCGCACGGTGGCCGACGCCGCCGCCCTGCTCGACGTCATGAGCGCTCCCGATCCCTACGTCTGGTCGAGCCCGCCGCCCGACGGGCGTCCCTTCCTCGACGAAGTGGGGGCCGACCCGGGACGCCTGCGGATCGCCCTCAGCACCGTCTCGGCCCTGGGCCTCGAGGTGGCCCCGGCCTGCGTGGCCGCCGTCGAGCACGCCGGACGACTGCTCGAGTCCCTCGGCCACCACGTCGTCCGGCGCGACCGGGACGTCTTCGACCCGGCCGGCCTGGGGGCCTTCCTGATCCTGATCAACTCGGGGCTGGCCGAGTACCCGGACCTGGACTGGGAGCAGGTCGAGCCGCACAACCGGGCGGCCCGGGAGACCGCCCTGGCCACCGACAGCATCGCCGCCGCCCAGGCCCTGATGGAGCTCCAGCGCCAGTCCCGGGACGTGGTCCGCCTCTTCGACGAGGAGTTCGACCTGTTGGTGACCCCGACCATGGCCGTCGAACCGCCGCCGGTGGGCCTGCTCGAGGCGGTCCACGCCGCACCCGGGGCTCCGCTGCTCGAGGTGGTGGCGATGGCCGCCTTCACCGCCGTGTACAACATCACCGGCCAGCCCGCCGTGAGCCTGCCCCTGTACCTGGCCCCCTCGGGCCTGCCCGTCGGCGTCCAGATCGTGGCCGGACCGTGGCGCGACGCCCAGCTGGTGCGGCTGGCGGCCCAGCTCGAGGCGGCCGACCCCTGGGCGGGCCGGTACCCGTCGCCGGGCTGAGGACGGCCGGCGGGGCGGGCACCCCCGGGCCGGCCCCGGCGAACCTGGCTACATTGCCAGGGAGCCGACAAGGAGGCGCCACGATGGCCATCGACGAGACCGTCCGCCAGCACAAGTACGTCCTCGACGAGTCCGAGATGCCGACCACCTGGTACAACCTCGTTCCCGACCTCCCCTCGCCGCCCCCTCCGGCCCTGCACCCCGGCACCCTGGAGCCGGCCGGACCGGACGACTTCGCCCCGCTCTTCCCCATGGACCTCATCCTCCAGGAGGTGTCGGGGGACCGCTTCGTCGACATCCCCGGTGCCGTCCTCGACGTCTACCGGCAGTGGCGGCCGTCGCCCCTCTTCCGGGCCCACCGCCTCGAGCAGGCCCTCGGCACCCCGGCCCGCATCTACTACAAGTACGAAGGCGTCTCGCCGGCCGGCTCCCACAAGCCCAACACCGCCGTGCCCCAGGCGTACTACAACGCCAAGGCCGGCGTCCGCCGCCTGACCACCGAGACCGGTGCCGGTCAGTGGGGCACGGCCCTGGCCTTCGCCTGCGCCCTCTTCGGCCTCGAGTGCGAGATCTGGCAGGTCGGGGCCAGCTACGACCAGAAGCCGTACCGGCGCCTCATGATCGAGGCCTTCGGGGGGAAGGTCCACCGCTCGCCCTCGAACCTCACCGCCGCCGGCCGCGCCGTCCTCCAGGCCGATCCGGACAGCCCGGGCTCACTCGGCATCGCCATCTCCGAGGCCGTCGAGGTGGCCGCCCCCGACCCCGAGACCCGCTACGCCCTGGGCAGCGTGCTGAACCACGTGCTCCTGCATCAGACGATCATCGGTGAGGAGGCCCTCCTGCAGCTGGCCAAGGCCGGCGAGTCGGGCCCCGACCTCATCGTGGGGTGCACGGGGGGTGGCTCCAACTTCGCCGGACTGGCCTTCCCGTTCCTCCGGGAGAAGCTGGCCGGTCGGATCGCCCCCGTCCTCCGGGCCGTCGAGCCGGCCTCGTGCCCGTCGCTCACCCGGGGCGTCTACGCCTACGACTTCGGCGACACGGCCGGGATGACGCCGCTCATGAAGATGCACACCCTGGGCCACGACTTCATCCCCGACCCCATCCACGCCGGCGGCCTCCGCTACCACGGGATGTCGCCCCTCATCAGCCACCTCTACGAGCTCGGCCTCCTCGAGGCCCTGGCCCTCCCCCAGACCGAGTGCTTCGCCGCCGCCGTGCAGTTCGTGCGCACCGAGGGGATCCTGCCCGCCCCCGAGCCCACCCACGCCATCGCCGCCGCCGTCCGCGAGGCGTTGGCCTGCAAGGAGTCGGGGGAGGAGAAAGTCATCCTCACCGCCCTCTGCGGGCACGGCCACTTCGACCTCGCCGCCTACGACTCGTACCTGAGCGGCCGCATGGTCGACGAGGAGGTCACCGAGGCGCGCCTGGCCGAGGGGCTGGCCACCGTGCCGTCGGTGGGCTGATGCCGGTGCCGGGGTCGGGCGACGACGCGGTCGGGGACTGGCCCCGGCCGGTCGTCCACTGGGAGCTGCGGGCCCGCGACCCCGAGGCCCAGGCCCGCTTCTACGGCGCGCTGTGCCACTGGGACGTCGGCCCCGGACCGATCATGGTGGTCCCGCCCGGCCTCGGCGGTCCCGAACCCGGGCCCGCCGGCCACATCCTGGCGTCCGACCGGCCGGGGGTCACCCTCTACGTGCAGGTCGCCGACCTCCGGGCGTCGCTCGCCCGGGCGGCCGACCTCGGGGGGACGGTGGTGGGAGCGCCCTTCGACGTCCCGGGCGGGCCGACCATCGCCGGGATCACCGACCCCGAGGGCAACCCGGTGGTGCTCGTCCAGCAGTGAGCGGGCGGGCCGGCCGACCCCCGGGCCGGCGTGCCGTGCGCCGCGCTCAGTCGAGCGTGGCGTACCGGGTCCGCCGGACGGTGGACGGGTCGACGAGCGACCCGAACACCGCCACCTCGGGGCTGGCCGGCCGGCGGGCCTCGGCGGCGTCGGCCTCCTCCTCGGAGTCCCAGAGTTCGAGCACCACCCACTGGCCGGCGTCGGCCACCGCCGTGGTGCGGCGCAGCAGGCCGGGCTGGCGGTAGGCGAACCGGATCTGGACGTCGCGGTCGGCGGCCTCGAAGGACGTGCGCGCCGCGTCCGGGCGGAGGCGGAAGGTCGTGACCTCGAGCACGGGTGCCACGGTACCGGCCCCGCCCGGCCGACGCCCGCTCGGGACCGATCAGGGGCCGCCCGGCACCCCTCCGGCCGCCGGTGCGGTGTGGGAGACCCAGGTCTCGTACATCTCGGCGTAGCGCCCGCCCCGGGCCACGAGCTCGGCGTGGCCGCCGACCTCCACGATGCGGCCCCCGTCGACCACGGCGATGCGATCGGCCCGCATGGCCGTGGACAGGCGGTGGGCGATGAGGATGGCCGTCCGGTTCTCGAGGAGCACGTCGAGGGCGGCCTCGATGCGCGTCTCGGACTGCAGGTCGAGGTTGGAGGTGGCCTCGTCGAGGACCAGGACGCGGGGGTGGGCGAGGAACGCCCGGGCCAGGGCGATGAGCTGGCGCTCGCCCGAGGAGAGCGTCTGACCCCGCTCGTGGACGACCGTGTCGATCCCCGCGGGGAGCCGGTCGACGACCTCGGCGAGCCCCACGGCCTCGACCGCGGCGCGCACCTCTTCCGGCGAGGCCCCGGGCCGGGCGAAGGCCACGTTGTCGCCGATGGTGCCGGCGAAGAGGAACGGCTCCTGGGGCACGACGCCGAGCTGGCTGCGCAGGGAGCGCAGGGTCACGTCCCGCAGGTCGTGGCCGTCGATGGTCACCCGTCCCTCGGTCGGGTCGTAGAACCGGGTGACCAGCTTGGCCAAGGTCGACTTGCCGGCCCCGGTGGGCCCCACGAAGGCCACCGTCTCCCCGGGGGCCACGGCCAGGTCGACGTCGGTGAGCACGAGCCGACCGGCCGAGTAGGAGAAGGACACGTGCTCGAAGGCGATGGCCCCCTCGAGCGGCGGGAGCACGGCCGCGTCGGCTGCCTCGGCGACCTCGGGCTCGGTGGCGACCAGGTCGCGGAGCTTGGTCACGGAGGCCTGACCCTGCTGGTAGGTGTTGTACTGCTGGACCAGCAGCTGGATGGGCTGGAAGAACCGGTTGAGGTAGAGGAAGAAGGCCACCAGGCCGCCCAGCGACAGGGTGTGGTGGAGGACCATGGTGCCGCCCACGGCCAGCAGGACGGCCTGGCCCAGGACGCCGAGCAGCTGGGTGCCGGGGCCGTAGACGGCGTTCACGTGGGCGGTGTAGTTGTTGGCGTCCCGATAGTCCCCGACCACGTTGCGGTGGTGGATGACGTTGTGGCGCTGGCGGTTGTGGGCCGTCACGATGCGCACCCCGTGGAGGCTCTCGGACAGGTCGGCCAGCACGTCGGCGATGCGATCCCGCACCCGCACGTACCCCCGCTCGGAGGCCCGGGTGAACCAGACGGACGCGGCGACGAGGGCCGGGACCACGAGGACCACGGTGATGGCGGCCAGGCGGACGTTGGTCGTGAACAGGACGATGGTGATGACGACCATGGTCAGCCCCTGGATGGCCAGCTGGGAGAGGCCGTCCTGGAGGAGCTGCTGGAGGTTCTCGATGTCCGAGGTCATCCGGCTCATGAGCACCCCGGCCTTCTCCTCGGTGAAGAACCCGAGGGAGAGCCGCTGGAGGTGGGCGAAGACCTTCACCCGCAGGTCGTGCATGACCCAGGCGGCCAGGCGACCGGTCACCTTGGCCTGGACGCGTTGGGCGGTGGCGGTCACGGCGATGAACGCCAGATAGGCCACGGCCATGGCCACCACCACGGCCAGGTTCCGGCGACCGGCGACCATCCCCTGGTTGATGGCCACCTCGGTCAGCTTGGGCCCGGCCTGGGCGGCCACGGCGATGACCACGACGCCCAGGCCGGCCAGGAGGAGCATGCCCGGGTACTTGGTCAGCAGCTGCCAGAGGGTGAGGCGTCGGAGGTCGGCGTCGGAGGCGTTGTGCTCGAAGACGACGTCGGGCTCGCGGTGCTCGGGCTCGTCGGCCAGCAGGCGGTCGACGCCGGCCTGGAGCTCGGTGGGGATGCCGGCGAAGGGCAGGCCCGGCGCGGCCGGTCGCCCGAAGCCGCCGGGGGCGCCCATGCCGCCGCCCATGCCGCCGCCCCAGCTCACGGCCGCCCCTCGCCCCGGGCCGCCTCCAGCAGCGCGCCGTAGGCCGCCGCGCGCTCGTTCGCGGTCGGGTCCCCGGTGGCGGCGGTCGTCTCGGCCCCGGACCCCCGGACGGCCTCGGCCTCGGCCGCCTGGGCCAGCACCTCGGTGTAGAGGGGGGTGGAGGCCAGCAGCTGGTCGTGGGTGCCGTCGGCCACGATCCTCCCCTGGTCGAGCAGGACCACTCGGTCGGCGAGGGAGATGGTCGAGAGCCGGTGGGCGATGATGAGGGTGGTCCGGCCGGCCAGGGACGCCCGCAGGCCGGCGTGGATGGTCTGTTCGACCTGCACGTCGATGGCGCTGGTGGCGTCGTCCAGGACCACCACCGGCGGGTTCTGCAGCAGGGTGCGGGCGATGGCGATGCGTTGGCGCTGGCCACCCGAGAGCGTGTAGCCGCGCTCGCCGACGACGGTGTCGTACCCGTGGGCCAGGTCGGCGATGAACTCGTGGGCCCCGGCGGTCCGGGCCGCGGCCTCGACCTCGGCCCGGGTGGCCGACGGCCGGCCGTAGGCGATGTTGTCGTGGATGGACACCGAGAACAGGAACGGCTCGTCGAGCACGACGCCGACGTTGGCCCGCAGGCTGGCCAGGGTGACGTCCCGGACGTCGTGGCCGTCGAGCTCCACCCCGCCGTGGCCGACGTCGTAGAAGCGCGAGAGCAGGCGGGCCACGGTGGACTTGCCCGCGCCGGTGCGGCCCACCACGGCCACCGTCTCCCCGGGCGGCACGTGGAGGTCGAAGTCGGCCAGGACCAGGCGCCCGTCGTCCTCCCGGTAGGAGAAGTCGACGTGGCGGAAGCGCACGTCACCCCGGCACCCGACGAGGTCGGCGGCGCCGGGGGCGTCGGTGACGGTGGGCTGCTCGTCGAGGATCTCGTAGATGCGGCCGGCCGAGGCGGCCGCCCGCTGTCCCATCATGATGAGCATGCCGAGCATCATGAACGGGGCCTGCAGCATGAGGAGCCACGCGTTGAAGGCCAGGATGGCTCCGATCCCGAGGGTGCCGTGGATGACCATGTAGCCGCCGAAGAGCAGGACCAGGGCCAGACCCACCTGCGGGAGGTTCTGGACGAGGGGGGTGAAGCGGGCCCGCAGGTCGGCGTCTTTGATGTAGCTCCACCGGACGCGCTCGGCCGCCGCGGCCAGCGACCGAACCTGCTGGCCCTCGGCGGCGAACGACTTGACCACCCGCACCCCGTTGACGTTCTCGTCGACCACGGTGGCCACCTCGGCCAGGCGGGACTGGATGAGCCACGAGACGGGGAACATCGACCGGCGCATGCGCACCCCGGACCAGTAGACGAAGGGCATGGTGGCCATGGCCACGAAGGCCAGCGGCACGTCGATGGCGAGCATGAAGCCGAAGGCCACCAGGGCGATCGAGCACTGGACCACGATGAGGGGGGCGAAGGTCAGGTACAGCTGGACCGAGCGGATGTCGGAGTTGGCCCGGGAGATGAGCTGGCCCGACTGCACGCGGTCGTAGAAGGAGAACGACATCTTGGTCAGGTGCTCGTAGATGATGTTCCGGAGGTCGTACTCGATGTCGTAGGCCGTCTCGAAGAGGAACAGCCGGGACGCGTACCCGGTGAGCCCGCCGACCAGGCCCAGGCCGACGATCCACCACAGGTAGTGGCCGAGGGGGACGGTGTGGCGCTCGATCGAGTTGGTGATGGCCTGGTTGAGCAGGTTGGGGATCTCGACCTGGAGGACGAGGCCGACGAAGGCCAGCACCAGGGAGGTGAGGAAGACCGTGCGGTGGGCGCGCAGCACCGGCATCGCCCGCCGCCACCAGACGAGGGTCCGGTCCGGGTCGATGCCGGCCGGCGGCGCCTCGTTGCGGGCCGCCTCGGCGATGGGCACGAAGTCCGTCCCGATCTCCTCGGGACCGGAGGGCCGGGCGCGCAGGGCCGGAATCCTCATCCGGCGCGCCGGGCCTCTCGCCAGGCACGGAGGGCCCGCCGCCACACGGCCAGTCCGGCGAAGGCGGCCTCGGCGGCCACCGGGTCGTCGAGCGAGCCGGTGATGCGGCGCAGCCGGCCGTCCACGGCGGCGTCCGCCGCCACCAGCACCCGGTATCCCTCGTCGGTGAGCACGTGGGCCACCCGCCGCCGGTCGCCCTCGACCGCCCGCCGCTCGACGAGGCCGCGGGCGACCAGACCGTCGACCACCGCGGTGATGGTCGGGGGGCGGACGGCCAGGCGCTCGGCCAGGTCGGAGGAGACCGCGGCCCGTTCGTCGAGCAGGCCCAGCATCCGGTACTGGGCGACGGACAGCTCCACCTCGGCCAGGCCGACGTCGACCTGCTTGGCCAGCCACGCCGCCGTCCGACCCAGGGTGCGGGCGTCGTCGGCCGGCGTCGCCGGGCGGGCAGCTGCTTCGTGGCTCACATAGTTAGAGTATCGAACCTTCTCGCCGTCCCGTGCCGGTGCCCGGCCCCCGCGCCGCGCCGCCGCCTCGACGGGCCGGCCGCGGCCCGTCCCTAGGACACCACCGACGCCGTGGACAGGTTGAGCCCGTCGGTGCCCTTGGCCCGGTGGACGGCCTGGACCTCGGTGAATTCGGCCAGACCCCAGGGGCCGTTCTCGACGCCGACCCCGCTCCACTTGCAGCCGCCGAAGGGCTGCTGGGGGCCGAGGGCCAGGTGGGTGTTGATCCAGGCCGTGCCGCACTCGAGCCGGCCCGCAACCTCGGCGGCCCGGTCCGCGTCGGCGCCCCACACCGACCCCGACAGGCCGAAGTGGGTGCCGTTGGCCCGTTCCACCACCTCGTCGACGTCCCGGTAGGAGACGACGGGCAGGGCCGGTCCGAACTGCTCCTCGTCGACGATGCGGGTGCCGTCGGCGATGTCGGTGAGGATGGTCGGCTCGAAGAAGTACCCCGGCCGGTCCATGGCCTTCCCTCCGGCCGTGGCCGTGGCCCCGTGGTCCAGGGCGTCGGCCACGAGCTCCTTGACCCGCTCGAACTGCGGGGCGTTGTTGATGGGCCCGAGCCTGGTGTCGGGCTCGGTGCCCTCCCCGACCTTCACCGCGGCGGCCTGGGCGGTGAGGCCGTCGACCACCGCCCCGTAGAGCGACTCGGGGACGTAGACCCGCTTGACCGCCGAGCAGACCTGGCCGTTGTTGGTGAAGGCGGCGGCGAAGATGGCCCGGCTGACCACGGCCGGGTCGGCGTCGTCGAGCACGATGGCCGGGTCGTTGCCGCCGAGCTCGAGCGTGACCCGCTTGAGGTCGGGTGCGGCCGACAGGGCCACCTTCTTGCCCGTCTCGATCGACCCGGTGAAGCTGATCTTGCGGGGCACCGGGTGCCCGGTCATCCAGGCGCCGAGCTCGTCACCCCCGCTCACCACGTTGAGCACGCCCGCCGGGAACACGTCGCGCAGCAGCTCGGCCGTCTTGAGGGTGGTGAGCGGCGTGAACGGCGACGGCTTGAGGACGAGGGTGTTGCCGGCGAGGAGGGCCGGTGCGATCTTCCAGAAGGCCAGGGTGAGCGGGAAGTTCCACGGGGTGATGGCGGCCACCACGCCGACCGGCCGCCGCACCACCTCCACCCGGGCCTCGGTGTCGTCCTGGATGACCTGGGGCGGCGTCTCGAGGTTGGCGAAGTACTGGCACCACATGGCCGAGGCGAAGACCTCGATGTTGGCGTCGGCCAGGGGCTTGCCCTGTTCGGCGGTGAGGACGGGTGCCAGTTCGCCGGCCGCGCCCATCAGCCGCTCGGCCGCGGCCAGGAGCGCCTGGCGGCGGACGGCCTCGTCCGTGCGCCAGTCCCGCTGGGCCTTGGCCGCCGCCTCGAAGGCCGAGTCGAGCTGGTCGCGGGTGCACTCCGGGGCGTGGGCGAAGACCTCGCCGTTGGCCGGGTTGATCACCCCGAACGAGTCGGCGGCGGGAGCGCTCCCGCCGCCGACTCGTTCGGGG
>DAHVAJ010000023.1 GCA_027314705.1 Acidimicrobiaceae bacterium
GATGCCGGTCGGGACGGCGATCAGCAGGCTCAGGAGGGAGAAGAAGGGCAGCAGCACGGCGCCGGTGGTGAACATGTGGTGGGCCCACACGCCCGTCGACAGGGCCGCGATGGACATCGTGGCGAAGACCATGCCCTTGTACCCGAAGACGGGCTTGCGCGAGAACACCGGGAAGATCTCGGTCACGATGCCGAAGAAGGGCAGAGCGAGGATGTAGACCTCGGGATGGCCGAAGAACCAGAAGAGGTTCTGCCACAGCAGCGGTGAACCGCAACTTCGCATGGGGAGGCCGTTCACCAGATGACAGCCGACCGCCGTGTAGATGTGCGTGTCGAAGTGGCGGTCGCAGAAGAGCATCACCAGGGCGGCGGTGAGCACCGGGAAGGCGATCAGGATGAGGATCCCCGTGACCAGCATGTTCCAGGTGAAGATCGGCATGCGGAACATGGTCATGCCCGGTGCGCGCAGGTAGAAGATGGTGCCACACAGGTTGACGCCGGTGAAGATGGCGGAGAAGCCGGTCAACACGAGGGCCATGATCCAGGTGTCGGGGCCGGCTCCCGGCGAGCTGGTGGCGCTCGACAGCGGCGCATAGGCCACCCAACCGAACTGTGCTGCGCCACCGGCCACGAAGAAGCCCAGCATCATGGTGATCGAACCGGTGAGGTAGAGCCAGTAGCTGAGGGCGTTGAGGCGCGGGAAGGCCATGTCCGGCGCACCGATCTGCAGCGGCACGATGTAGTTGGCCAGGCCGCCGAAGGCGAACGGACCGGCGAACAGGTACAGCATGAGGCTGCCGTGCATGGTGAAGAGCGCGTTGTACTGCGAGAAGCTCAGCAGCGACGAGTGCGGCGAGGCGAGCTGGAGCCGCATGACCAGCGCCATGATCCCCGAGATGTAGAAGACGGCGATCGCCGTGATCATGTAGCTGAGCCCGATGACCTTGTGGTCGGTCGAGGTCAGCCACTTGAGGATGCCGGTCGGACCCTCGTGGTGGCCGTGGCCGCCCTCCTCGTGGTGGGCGCCGCGGTGGGCGTCCGGCCCTCCCGGCTCCTCGGGCTGGGCGAGTTCGGGGGACTCGACGGTGGTGGTCATCGGGACCCCTTCTGGGACGAGGGCGCGGCCAGGGCGGAGGCGTTGGACTGGGTCACGTGGGTGTCGACGGGCGGCACGTTGGAGGCGCCCTCCCCCGGACGCTGGAGGGTGTGGCCGGTGGCCACCTGGGTGGACGCCCAGGTGGCGAACTGGCTCGGGGTGACCGCCCGCACCGTGAAGAGCATCTCGCTGTGGTAGAGCCCGCAGATCTGGGTGCACTGCCCGTTGTAGACGCCGGGCTTGATGATGTTGAGGTCGAACACGTTGACGACGCCGGGCAGGGCGTACCGGCTGAAGTTGAAGTCGCGCACGTAGAAGCCGTGGATGACGTCCGACGAGGTGAGCGTGATCTGGACGGTCTGCCCGTAGGGGACCACCATCTGCGGGCCGTGGCCGCCGGGCCCGTTGGTCACCTCGCCGGCCACGCTGACGTTGAGGTTGGGGTACTCGAACCGCCACCCCCACTGGAAGGCCTGGACGTGGACGTCGATGACCGGGGAGCCGGCGGCCGTCGTGGTGGCGTTCACGGGCACGACGGCGTCCACGTTGTTCTCGGTCAGGACGGTGAAGAGGAAGAGGAAGGCCACCACCACGACGGGGATGCCCGTGTAGAGGATCTCCACCGGGATGCTCTCGTGGAACTGGGACGGCATCTCGTCCGAGCGCCGCCGGTACCGGAAGATCGTCCACAGGATGAGCAGGAAGACGAAGCCGCCGATGATGATGCCGGTGGTCATCATCCCCGAGTAGAGCTTGAAGGTGTCCTGGCCCTGGGTGGTCGAGCCCCGGCTGGCCCAGTAGCTCGGATAGGCGTTGCACCCGGCCAGAAGCAGCGGGGCGGCCGCGGCCGCGCCGGCCGCCCACCGGGTGAGGCGTCGCCGGGAGCCGGGGGCCGGCACCCGGCCGCGGGCTCCCTCCGGGGCCGGGCCGCGTGGGGGCAGGGCGGGTGGAGATCCCATTGTGAAGCGGTTCACGGCAAGGAGACTAGCGGGCACCGCCCCGTTCCTGAAAGTTGAGCCGGCCGTCGCCGAGCAGCCGGTCCAGGCCCTGGTCGGCGGGGCGGAGGCGCGGCGCCGGGCCCCCGTCCGAGCGCACGCCGGGCGGTCCCGCTCAGGACTCCCGGGCCGCCCAGGAGAACACCCCGTGGGCCATGGTGGAGGTGGCCCGGTCGGCCCGGGTGGTGAAGACCCGGCGCCGCACCTCCTGGACGGCGGGGTCGCCCGGGGCGGCCAGCCAGGCCAGCTCGGCCAGGTGGCCGGCCAGGCGGAGGGCGGTGTCGCCGCCGTCCGCCTCGGCCTCGAGGAGGGCGAGGGCCCGGTCGGCCAGCACCCCGGGGCCGCCGGCCAGCTCGGCCAGCTCGCGGGCCAGGGTCTTCTCGGGGGCGGGCTTGAGGGTGGCCGGATTGCCGTCCCACCACCCGCCGTAGAGGCGCCAGACGGCGTGGACGATGAACTCGGGCTCGTCGTAGACCGGCCGGAGGTAGGGCCGCCCGAGGAGGTGGGCCGGCGCCTCCACGGTGTGGACGGCCTCGTCGAGGCGGGCGCCGCCGTTCATGAGCGCGAGGGTCTGGTGGACGAGGGACTCGAGCAGCTCGGCCGTGTCGGAGAGGGCCTGGCGGATGCGGTCCGGTCCCACGACGGGGAGGCCGTGGCCGGGCAGCAGCACCTCGGGCCCGCCGCCGGGGGCGTCGTAGAGGTCGAGCATGCGGCGGAGGGCGTCGGCCCATTCCAGGGGGTAGCGCTGGACCTTCTGGGGGTTCCCGGCGTTGGGCGCGGCCCAGATGAACAGGTCGCCGCAGCACAGGACCCGCCGGTCGGGCAACCACGTCCAGGTGTGGTCGTCCGTCTCGCCCCGGGCGTGGTGGAGCTCGGCGGCCACGCCTCCGACGGTGAGGTCGAGGTGGTCGCGGTAGGTCCGGTCCGGGTAGCGGTACTCGGTCGGCCACTCCAGCGAGTCGAGGGCGAACTGGCGCCGGTTGACCACCGTGTTGTACCCCGAGGTGAGGAGGTAGCGGTCGAAGCGGGCGGGGAGGGCCTCGTGGGCGACGACCTCCGGCGCGGCCCAGCCCTCGGCGGCGGCTTCGGCCTCCCAGACCGGCACCCCGAAGACGTGGTCGATGTGGCCGTGCGAGTAGACGGCGGTGTGGAGGCGGCGGGGCGTCCACGCCCGCAGGGTGGCGTGCACCTGCCGGGCGGCCGGCGCGCTCCCGGTGTCGACGAGCAGGAGGCCGTCGTCGGTGTCGACGGCGGACACGTTGGCGAACGACGGCACGAAGGCCACCCCGTCGGCCACCTCGGCCAGCGCCGGACCCTGGGCCATGGCCGCGGCCACGTGGTTCCGGTCGGTCGTGGCCTCGCCCCGCCAGAGGCGGTCGGCGGTGGCCAGCACGTCGAAGGCGCCGGACATGGTGGTCCCTCCCCGGTGCGGCGGTCGGGCGGCCGCACCGGTGGCACTGTAGCGAGCCGCACGGCACCGGGCCCGTGCGGGGACGGCCGGCTCAGCCGGTCGGCGGCCCTCCGGACCGGGCCGAGCCGGCACCGCCGGCGAACTTCCCGGCCAGGCGGCCCGCTCCCCGCAGGCCGCGGCGCACGCGGGCCTCGACGACGGGTCGGTGCCGGCCGGCGGTGCGCCACCCGGCCACCACCGCCCCGGCCGTCCTCCCGGCCCGGTGCGCGCTCGACGGGGCCGGTCCGCCCTCCTGCGTCCCCGCCGCCCGCGGGGGGGTGTCCGGCGGGTCGGTGGG
>DAHVAJ010000025.1 GCA_027314705.1 Acidimicrobiaceae bacterium
TAGCATGAAGGTGCAGGTCAATGTGGCGGAATCCGGCGGGCGGAGTTGAGATGGCCCGCGCACCGGACATGGTTCCTCCGCCGACCGGTGCGGGAAAGGGCAGGCCGGCTGGCATGGCGATTCTCGATCCTGGGGTCGAGGCAGTACTGACGGAACGGGCGGCCAAGGCGGCCGCCCGGGGGGAGGCGGCGCCCCGATTCGCGGTGGCCGACGATGCCGTGGCTCGGGTCCGGCGGCACGCGCTCCGTCGACTGCTGGTGGCGGACGTGGCCGGTCTGGCCCTGGCCGCCTTCCTGGGCCCGCTCGTCGTCTCGGCCATCTCGAGCAACCCCCAGTCCGCCGCCGACCGGACCGGGCCGATGTTCCTCTTCGACCTGGCCGTGGTGCCCGTCTTCGTCGGCGTCTTCGCCGTCTACGGTCTCTACCGCGGGATCACCCGCCGCATCTCCCTCAGCGTCTACTCCGACCTCGGTCGGCTGGTCAACGCCCTCATGGCCAGCGGGTTCTTGGCGGCCATCGTCGGCTACCTGGCCAACCGGGCCTTCGGAGTGACGTCGGCCTCGGTGGGGAAGACCGTGGCGATGTGCCTGGTGGCCGGGGTCTCGGTCCCGCTGGCCCGGTCGGCGGCCCTCGGACTGCGCGGCCGGGTGGCGATGGGAAAGGTGCCCGTCATCGTGGTGGGGACGGGCAAGCTCGCCCAGACCGTGGCCAGCCACCTCCGGGCCCAGCCCGGCGTCGACTTCGTCGGCTTCGTCGATGACAATCCGCTGGGGACCAGCAGCGTCCTCGGCGAGCTCGACGATCTGCCCGACGTCTGCCGGCGCCACCGCGTCGCCCGGGTGGTGGTGTGCTTCTCGCGGACCCATCCCGAGCGCACGGTCGAGCAGCTGAAGGGGATGGCCGGGACGGTGGGGATCTCCATCGTCCCCCGCTACTACGAGCTCATCACGAGCCGCAGCCACGTCGAGGACCTCTCGGGCCTGCCCATGCTCGACGTGCCGCCGGCGTCGCTCTCGGCCGGGTCGCGTCTCGTCAAGCGGACCTTCGACCTCGCCGTGGCCACCCTCACCCTGGCCGTGGTGTCTCCGTTCTTCCTGGTCGTGGCCGTCCTCATCAAGGCCACCAGTCGGGGCCCGGTCTTCTTCCGCCAGGTGCGCACCGGTCGGGACGAGCGGCCGTTCTCGATGACGAAGTTCCGGACCATGGTGGTCGACGCCGAGGCCCGGCGGCACGAGATCGAACACCTGAACGAAGTCGACGGGCCCCTCTTCAAGGTGACCGACGACCCCCGGGTGACCCGGGTCGGTCGCTTCCTGCGGCGGACCAGTCTTGACGAGTTGCCCCAGCTCCTCAACGTCTGGAAGGGCGACATGTCGATCGTCGGCCCGCGTCCCTTCGTGGTGGCCGAGGCGGCGGAGATCGAAGGCTGGGCCCGCAAACGGTTCGAAGTCCGTCCGGGGATGACCGGCCTCTGGCAGGTCTCGGGGCGCAACGAGCTCTCCCATCTCGAACTGTGCCGGCTCGACTACCTCTACGTGGCCTCGTGGTCGTTCTGGTGGGACGCCCAGATCATGTGGCAGACCCCGGCCACGGTGTTCAAGGGACGCGGCGCCTCCTGAGCCGGGCCGGCGGGCCTCACAGCTCCCGCCGCTCCTCCTCGATGACGGCGTCGACGGCGGCGACGAAGCGCTCGGTCGAGAACCGCCGGGCGTGGGCGATGAGGTGCCCGGCCGGCCACGTCCCGCCGAGGAGCCGGCGCACCCCCTCGGCGATCGGTCCCGGGGCGGGCGCGTCGAAGAAGACACCGGTCGCACCCTCCTCGACGGTGTCGAGGTAGCCACCCCACCGGAGCGCCGCCGTGGGTCGGCCGAACGCGGCCGCCTCCACCGGAGTCAGTCCGAAGTCCTCGTAGGAGGCGGCCACGAGCCCGGCAGACGCCCCGTACAGCCACCGCAGCCCGGCGTCGTCGACCCGTCCGAGCACCGTCACGTTGGGGGGGGCGCCGGCGGTCACCGCTCCGGCCCGGGGGCCCGAGCCCACCACCACCAGCCGCTCGTGGGGCAGGTGGGCGAAGGCTTCGACCACGGCCTCGACGTTCTTGTAGGGCAGCAGCCGGGCCACGCACAGGAGGAACCCGGGGTCGAGGTCGGCCGGGGGTGTCCGGGGGCCGGCGGCGTCGATGTCGACCGGCGGTGGGACGACCGCCGCCTCGATGCCGTAGGCGGCGGCCACCCGGTCCCGGACGACGCGGGAGTTGACCAGGTAGCGGTGGGCGGTGGACGCGGCCCGGCGGTCCCATCGGCGCAGGGCCGGGGCGAGGACGGCCAGACCACCGGCGGCCAGCGGGGAGGCCCCGGCCAGGTAGCGGTCACGCTGGTAGAGCCACCGTGCCGGGGTGTGGCAGTAGACGATCTTGCGACCGGTGACCCGGGCACCGTGGGCCCATCCGCTCGACGAGCAGACGGTCACCTCGGCGTCGACGACGAGGCGCGAGAAGGACGGGGCCAGGAGGGGCAGGCTCAGGCGGTGGTGGTGGCGGAACGCAGCCACCCGGTCGAGGGGGAGGACACGGACGTCGCAGGCCCGGAAGGCCGGGAACGTCTCGCCGGGATCGTAGAGCGACGTGAAGAGGGGCGCCCCAGGATGGGCGGTGGCCAGCGCCAGGACGACCCGCTCCGCCCCGCCCTGCTGGGTCAGGTAGTCGTGGACCAGGGCGAGGGGAACCGGCGGGCTCACGCGCCGACGGCGGTCACGGCGGCGGCGGCGAGGACGGGGTGCACCGAGGTCGGGCGGCGGTCGGCCCCACGCCCGACCCCGACGCCCTCGACCCCCCGGCTCACGGCGGCCGGCAGCGCACCGTGACCGGGTGCCTCGGTGCCCGACCGCGCGATCCCGGCGATGGATGGCATGACCCCTCCTTGCGGCGCCCGTCCGGGCGTTGGGAGCCGAGCGTACGCGGTCGGTGGCCGCACGGCGGACATCGGTACACTCGTGGTGTGCAGGTCCTCTTCGTCTGCACCGCCAACCTCTGCCGCTCGCCCATGGCCGCCGCCCTGCTCGCCGTGCGCCTGGCCGACCGGGCCCCGGACGTGGCCACGGTCTCGGCGGGGCTGCTCCCCGGCGGTGCCCCCGCGCCCGCCGAGGTGGTCGAGGTCATGGCCGCTCGCGGCATCGACCTCTCGGGCCACCGCTCGACCGCCCTCACCGGTGCCGCTGTCCGGGCCGCCGACCTGGTGGTGGGCATGGGGCGGCGTCACGTCCAGGAGGCCGTCCTCCTCGACCCGGACGGACTCCCCAGGACCTTCCGGATGCGGGAGCTCGTGCGCAGGGGCCGGGCCCTCGGCCCCCGCCCGCCCGGTCGGCCCACGGCCGACTGGATCGACGAGGTGGGACGGGGACGCACCCGCGACGACCTCGTCCGGCACGGTCCCGACGAGGACGTGGCCGACCCCTTCGGCGGCCCGCCCGAGGGGTACCGGGCCACGGCCGACGAGCTCGACCTCCTCGCCGGCACCCTTGCCGACCTGCTCTGGCCGCGCCGCTGAGGCCCGGACGGCCCGGCCGTCGACGTGCGCCACCACCGCGGCCGATGGGAGCATGGACGGATGCCCGAGGGGTACGTCATCCGCGAGCTGCCCGACGGTGGCCGGGAGTTCCTCCTGGTTGACCCGGTGCTGGCCTGGGTCCAGATCGATGACCGCGTCCACCTGCGCTTCGGCCCGGCCGAGATCGTGCTCGGCGGGCCGTTCGACGTGGTCGTCGACGGGGTCGGCCACCACCTCGACCCCCGGCGGGCCGAGGAGCTCGGTCCCGTCCTCGCCCTGTTTCCGGGCACGGCCCGCTGGCTGTGGGCCGGGCCCGACGGCCGCCTCACGCTGGAATTCGAGCACGGGGGGCGCCTCGGGGTTCGCCCCGGGGGGCCTCCGGGGGCGTGGGCCGTGGAAGTGGCCGGCCCGGACGACGGAACGGCCGGCTGACCCGCCAGTGAGCCGCTCCTCAGCCGCCGAGCAGCTCGGGGTGGCGGGCCTCGACCATCCGGCGTATCCCGTCCCGCCAGCCCACCGTGGTCGAACCGACCAGCTCGTGCATGCGGGTGAGGTCGATCTGGACGCTGTCGATGGTGTCCCGGGTCGGTGAGAACACGGGCGCGCGGCCGGAAAGCTCACCCAGGTAACCGCACCACTCCTCGATGCTGGCCGCCTCGGTGCCGCCCCAGTTGACCAGGGTGGCCGGGGTGGCGGCCACCCCGAGCAGGCGGGGGACCATGGCGATGATGTCGTCTTCGTGGATGGGGTGGTAGACGCTCGGCGCGTCCACGTGGACGGGGATCTCGGCACCCTGCAGCATCATCTCGAGGTGGATGGCCGGCCACCCGCCCCGGTCGCCGTACGGCACGGACAGCCGGGCGATGGTGGTGGGAAGCCGGAACCGGTCGGCGGCCCATCGGGCGGTGGCCTCGGCGGCGATCTTGCAGATGCTGTAGGTGCGGAGGAAGGGCCACACCCCGTGGTTGTCACCGAGCTCGTCCTCCTCGGCGAAGACGTGGTGCCCCATCGGCTTGTAGACGCCGGTGGTCGAGCAGTGGAGGAACGCGCGGGCCTCCTGGTGGTGCTCCATCAGGTAGGCCAGGCCCCCGCTGTTGGCCCGGAGGTCCTTCTCCCAGTCGTTGGTCTTGGCCACGGCGAAGTTGACGACGAACTCGGCGTCGGCCGGGAGGCCGGCGACGTCCCCGGTCAGGAGGTCCACCGGCACGCACCGGACCCCGGCGGCCTCGAGGCGGGACCGGGCGGCGGTGTCGCGGAAGCGGGCCGCCCCCACCACCTCGTTCCGCTGGGCCAGGGCCACGGCCACCGGCTCGGCCACCTGGCCGGTCACCCCGGTCACGACGATGGTCCTGCCCTCGAACTCGACTGCGGCCATGGCTCCTCCAGTGCTGGTCGGCACGTCCCTTGGGACGTCGGGCGAGCCTACCGGGGCACCGCCGGGACGGCCGTCCTCCGGCGCGGCCGGCGGCGTGTCCGGCGTCGACCAGTCGTGTGGACATCACCGGACCGCCTGGGTCATACTGGATCTTCTGCCAGTTCCCGTCGGGAGGCCGCCGTTCCCCCAGGTCGCCGACGTGTCCGTTTGGTGCCTCGACCCCCCCGACCCCCCGACCGCGAGCAATTAGGAAGTGACGTACCCATGAGTGCCACCTGGCGTAAGTACGCAGCCTGCCGGGGCATCGATCCTGAGGTGTTCTACCCGGTCTCCGACGACGAGGTGGAGGACGCCAAGGCCGTCTGCGACGCGTGCGCCGTCCGGGAGGCCTGCCTCGAGTACGCCCTGGCCAACCGGGAACGGGAGGGGATCTGGGGCGGTACCACCGAGCGCGAGCGTCGCCGGATCCACCGGCAGCGTCGCAAGTCGGCCTGACCGACCCCCGGCTCCCCGCCCTCGTGGCCCGGGTGCGGGCCCACCCGCCGGCTGACGCCCGCGAGGCCCGGGCCCGGGAGGCCGTGCTCACCGCCCTGGCCGAGCTCCCGCGTCCGTTCGACCGGGACGCCGGCCCCACCCACGTCACGGCCTCGGCCGTCGTCGTGGGGCGGCGTGGCATCCTGCTCCACCGGCACCGGCGCCTCGGTCGCTGGCTCCAGCCCGGAGGTCACCTGGACCCGGCCGAGGAGCCGGCCGCCGCCGCCGTGCGGGAGTGCGCCGAGGAGACGGGTCTCACCGCGCGCCACCCCGACTCGGGGCCGGTCCTGCTCCACCTCGACGTGCACGGCGCGGCCGACGGTCACGTCCATCTCGACCTGCGGTACCTGCTGGTGGGCCCCGACGCCCCCCCGGCGCCGGGGCCCGGGGAGAGCCAGGAGGTGGCCTGGTACGGCTGGGACGAGGCGGTCGCGCTGGCCGACGAGGCCCTCGTCGGCGCCCTGGCCGCAGCCCGTAGGCTGGCCGGTGCCGGGACCGGGGTGTCCGGCCCGACACCGGGGAGCACCATGGCCGAGCCGTTCGACACGCTGATGGAGGTCCAGGAGCACGACACGGTCATCGACCAGCTTCGCCACCGGCGGGCCACCCTGCCCGAGCGGGCGTCCCTGGCCGAGGTGACGGTCCGGCGGACCGAGCTCGCCGCCTCCCTGTCGTCCCTCCAGGCCCAGATCGACGACCTGGCCTCCCGCCAGGGACGGTTGGAGGAGCAGATCGCCACAACGGCCGCCCGCCGCCACCAGCTGGAGGAGCGGATGCGCACGGCAGTGGGCACCGCGGCGCGGGACCTCCAGGCCATGGACCACGAGGTGGGCCTGCTCGCCGCCCGCCAGCAGCAGCTCGAGGAGGACGAGCTCGTGCTCCTCGAGGAGGAGGAGCCGCTCGACCAGGCCCTCGCCGAGCAGTCGGCCGTCCAGGCCGCCCTCGACGCCGAGGCCGGCCGGCTGGCCGAGGCCGTCGAGGCCGTCGAGGCCGCCCTCGACGCCGAGCTCGTCGCCGAAGAGGGTCGTCGCACGGGGGCCGCCGGAAGGCTGCCGGTCGACTTGGCCGAACGGTACGAGCGCCTGCGGTCCAAGCTCGGAGGTGTGGGCGCGGCCCGCCTGATCGCCGACCGTTGCGACGGCTGCCACCTCACGCTCTCCTCCGTCGAGGTCGACCGCATCCGGCACCTTCCCTCCGACGCCCTCGTCACCTGCCCGCAGTGCGACCGGATCCTGGTCCGCTGAAGGCCGGACACCCACCGTGCTGATCCTCGTCCGCCACGGCGAGTCGACGGGAAACGCCGCCGGCCTGCTGCTCGGCCGGCTCGACGCGCCCCTCACCGACCGCGGCCGGGCGCAGGCCCGTTCGGTGGGGGAGGTCCTCGCCGGCGCCACCCGGCTCATCTCGAGTCCGCTGAGCCGGGCCCGCGACACGGCCGAGGCGCTCGGCACGGGACTGGGCCTCGAGGTCGACGAGCGCTGGATCGAGGTCGACTACGGCGAGTACGACGGACGGGCCCTCGACGACGTGCCCGGCGAGGTGTGGGCCCGCTGGCGCGCCGACCCCCACTTCCGCCCGCCGGGGGGGGAGACGCTGGCCGAGGCCGGCGCCCGCGTCCGGGACGCCTGCGAGGAGCTCTTCGCCGAGGGCGGTGCCGCCCGGGACGGCGGGACCGTGGTGGTGGTGAGCCACGTCTCGCCCATCAAGGCGGCGGCCTGCTGGGCCCTCGGTCTCGGGGACGAGGGCGCCTGGCGCCTGTACCTGGCCACCGCGTCGGTGACCCGCATCGGCTGGGGCCCCGGCGCCCCGGTGCTGCGGGCCTTCAACGACACGCCGTGGGCCGCCCCCCGCCGGGCCTGAACTCAGAGGAACATCCTGGTGACGATGAAGGTGAAGACCTGCTGGGCCGACGCCGCCGAGTGGTGCCGCACGTCGCGGAGGACGACCCACTCCTCCCACCCGGAGGCATGGTCCAGCGAGTCCAGGAAGAGCCGGGCCCCCGAGCCGCGGCGCTCGAGCTCGGGGGCGAACGCCCCGGCCAGGTGGGACCGGAGGACCAGCCGCTCGGCGGCAAGGGCCTCCTCGACGGCCGGGTGGCGGGAGGCCCACCGCTGGGCGACCCGCTGCACGGCGCCGACCTCCTCGTAGTAGGCGCGTCGACCCTGGCAGAGTCGGACCAGCCGGACCCGCAGGGGGTTTCGGCCGGTGGCCGGCCCGAGCAGGTGGCGGTGGCGGGCCGACTGCAGTCCCACGGCGGCCACGAGGAGGGCGGGCAGGCCCCCGAAGTGGTGGTAGACGGTGCGGGGGGCGACGCCGGCTCCGTCGGCCACGCGGTCGATCGTTGGTCCCTCGGGGTCGTCGCCGGCCAGGAGGAGGAGGGACTCGACCAGGGCGAGCCGGGTCCGGTCGCCGCGAGCCAGGCGCCGGTCGTGGGGCGGGGGGCCACCGACCCGCACCGGCTGGCGGACGTGCCCGCGCTGGGGCGCGGCCCGCCGCCCACCCTGTGCCCCTGTCGCCCCCATGGACCCGAGAGTACGCCCGTGAACAGGGAAGTTGCGGTCGCGGCCCGGTTCCGAACCCGACTCAGGGCCGGAGGACGACCTTGATGGCGTCCTCGTGGCGGTCCCCGGCCACGCGGAACGCCTCGACAGCATCATCGAGGGCGAACTCGTGGGTCACGAGCACCTCGGCCAGATCGGGCAGGCGGGCGAGGAGCCGGGCCGCCTCCTCGAACTCGCCCACCCCGTGGTGGTGCCCGTAGACGAAGGCCGGCAGGAGGGTGACCTCTTTCATCTGGAAGCCCAGGCCCAGGGCGACGGGGCTCCAGTAGGTGCCGAGGACGGCGACGGTGCCGCCGGGGCGTACGAGGGCGACGGCCCGGTCGAGGGACCCCTGGGTGCCGGCCGCGTCCACGACCACGTCGTACTCCGGGGCCGTGGCGACGCGGGCCCCGAGGCGTTCGCCGGCGGCCAGGCGGCGGGACCGCCGGGCCTCGAGGTCCACCGCCGTCCCGAGGAGCCCGGCGACGGCGACCGCGCACAGCCCGATGGGCCCGGCACCGAGGACGAGGACCCGCATGCCGTCCTCGACGCCGGCCCGGTGGAGGCCGTGGAGGGCGACGGCCACGGGTTCGACCAGGACGGCGTGGTCCAACCGGAGTCCGTCCGGCAGTGGTGTGGCGCAGGAGGGGTCGACCCACGCCTCGTCGGCCAGGCCACCGTCGCGGGTCACCCCGTACAGGGTCCCGAGGGCGGTCGAGCACTGCTGGTCCTGGCCCTCCCGACAGCGCGGGCACCGGCCGCAGGCCACGACGGGCCGGACGGCGACGGCGGTGCCGTCGTCGAGATGCCCGCAGAACTCGTGTCCGAGGGTCACCGCCGACGGGCCGAACGAGGCGAGGTGGAGGTCGGACCCGCAGATGCCCGAGCGCGCCACCCGGACGCGGACGCCCTCTCCGGAGGGTTCGGTGGGCACGACCCGGACGCCGTCCCCGGTGGCGCGCAGGCCACGCACGGTCTCAGCACCCCCGGCCGGCGACGGCGGCCGGCCGGGTCCACAGGCGTGCGCCCGCCGCCGGCTCCGAGGACGTCCCGGCCGGCCAGGAGCGGCACGGCACGGACACCACCGGGTCGGACATGGCGCGCCCTGCGGCCACCATCGGGGGCACCTGCCGGGACCGCAGCACGGCGAGGATCCCGGCCAGCGGGCCGGGCACGGGACCCCCGCCGCCGCCGGTGGCGCGCGGGCGCCCCTCGGGCCGGCCGGTCATGGTCCCGTGGACCCGGTCGGGGGCCGGGACGACGATGCTGCTCGTGGTGGAGGTGGCCACGGGGCCGGCCGACCCGGTGACGGGCAGGCCGAGCAGCCCCGGGGCGGGGGCGGTCGTGCCGGTGCGCCGGTTCACGCCGGAGGGCACGTCGGCCGGCCAAGCAGCGCACGGGCCGAAGTCGCCGTGATCCGGATGGCTGACGCGTCCCGCTGGTCGGTGGTCATCGGGGCCTCACGGTAGTGGAACTCCTCCGAGGTGGTCCCGGGGACGGCGCGCCGGATGCCGCCGCCGGCCGGGGTGCCCGCCCCGGGCGGTCCGGCGTCGGTCCGGGAGGCGCCCTCGCCGGAGCGACCCATCCGGCGCCGGGGAACGACCATCTCCCGCTACCCGGCCGGTTCGTCGGCCGCTGCTCATCGTCGGTCCCGCCCTGCCGCCCTGCCGCTCGTCGCCGCCGGAACCGACGGGCGTCCGCCCTGGTCGGCAGCGTGAGGTCGACCCGTGCCGGGGTGCCGGACCGGTGACACGGGCCGTTGCGCAAGGGCCGTTGCGCAACACGCCTTGTCAAATTCCCTCAAGCCGGCCCCGGACCGGGCCGAGAACCTCTGGGTGCAACAGGGGTCGTCACTGAGCAGGCGTCGCAGCCGGTGGGAACGTCGGCGGCGACGGGGTCACCGGCTCCGTGCCGCCGCCGCGCTGGTCGCGGTCGGTGTCAGCGCCGCAACGGTGGTCGCCGTGGTGACCCTCCATCTTGGCATCCGACCGGTGCTGACCGGCAGCATGCGGCCGGACTACGGACCCGGCGCGGTGCTGCTCACCATGCGGGTGCCCGTCAACACCCTCCGCCCCGGGATGATCGTGCTCTTCGTCCCGCCGGGCAAGCACGCCGAGTTCGCCCACCGGATCACGAGCGTGAGCGGTCCGCCCGGATCCCCGATCATCACCACCAAGGGTGACGCCAATGCCGCACCCGACCCGTGGCGGGCCCAGCTCACCTCCTCGACCGTCCCCGAGGTGGTCGGGTCGGTGCCGGAGATCGGGCGGGTGTTGGTCGCCGTGCGCGGACCGGTCCAGCTCGTCCTGGTCCTGGTCGGAAGCCTGGTCGCCGGCGTGGCCGGGCTGCGGTGGATCCTCGCCCCTCGTCGCACCAGCCCGCGCCGCTCCCCGGCGGCGAGCACCTGACGTCCCGGCCACCTCCCCGCCGCACCGCTCGCAGTACCCATCCATCCCATACAGACAAGGAGCAACCCAGTGAACCAGCACCGACACACCAAGCCGAAGGAGCGGCGCCACGGAAGAGCCCTGGCCGCCGGCCTCTTTGCGGTCGCGGTCGGCCTCCTGGCCACCGCCGGCGTCTACGCCGCCCTGACCGGTGCGGCCACCGGAACCGAATCGGTGTCGTCCGGCACCCTCAACCTGACGCTGACCCCGGACGTCGGCGCCGGGTTCTCGAACTTCACCGGCAAGATGGCCCCCGGCGACACCAACAACGTCTACGTCAACCTCAACAACTCCGGGTCGTTGGCGTCGGCCGCAGGGATGACGCTGGCCGTGGCCGGCGCCCCGGCCAACGCGCTGACCGACGGGTCGGTGCCCGGCGAGGGGCTCACCGTCTCGGCCACCCAGTGCTCGGTGACCTGGACGCTGGTCTCGGGGTCCTGCGCGGGCACCACCACGACGCTGCTGGCCGCCACACCGGTGAGCACGCTCAGCGGCGGCGTCGCCCTGTCCAACATCCCGGCCCTGGCCGCGGCCACGGGCCAGGTGGGCCACGTCCAGATCAGCCTGGGGCTGACCGGCACCGAGACCTCGGTCAACGGGGTGCCGCCGGCCAAGACCATCCAGGGGCTCTCGACCACCCTCACCTACACCTTCACCGAGCAGCAGCGGACCGGAATCACCACCAACCAGTAGCTGCACGGCCCGATGAAGCACCACACCCACAGCCACGCCCGCAGGACGGCCACCCCGGTGGCCGTCCTGCTGGGCATGGTGGTGCTGCTGGCCCCGACCCGGGCCGGCGCCGCCCGGACGGCGGGCCAGGCCACCGGGACGTCGTCGGTGACGAGCGGCACCTGGGCGGCCACGGCCGCCTCCACCTCGTTCGTCTTCACCGCCGGATCGGGCGAACTCGACACGGCGGTCACCAATACCGGGACGCTCGCCTTGCGCTCGGTCGCCTACACGGCGACGGCCTCCGGGCCTCCGGGCGGTCAGGCTTCCTTCGTGGTCCTGGCCTGCCGCTCGCCGTGGCGGGGCCGGACCTGCACCGGTGGAGGCGCCCGAGTCCTGCGCGTCGGTGCCCGACGCCCGACGGCGACGGGCACCTCGACGGTCGTGCCGGTCCCCGGGGCCAGTACCTACCTGCAGATCCGGCCGCAGCAGGTCGGTGTTCCGACGACCGTGACCCTCGCCACCGCCGTGGTCGCCCCCGCCGACGTCCGGGCCTCCATCGTCACCAACCAGTAGGACGGAGGAGTCCCCGGCGACCGGTCACCCCGGCAGGTCCAGGCCGCCACCGGCGCCGAGGCCGGCGATGGCCCTCCGGAACAGGGTGGTGCGGATGGTCCGGAGCGTGGCCCCCGCCTTCGCTGCTCGCTCGGCCGCCAACGCCATGGCCGAGGGCAGCAGGTCGTCCTCGGACAGGGCCAACTGCACGATCCCGGCCGCCTGCGCCTCGTGACCGCCGTACCGGCGGCCGGTGGTCATGGCCTCGACCGCCGTCTGCGGCGTCAGCCGGGCCGCCACCAGGTCGGACATCCCCGGTGTGAAGGGAATGGCGATGTCGACCTCCGGAAGGCAGAAGAAGCCCCGGTCGCCCCGCATGACCAGGGTGTCGTGGGCCAGGGCCAGCATCGCCCCGGCCGCGAAGGTGTGGCCCTGGAGGGCGGCCACGGTGGGTGCCGTCACGGAGAGCATCCGCGCCAAGAGCCCCTGGACCTGTGCGACGTAGGCCTCCGCCTCGGCGGGGTGGGCGACCAGCCACTCGAGGTCGAGGCCGTTCGACCAGAATTTCCCCCGGGCCACGGTGAGGAGCGCCCGCGGACCGTGGGCGGCGTCGACCTCGTCGAGGGCGTCGGAGATGGCCGTCATCCACCCGGGGGTGAAGCGGTTCTCGCCCTCCCCGAGGTCGAGCACGAAGACGTCGTCGGTGCGCCGCAGCGTAGGCATGGAATCCCCGCGGTTCTGTGGTGGGCGGGTGCAGCGTACCCGCGGCCCGCGGAGAGGGCGCGCTGCGGGCCGACGCCGCCGACGGCCACGAGCGGTGGCTACGCTGGTCCCGACCCCGATCGGAGGTGGCCCGATGACCGCACCCATGCCCGTCCTCGCCGTCGACGGCCAGGTCGTCGGGGGGCTGGTCGGCGTTGCCCTGTGGGTCGTGATCCTCGTCTGGATCTACAACATCGCCCGGCGGAAGGGGCGCCACGCCCTGGGTTGGCTGCTCCTCGGCGTGTTCTTCTCGTTGCTCACCCTGCTCGTGGTGCTCCTGCTGCCGTCGAAGCGGACGACCGACGCCGCCTGAGCCGGCCCGCAGCGCACCGTCGGACGGGGAGCGGGCCTGGTTCACGGTACGAGGGTGCGTCGGCCTCCGCCGGTCGCAACCGATGCCCGTGTCCCCGGCGCGACCGGACCACCCGGCACCGGACCTCCGTACCGGACCGGGGTCCCGTCAAGAACGCGAGCTGCGTGCCGCCGGGTGCCTCGAGCGGGCCCGGCGGTGGAGCTCGTCGGTCATCTGCTCGACCTCACGACCGATGCTGGTCCGGAGCTCACTGATCGCCGGCGAGCCGCCCGGGTGCCTCGCGAGCTCGTCCAGCTGTATCCGCTGCCGGTCCCGCTCGTCCAGCAGCTGGGCGTCGGTGAGGCCCCTGTAGACCGAGCCGTCGGGCGAGCCCGTTGTCTGGCCGCCGCCGCTCGTCGGTCGCTTGACGGTCTTGGAGAGGAGATTCACGTAGGGGTCATCGTCCCGTTCGGCTCGACCCTTGAGCCGTCGGGTGCTGCACGGTCGGGCCGGGCCGGCGGCCGGACGGAGTCGGGCGGCATCGCCGGAGCCGACCCCAAGGCGGCGGTGCGGTGTACCGGGCCGCCGGTCCCATCGCCACCTGGACCGGGTCCGGGACGGGCTCGGTCCTGCCTCCGCCCTCGGGCACGACGACGAGCGGGCGGCCTGCCTCGGCCCCTCCCGCCGACCGCGCCCGGCCACCGGCTCACCGGCGTCCGTTCCGGCCAGCTCCCGGCCTCCCCCGCCGGCCGCGCACCCCGTGGCCGGGGCGTCCGTCGGGACCACCGCTTGTCTCGGCGCGTCCGCACACCCACGTTGGGCATTGACGGGTGAGACAAAACGACAAATAATGTCTTAGCGTGTCGCACGGCGATCGAGCGGGTGCTCGCCGCCGCAGGAGTGAACGGCCTGGTCCCTCCGGGCCGCGTGGGGGTGGGGACAGGAGTTGCACCGGAGAACGGCGGTCGGACCAGGGGGTGCGTGTGCAGGACGAGCGGTTCGACGTGGTGGTGATCGGGGGCGGGCACAACGGCTCGACGATCGCCGCGTACCTGGCCAAGTCCGGGCTGAGCACCTGCGTCCTCGAGTCCAGACCGGAATGCGGTGGCGGCCAGGAGAACACCGAGGTCCGCCCCGGCTTCCGGATCGACCCGCACGCCACGTACCTCTACGGCGGTGCCGCACCCGGTTTCGAGCAGCTCGAGCTCTGGAAGTACGGGATGCGGATGGTGTACTACCCGTCGATGGCCGGCGTGGTCACGCTCGACGGGCAGGCGGCCAACATGGGTTCGCGGTGGCGACCGGACATCGCCGAGGCGAGCCTGAAGCGCTGCTCACCCGCCGACGCGGGCGGCACCGGGCGGATGTTCGACATCCTGGGCGAGGAGGGTGCACGCGAACTTCTTCGGGCACTGTTCTGGACCCCCCCGTTGCCCGAAGGCACCGAGGTGGAGCCGGCTGACCTGCCGTGGTGGAAGGTGTTTCGGGAGCGCGTTCCCGAGTTCTGGTTCGACGACCTGGTCGACATGAACTACCTCGATTTCCTCGATGAATTCGTCCACTGGGAGCCACTGAAGGTCCTGAGCGCCATCGGCGCCTGGTACTGCGGGGCCCATCCCGCATGGGACGGCATGATGCTCCAGGCGATGGGCGGCACGCTGCTGTTCGAGTACGCCTCGGGGGCACCGCGGGGCGGGATGCACACCTATGCCCACGCCATCATCCGCGCCGCCCTGGCCCACGGGACGCGCGTCATCACCAACGCCCCGGTCGGCGAGATCGTCGTCCGTGACGGCCGGGCCGTGGGGGTGCGCCTGGCGGAGGACGCGGCCATGGGCGAGAAGATGATCTGGGCCGACAAGGCGGTCATCTCGGCGATCGACGTCCAGCACACCTTCCAGGACCTGATCGGCCGCCGGCACCTCGATCCGTCCTTCCTCCAGAGGATCAGCGACATCTCGCTGAAGGGGGGCAGCCTCTTCGTGATGTCGGTGATCTGCAGGGAACTGCCCCGGTACCACGGGCAGGCGGACTCGTTCCCCGACGAGGTCTACCCGTCGTGCGTGGTGGCGCCGGGGGACTCCCTGGAGTGGGTGCGGATCCAGACGCGCGATGCGTACTCCACCCGAGCAGGGCCGTCCTCGCTCGGACCCGAACACCTGACCATGATGATCTGCACCCACGACGTCTACGACTCCACCCGCTCGGTCGAGGGGTACCACGTTCTCTCGCCCATCTACCTCGAGATGCCGCCCCCGGAGTACGACGTGAACGGCCCCGACGGGATCAACCGCCAGAAGGGCGAGATCACCAGGGCGGCGCTGGAGCTCCTGGGCCGCCTTGCCCCCAACATGACCGGGGAGAACATCGTCGACGTCTTCGTCAACTCGCCGCAGGACTCGGAGTTCCGCAACACCGGGATGGTCGGCGGCAACTGGTATGGGATCCGCCACTCCGAGGACCAGTGGTTCGGCAACCGCCCGTTGCCCGAGCTCGGTCGCTACCGGACGCCGGTCGACGGCCTCTACCTCTGCAACCAGACCTCACACCCGGGCGGGCTGTGCCTGATGGCCGTGCCCTACAACCTGATGCACATCCTCATCGAGGACGGCATCACCGATCCGGGCGGCTGGTGGTACCCGTCGCCCTTCTACGTGCCGGACACCACCCGGGCGGGGGTGAGGGTATGACCCGGGTGGAGCACCGGATCGTCCAGCCGGATGCTCGCATCCTCGACGAGTTCCCCGACCGGAGCGACTTCGACGCCGTCGTCGTCGGCGGGGGACCGAACGGGCTGATCGCCGCCGCCTACCTGGCGCGGGCCGGCCTGCGGATCGCACTCGTCGAGCGCCGCCAGGAGATCGGCGGGGGCCTGTCGACCGAAGAGACGCTTTTCCCCGGCTACTACACGAACCCGCACGCCTTCTACCACATGATGACGGACTACCTCCCGGTGCTGTCCGACTTCGACCTCCGGGCGCACGGGCTCTACTTCGTCAAGCCCAACGCCCAGGCGGCGGCGGTGTTCTCCGACGGAAGCAGCCTGATGCTGTGCCACCAGATCGAGGACACGAAGGACTCGCTGGCCAAGTCGTCGCCGGCCGACGCAGCGGCCTTCGGCAGGGTCATGCGGACGTGGCGGAAGATCGTCGACGACCTGCTCGCACCGGGCACCTACCTGCCCGCCCTGTCGCCGATCGACATGATCGAGTCCCTCGAACGGACCGATGTCGGCCGGGAGGCGCTCCGCCTCACGGAGCTGTCGCCGATCGAGATCATCGACGAGACGTTCGACGACGACCGGGTGCGAGCCCTGATGCTCTACGTGTCGTGCATGTGGGGCCTCGATCCCCGCGAGAGCGGGCTCGGGTTCATGGTCCCGCTCATGGTCGACCGGGCGATGAACAAGGCCCAGTGCTACGGCGGATCGCACAAGCTGGCCGGCGCGCTGTCGCGAGAGATCCACCGTGCGGGTGGGATGGTTCTCGACAACGCCGAAGTGACCCGGATCGTGGTGGAGCACGGTGCCGTCACCGGTGTCGAGTGTTTCGACGGGAGGTTCCTCGGGGCCAAGGCGGTGCTCTCCAGCCTCGCACCGCCCCTGACCTTCGGGAAACTCGTCGACCGGGCCGCCGTCCCCGCCGAGATGGCCGAGGCCGCCGAGCACTGGGAATGGGACAAGTGGTCGTTCTTCACCTTGTCGGTGGCCACGACGACGACGCCGCACTACCGGGCCGATGACCCCTGGGTGGACGACGCCCTGATGGTCGTGCTCGGGTTCGACACCACCGAGGACGTTCTTGCCCATTACGACGCGGTGGCCACCGGTGAGCTGGGACCACGCCTGGGCGGCCACGCCACGGTGGAGACACGTTACGACCCGACGCTCACCCGATTGCCCGGCCACCACGTGAGCTTCCTCCAGACCCACGCGCCCTACGACGTCGACGGTGGGTGGGGGTCGCGCGGCACGCAGGTGACCGCCGAGCTCCTCGACCTGTGGCGGCGACACTGCACCGGGCTGGCCGGGGAGCACATCGTCCGGCAGTCGGCCGAGAGCCCCGTGGACATCGAGACCCGGGTTGCCTCCATGGTGCGGGGGTCCATCAAGCACGGCGACTACAACCCGCTGCAGATGGGTGCGTTCCGGCCCAACTCGGCGTGCGTGGCCGGCCGATCGCCGATCGAGGGCCTGTACCTGTGCGGATCGTCCTCCTACCCGGGCGGTCTCGTCATCGGGGGCCCGGGCTACATCGCAGCCGGATCGGTGGTCGAGGACATGGACGCCGACCGGTGGTGGAAGACGCCGGGCTTCGTGGCCCGCTACCAGGAGCGCTACCTGTCATGAAGATCCGATCCCGTGGCCTCGGGCGACGCGAGCTCGAGATGGACCTGCGCGAGTTCACCGTCGAGCGTGACGGCACCGGCGTGCTCATGAAGGGTGTGACCCACGCCCCCATCACGTGGGAGACCACCGTCTGGATGGGTCCCCGCGACGTGGGCCCCGTGCTTCGGATGGGACTGCACCTGGCGATGCTGCGGCTCGGTCTGGCCTGGGTCTTGGGCCGGCCCGACGTCCCCGGCGACGACCGCGCCGGCCAGCGGATGGGAAGGGTGCCGGAAGGTGCACCACGGGAGCCGGGTGCGGAGCCCGCGGCCCGGTCCGTCCGGGCAGCGGTGCCGGCAGGGACGGCGGCCCCGGCGGCCGATGGCACCGGCGGCGGCGATGGCACCGCCGGCACCCCGGCCGCTGACGGCGACACGCGCGGGAAGACCCGACCTGCCCGCCTCCAGCGCGTCGAGCGGGCGCCCCGCCCGCCCACGCCGCCGCGGGCGCCCCGCCCGCACCACGCCGAGCAGGGCGATCGTCCGGACCGCACCGATCGCGCCGATCGCCTCGGGGAGCCGGCCGGCCGGCCCGTCCTCACCGGCGGATCGGTCACCGCCGCATCGCACACCGGCCCCGACGGGAAGGAGGGCTGACCGTGCAGCGGCGGGTCTACGACGCCATCGTGATCGGCGCCGGGCACAACGGGCTGTGTCTGGCGGCGTACCTGCAGCGGGCCGGTCTCTCCACCCTGGTGCTCGAGCGCCGCCACGAGGAGGGGGGCGGCGTCAACACGGAGGAGCCGGTGCTCGCCGGCTTCCGGCACAACCTCCACGGCCAGTACATGGAGTTCTTCGACGTCATGCCGATGATCGACGACTTCGGCCTGGAGGACCTGGGGCTCCGGACCGTGATGCCCGAGGCGCAGGCAGGGATCGTCTTCCCCGACGACCGTCCCCCGATCATCCTGCATCGGCCCGACCTGCAGGAGCGCACGCACGCCAGCATCGCCCGGTACTCCTCGACAGACGCCGACCGCTACGTAGCCTTGAAGGAGCGGGCCGCCTCGCTGGAGAACGCCGTCGCGGCCGACCTCTACAGCCTGCCGGTGGCCCGGGGCCTCGACGTCCAGGGCGAGTTGCTCCAGGCCATGTTCGGCGACCTCGGGGTCTTGGCCAACTTCGCCTACAAGACACCCCGCGCCGTCATCGACGAGCTGTTCGAGACGCCCGAGCTCCGGGCCCTGCTCTACCGGGCGAGTGTCGAATGGGGCGCCCCCCTCGAGGAGGCGGGCCTGGGCGCCATGTTCGTGACCTTCGTCATGTGGACGATGGCGAACTGGAAGCTCACGCTCGGCGGGACGCACACGCTCGCCAAGGCCATGACCCAGGCCTGCTACCGGGAGGGGGTCGACCTGCTGGAGAACACGGCGGTGGAGTCGATCCTGGTGGAGGACGGGCGGGCGGTCGGGGTGCGGGCCAGAGGCACCGAGTACCGGGCCGAGCGGCTGGTCGCCTCCAACGCCGACCTCCACCAGACGCTGCTCGACCTGGTGGGGCGGGACCACCTGTCCGAGCGGTGGGTCCGCCGTTCGGAGGCCTACCGCTACGGTCCGAGCCACGTGCTCGGCACGACCACCTGGTGCCTGCGCGACGCGCCCGCCTACCGGGTCGCCGCCGTCGATCCCGACATCGACCGTTGCTTCTACACGGTGGTGGGGTTCGAGGGTGCCGACGATGTCCTGCGCTACATCCGGGACGCCTACAGCGGGCGGTTGCCGGACCGGGCGGCGGCAGGCACGTGGGTCAACAGCCTGTGGGACCGCTCCCAGGCGCCGGCCGGGCACCACGCCGCCACCGGATGGTTCTTCCTTCCCAAGGCCAGCGAGCTCACCGCCGATGAATGGTCCGACGTCCGGAGGTCGCTCAACGCCCGGCTCCTCACCGCCTGGCAGAAGGTGGCTCCGAACATGACGACCGACAACGTGCTGGCGCACCGCCTCTACACCCCCGACCAGATGGAGCAGAAGAACCTGATGCGTGAGGGGGACTTCTCCAACGGTGAGTTCGCCTTCGACCAGGTCGGAGCCAACCGCCCCTTCCCCGAGGCATCCAACTACCGAACCGAGATCGACGCGCTGTACCTGTGCGGGCCGTCGGCGTACCCGGGCGGCGGCGTGCACGCAGCCTGCGGGTACAACGCGTTCAAGGCGATCGCCGAGGACCTGCGGCTGGCATCGCCGGTCCGGGCCGAGCGGGGGTACTGACGTGGAGTCGGCTGCCAGGCTCCACTCGCCGGTGCCGACCGGCGGAGCACCGCGCCTGCCCGGCCGGCGGGTCCCTTAGGCGCGCCCAGCACACCGGACGGGAGATCGGAGGGAGGAGCGATGCCAAACATCTACAGCACTGAGTGGTACGACGCGGTTCGGGAGGCCATCAACGCCGGCGTCGGGCAGCTGCGATCGGTGCCCGAGGGCCGGTTCATCGTGGCCGTCGAGGTGGCCGGCGACGGCACCTCGCCCTATGTGGACGAGGGGGGCGAGCGCCGGTTCCTCATGGAGATCGATGACGGGATCTGCCTCTGGTACCGGGAGCTCGAACCGGGTGAGGAGGAGCACGGCCATATCCAGGGTCGCATCGACTACCGCTTCCACGGCCCGGCCACCGTGTTCGACGAGATCGCCGCCGGCCTCGTCGACCCGGTGGACGTCGCGCTCCGGGGCACCATCTCCGTGCGGGGGGACATGCGGCTCCTGCTGCGCAACGCCGAGCACGTGGCGTCGCTGCTCGAGGCGTACACCAATGCCGTGTCGACGACCTGGCCGCTCGGTCGCCCTCCCTACGTCGGGCCGGCCGGCGGTCAGCGACAGGCAGCCGATCCGGAAGGGGCTTCGGCGCGTGCGTGACGTCTACGACGCCATCATCATCGGATCCGGTCACAACGGCCTGACGCTCGGTGCCTACCTGGCCCGGAGCGGCATGGACGTGGTCGTGCTGGAACGTCGTCACGAGGAGGGGGGCGGCCTGTGCACGGAGGAACTGACACTTCCCGGCTTCCTCCACAACGTGCACGCCAACTACCACACGTTCGTCGACCTGGCCCCGCCCCAGGGCGATCTCGACCTGGCCGGGCACGGACTCGAGTACGTCCGGCCCGAAGTCCAGATGGCGTCGATCTTCGACGACGGGACCGCCCTCACCATCCACACCGACCTGGAGAAGTCGTGCGCCTCCATCGCCCGGTTCTCCGAGCAGGACGCGGAGACGTTCCGTCGCCTCTACACCGAGGCGCACGGTTACGTGAACCTGCTCCTCGGGACGCTGATGTACCAGCCGCCAATGTCGATGAAAGAACTCACCCGCGCACTCGGCGTGTTCGGAGTGGAGGACCGGTCGGAGTTCCTGTCGGTGAAGCTCCGGCGCGAGACGATCGACACCTTCTTGGACCAGCACTTTACCCATCCCAAGGTGAAGGCACATCTGGCGTTCCACGGCGCCGTCTGCGGCTACGCCAACGACGTGCCCGGACTGGCGATGAGCTTCCCCCTGCTCGTGGGGAAGATCGACAACTGGCACCTGTGCGTCGGAGGGTCACACCGCCTGGCCCATGTCCTGTGGCGGGACTTGGCGCAGCACGGAGGTGTGCTCGTCTCCGATGCCGAGGTGTCCCGGATCGCGGTGGAGGAGGGGCGTGCCGTCGGCGTGGTCCTGGCCGACGGCACGGAGCTCACCGCCCGCCGGCTGGTGGCCTCCACCGTCGACATCGAGCAGACCTTCCGTCAGCTCCTGCCTGAGGAGGCGGTCCCCGCGGAGCTCGCCTCCGCCGTCGGGACCGACCTCCTCCACCAACCCTGGAGCCTGTTCTCGGTGCACCTGGCCATGACCGAGCCTCCCCGCTACGAGGCAGCCGCCTTCGATCCCGACGTGGACCGTGCCTGGGTGGTGAACCTCGGCTACGCCTCGACCGAGGAGCTCGACGACGACTGGCGCACCGTGCGCTCGGGTGCGCTGCCCGGCACCTGTCGGCCGAACGCGGCCGTCAACACCCTGTTCGATCCCACTGACGCCCCCGAGGGGCACTATACGGGCCTGCTCCGCCAGGTCGCCCCGTACGCGCTCTCGGACGGTGGGCCGGCAGCGTGGGACGAGATGGGCCGCTGGTACGGCCGGCGGTGCATCGAGACGTGGCAGCGGTTCGCACCGAACCTCGGTGACGGCGCCATCCTCGACTGGGTCCCCTACACCCCGGCCGACATCCCCCGGAAACTGCGCAACATGGTGCAGGGCGACTGGATGATGGGCGAGGTGTCGCTGGCCAACATGCTGGACCGTCGCCCGCTCCCGGGGCTGGCCCAGTACCGCACGCCGGTCGACGGCCTCTACCTGGCCGGGTCCACCCAGCACCCCCACGGGTTCATCACCTTTGCGCCCGCCTACAACGCGCTCCAGGTCATCGCCGACGACCTGGGCCTCGAGGCGTGGTGGCGCGACGTGTGATCCCGCCGCCGGACGTCGCCGTCGAAGCCGGCGGCGAGGCGTCCGGCATGGCGTCGATGGTGGCGGAGCTGCTGCGTGCCAACCTGGCCGACTCGCGGGCGCGTGCCCGCTTGGCCCGCCGGGCCAGGGGCAGGGTGGTGCTGCTGGCGAGCGACCGGAACCTGGGTGTCACCATCGCCTTCGACGAGGAGGGGATCACGGTGACGGGGGAGTCGGCGACGCCGGCCCCGACGCTCGCCGGGGGCTGGCTCGAGATGGCCGCGGTGTGCGCGGGTTCGCGCTCTCCCGTGGGTGCACTTGTCCGCAGGGAGCTGCACCTCACCGTCCGGCGCCCGGTGATGCTGCTGGCCACCGCCGGCTTCGTCCTCAAGGTGCCTCGTTCGGCCACGTCAGGCGGACGGTGACCGTGACCGGTCCGGCCCCGGCACGCGCCGGACCGGCGCACCCGAGGCACGGCCGCCCCGCACGACCGGACGTCGATCGCGGGGTTGGGGCGGTCGCGGGCGAGGAGGGCCGAGGGCACGCCGCGGGTGCCCCGGCGCCCGAAACCCATGGCCGCCGACCCTCGGCCGGCGGTCGGCGGCGGATCGGTCGGCCCGCCGACCGTGACGACGGTCCGCGTCGGCGGCGGACACATGATCGGCTCGGGTGGCACCCGTCGCGACGACGACGTCCTCGGGAGAGATCGGCGTCCCTGGCGTGGCCCCGGCCCGGGTCACCCATGCCGGTCGCCCGTCGGGGACCGTCGCGGTGCGCGCCAAAGCAGAGCTTCTCCGCGACGTGCCGGAGCGGGCCAGCTCGATCTCGTTCCCATCCGGATCGAGCACGTGCACGCCCGTCGCGAAGCCCCGCTCCGCTTCGTAGAGCAGCGGGGTCCGCAAGCCACGGAGCATCTTCCTCGCGAGAGCGAGCTCCTCGACGGAGCTTCCGATCTTGAACGCCACCTGAGCAGGCCCGGTCGAATCTTCGTCTCGCCACGTGGCACGGCAACCGAGTTCCATCAGCGAGACGTCGTGATGGTTCGCTGCGTGTCCGAAGTTGGAGAACACCATCGGCGGCTCCGAGATCCGCGAGATGACCTGCATATCCAGTACTCCCACGTAGAAGTACGCTGAGCACTTCGGTTCTCGGACGTTGAGCACGACGTGACCCAGGGCGGTTCAATGCCTGATCTTGCCATCGGTGGTGCGCCCCAGGGCTCCGAAGTTCGAGAGCCACGAGTTGGTGCGCTCGACCGGCCGGCGCAACCCCATGGGGAGCCTCTTGGCCGGCGTGGTGGAGCCGTCTTG
>DAHVAJ010000030.1 GCA_027314705.1 Acidimicrobiaceae bacterium
CCCTCCTACTTCTTCGACTCCCAGAAGATCCGGTCGATCTCGGCGATCTCGGCCAGGAGCCGGTCGGCCACGGCCACGTCGTTCGTCTTCTTCGCCTCGCCGGCCGACTTGGTGGCCTTCCAGAAGAGGTCGTGCAGGTTCGGGAACTTCTCGAGGTGCTCGGGCTTGAAGTAGTCGGTCCACAGCACCCAGAGGTGGTGCTTGACCAGTTCGGACCGCTCCTCCTTGATGAGGATGGCCCGGGTCTTGAAGTCGTGGTCGTCCGAGGCGTTGTGCTTCTCCATGACGGCGCGGACCGACTCGGCCTCGATGCGGGCCTGGGCCGGGTCGTAGACGCCGCACGGCAGGTCGCAGTGGGCGTGGACGGTCGTCGGCGGCAGGAGCCGGTCGACGAGGGCGAGCAGGTGGGCGGTGGTGCGCATGGGGTGCTCCTTGGCTTCGGTCGGGTCGGTTGGCGGCAGGCCGGCACTCCGGGACGGGGGTGCCGCGGCCCGTCGGCCGGCGACCCCGTCCGGTCCGGGGTCCGTCTGGTGCAGAGTTGGGGCATGGGCCCCACCGGCGCCACCTTACCCAGCTTGTCGCGTCGGCGGACCCGGGCCGTGGTGGTGGCCGCCCTGGCCGCCGCGGGGCTGGCCGCCGCGGCCCGGTCGGTCCGGCGCGTCGAGGTGGCCGGGTGGTCGATGGCCCCCGCCCTCCGGCCCGGCGACCGCCTGTTCGTGACCGGCCGGCCGGCCGGCCCTCCGGCCTGGCCGCCGGTCGGATCGGTCGTGGCCGTCCGCGACCCGCGGGCCCCCGGCCGCGTCCTCGTCAAGCGGGTCGCCGCCGTCGACCGGCGCGGGGGCACCCTCGCCGTGGTCGGTGACAACGCCCCGGCCAGCACCGACAGCCGCGCCTTCGGCCCGGTCGACCGGCGGGCCCTCGTGGGGCGGGCCCGGTGGCGCTACGCCCCGGCGGCACGTGTGGGCCGTCTCGGGCGGTCGGAGGAGTACGATCGATCCGATGCCCAGCCACCGGGATGACCTCGACCACCTCCTGACCAGCTCGTACCTCGACGACGTGGAGGGGCGGTCGCTCGACGACATCCGGGCCATGCGCTCCGAGTGCCAGCAGGCCGAGGTGGCCCTCTCCTACCTGCGCCGCATGGTCCAGGGCCGCCTGGACATCGTCCACGCGTTCCTGGAGCGCCCCGAGGGCGCCCCGGCCCCGGACCTGGCGAGCGTGGTCGCCGGCCTCCCCGACATCCTCGCCGGCTCCGGCCGACCGGCCGGTCCGGGCCGCCTCCCCCAGCTGCTCACGCCGGACACCGAGGCACCCGACCAGACCGCCGAGCTCGACGGCATCCTCGGCGCCGACGAGATCGGTCGCCTGGCCGACCTCGACCGGGACCAACTGACCGAGCTCGCCGGCCGCCTGGGCGGCCTCGAGCGCCGGGTCTCGGCCGATCGGCGTGCCCTCCACGAGCGGATCGACACGCTCCAGGCCGAACTGGTGGCCCGGCACAAGTCCGGCCGGGCCTCGGTCGACGGCCTCCTGTCGTGACCGACCCGGTCCGCCGCGACGGCGACCGGTTGGTGAAGGACCTGGACACCCGAGTCAACGAACTGGGCGCCTTCATCCGCGAGCAGCGCAGCTCGGCCCGGCTCAGCCTCCGGCGCCTCTCGGAGCTGGCCGGCATCTCGAATCCCTACCTGAGCCAGATCGAGCGCGGGCTGCGTCGGCCCTCGGCCGAGATCCTCCAGCAGATCGCCAAGGCCCTGCGCATCTCGGCCGAGACCCTCTACGTCCAGGCGGGCATCCTCGAGCGTCCCGACGGCGACACGGACCTCTCCCGCCACATCCTCTCCGACCATCATCTGACCGAGGAGCAGCGTCAGGCCCTCCTGCGCATCTACCTCTCGTTCCGTCACGAGAACGACGACCAGCACGGCACCGGTGCCGGCGACCACGCCGGGCCGGTCGGCGGCGCCCCCGTCGGGCCGGGCACCGGTACGCAGGTCGCCGGCGGGCAGGTCGACGGCGGTGGCGCCGCAGCGGCCGGGTGAGCGACGGCCCGACCAGCTGGGACGCGAGCGGCGACCGGTAGGATCGGCGGGGCATGAGGCGCCTGGCCGTCCTTTCCCTGCACACCTCCCCCCTGGCCCAGCCCGGGTCCGGGGACGGCGGCGGCATGAACGTGTACGTGCGCGAGCTCTCCTCGGCCCTGGCCCGAGCCGGCGTGGTCTGCGACGTCTTCACCCGGGCGTGGTCGGAGGACCTGCCCACCACCCTGGCCATCGAGCCGGGCTTCCGGGTCCACCACGTGGCCGCCGGGCCACCGCGGCCGCTGGCCAAGGAGCTGCTCCCCGCCGTGGTCGACGAGTTCGCCGACGGCGTGGCCAAGGCCATGGGCGCCGGGGGCGCCTTCGGCACGGACGAGGACCTCCCCTTCGACTGCATCCACGCCAACTACTGGCTGAGCGGCGTGGCCGGTCACGCCATCAAGCACCAGCTCGAGCTGCCGCTGGTGTCGACCTTCCACACGCTCGACCGGGTGAAGGCCGAGGCCAGCCCCGAGGAGGTGGAGGCCGACGCCGACCACGTACGGGCCGAGGCCGAGGCCTCGGTCATCCGCTGCTCGGACACGGTGCTCGCCTCCTGCTCGGTCGAGGCCGTCCAGCTCTCGGAGCTCTACGGGGCCGACCCGACCCGGATCCGGATCGTCGCCCCCGGGGTCGACCACGCCTTCTTCGGTCCCGGGGACCGGGGACAGGCCCGCCGGGCCCTGGGCCTGCCGGCGGCCGGCCCCTTGCTCCTCTTCGTCGGCCGCATCCAGCCCTTGAAGGGCGCGGCCGTGGCCGTGCGGACCCTCGCCCGTCTGCTGCCCGACCACCCCGACGCCCACCTCGTCGTGGTCGGCGGTCCGAGCGGGCCCCACGGCGTCGACGAGGTGGCCCGCATCACCGCGCTCGTCGACGACCTCGGTCTCCACGACCGCGTCGTCTTCGTGCCGCCCCGGCCCCACGAGCTGCTCTCGACCTTCTACCGGGCCGCCGACGTCTGCCTGGTCCCGAGCCGTTCCGAGTCCTTCGGGCTCGTGGCCCTGGAGGCGGCGGCGTGCGGCACGCCCGTCGTGGCCTCCGACGTGGGGGGCCTGCGGAGCCTGGTCGACCACGGACGCACCGGCTACCTGGTCGAGGAGCCCGACCCCGAGGCCTACGCCGCCTGGGTCCGCCAGATCCTGGCCGAGCCGCTCCTGGCCGAGCGGCTGAGCACCGGCGCCGTCCTGCGGGCCCGGCGCTACACCTGGGCCCACGCCGCCCGGCTGCTCGTCGAGATCTACGCCGAGCTGACCGCCGGCCGGCTCGTCGAGTGCTCGTGAGGCACCGGTGACCGACGAGTGGGGCGGCCTGCTCGACCCGGTCGAGCGGGCCGCGGTGGGCGCCCGCCTCGACGACTGGGCCGAGCGCACCCTGGCCGCCGGCGGCCCCCTCGTGGCCGTCGACCGCCAGGCCGGCGGCGACCCGGTGACCGGCGCTCCGCGGTGGTACCTGCGGCTCCGGGGCGACGAGAAGGAGTTCGTCACCGTCTGGCTCACCCTGCGCCAGCGCACCCTCCACCACGAGGCCCAGTTCATGCCGGCGCCCGAGACGAACGTCGAGGCCACCTGGCGGTACCTGCTCACCCGCAACGCCGATCTCCTGGGCGTGGCCTTCGCCCTCGGTGCCGAGGACGCGGTGTACCTGGTGGGCCGGGTTCCGGTGGCCCGGGTCGACGACGCCGAGCTCGACCGGATCATCGGCACGTCGCTGGCCTATACCGACGAGTGCTTCCCGACGGCCATGGCCCTCGGGTACGAGGGCCGCTACCGCCGCCGCCCACCCGCCGCCCGGCAGTCGACGGCCTGAGCGGCCGGGCCCCGGGGGCGCCGGGGGGCCGCTGGTAGCGTGCGGGTATGACGCCGAAGCTGCTGGTCCTGGGCGGTGGTCGGATGGGCGAGGCCCTGCTCGCCGGCCTCCTGGAGGCGGGCTGGGCCGGTGCCGCCGAGCTGGCGGTGAGCGAACCCAGCGTGGCCCGCCGACGCGCACTGGCCGAGGCCCATCCGGGCCTGTCGGTCGTCGCCGGGCCGGTGGAGGCGCCCGACGTGGTCCTGGCCGTCAAGCCCGACGTGGCCGAGGCCGCACTGCGCGCCCTGCCCGACCCCCGCCGGGTCCTCTCCATCGTGGCCGGCCTGGGCGCCGCCCGCCTCGAGGCCGCCCTGCCCGACACCTGCGTGGTGGTCCGGGCCATGCCCAACACCCCCGCCCTCGTGGGCGCGGGGGTGGCCGGGATGTCGGGCGGGACCACCGCCACCTCCGCCGACCTCGACTGGGCCGAGGGGATCCTCGGCGCGGTCGGTACGGTCGTCCGGCTCCCCGAACGCCACCTCGATGCCGTCACCGGCATCTCGGGGTCGGGTCCGGCCTATCTCTTCCTGGTGGCCGAGGCGCTCGTCGAGGCGGGGGTGACGGCCGGACTGTCCCGGGACGTGAGCCACCAGCTGGTGGTCGGCACCTTCGTCGGCGCCGCCCGCATGCTGGACGAGACGGGGGACGACCCGGCGGCACTGCGGGCGGCGGTGACCTCGCCCGGCGGCACCACGGCGGCCGCCCTCCGCACCCTGGAGTCCAAGGCGGTGCGCTCCGCCTTCATCGAGGCGGTGGCCGCCGCCACCGAGCGGTCGCGGCAGCTCGGGCGGTGACCGGGACCGCGGGCGCGGTCTTCTTCCTGTCCGACTACGGGCTCCGCGACGAGTTCGTGGGTGTGGTCCACGCCGTCCTCCACCGCCTGGCCCCGCACACCACCGTGGTCGACCTCGGTCACGGCGGGGCGCCCTTCGACGTGGCCGGCGGTGCCGCCCGGCTGGCCCGGGCCGCGCCCCATCTCGGGCCGGGGGTCGTCCTGGCCGTGGTCGACCCCGGGGTGGGTACCGACCGGCGCCCGGTCGCCGTGGGCGTCGACGCCGGGCCCGACCGGCCCGCGTGGCTGGTCGGCCCGGACAACGGGCTCCTCCCGGCGGCCGCCGACCGCCTGGGCGGGGCCGTCCGAGCGGTCGTGCTCCACCCGCCGGACGCCGCCGGCGGACCCGCGCCGGACGCCTCCGGCGGCCCGGGGCCGACCTTCGACGGGCGCGACCTCTTCGCCCCGGCCGCCGCCCACCTGGTGCTCGGGGGTGACCCGGACGCCCTCGGGGAGCCGGCCGACCCGACCTCGCTGGTGCCCGGGGGTCCCGGTCCGGCCGCGCCCGTCGGCACCGGACCCGTGCTGGTGTCGCCGGTCGGGTGGGTCGACCGGTTCGGCAACGTCGGCTTGGCCGTGGCGGCCCCCGCCCTCGACGTCCTGGGGCCGCTCGGAGCAGGGCTCGAACTGTCCGTGCACGTCGGCGGGGGCGGGAGGCCGTCCGGCCCGGCGTGGGTCGCCGACCGGCCGCCCGGCGCGGGTCCGTGGCAGGCGCTCCGGAGGGTGCGCACCTTCGCCGACCTGGCGCCGGGCGAGCTCGGCGTGCTGGTCGACGCGTCCGGCCTGCCGGCGGTGGTCCTCGACCGGGCCCCGGCCGCGGCGCGCCTCGGCGTGACCGGTCCCCCCGACCGCCTGGTCCTGCGCCGGGCCGGCTGACGCCCCGTCCCCGCCCGGCGGCGCACCGGGCAGGTGCCGTGCGCCGGCCGTCCGGGCCCACGGCGGGCGCCGTTGTGCGCCGGAGCCGTACGATCCGGGGATGGCTCCCCGGACCCCGCGCCCGAACGGCGACGACCGCCCGGCGCCGGCGGTCCCGCCCACCCGGCGGATCCCCGAGGCCACCGTGGCCCGGCTGCCCGTCTACCAGCGCATCCTGGAGGAGCTCCTCCGCTCGGGCACGACGACGGTCTCCTCCGAGCTCCTGGCCTCGGCCGCCCAGGTCAACGCGGCCAAGGTCCGCAAGGACCTCTCGCTGCTCGGCTCCTTCGGCACCCGGGGGGCCGGCTACGACGCCGCCTTCCTCATCGAGCAGATCGACCGGAGCCTCGGCCTCGACCGGGTCTGGCCGGTGGTCATCGCCGGCATCGGCAACCTCGGTCGGGCCCTGGCCCGCTCGCAGGGGTTCGCCGCCCGGAACTTCCGGGTGGCCGCCCTCCTCGACAACGACCCGTCCATCATCGGCGAGCACATCGACGGCGTGGCCGTCCGGCACCCCGATGAGCTGCCCGCCGTCGCCGCCGAGCTGTCGCTGGCCATCGGCGTGATCACCACACCGGCCCCGGTGGCCCAGCGGGTGGCCGACCTCCTGGTCGACTCCGGGGTGCGCTCCCTGCTCAACTTCGCCCCCCGGGTCCTCGAGGTCCCCGGCGACGTCCTCCTGCGCTACGTCGACCTCAGCATCGAGCTCCAGATCATGAGCTTCCACCAGGCCCAGCGCCTCGGTGAGGAGCGGGCGGTGCGCCTCCCCGTGATCCGGTCGGTCGGCGTCACCCGCTGACCCGGCCGTCCCCTCCGACCCCCGGAGGCGGTTCGTGCGTCCCGCTCGGTAGGCTGGTGGAGCTCCGGGCACGGTCCCGGGTGCCCGTCCGAGGCCGCGAGGGAGAGACCCGCCGAGTGCAGCACGCAGACGAACTGGGGACCGCCCCGTGTCGGTGATCGTGGTCGGGATCGACCAGAAGCACGCACCCCTCGAGCTCCTCGACCGGGTGGCGGTCACCGACACCGACCTGCCCAAGGCCCTGGGGCGGCTGCGCGACCGGCCCAACCTGTCCGAGGTGGTCGTGCTGTCGACCTGCCTGCGCACCGAGGTCTACGCCGTCGTCGAGCGCTTCCACGACGGGGTGGCCGAGGTGCAGGAGTTCCTGGCCGACGTGAGCGGGACGCCGGTCGACGGCCTCGCCGACCTCTGCGCCGTCCGGTTCGACGACGACGTCGTCTCGCACCTCTTCTCCGTGGCCGGCGGTCTCGAGTCGGCCGTGCTCGGCGAGTCCGAAGTGCTGGGCCAGGTCCGCCGGGCCTGGGAGAAGGCCCAGGGCGAGGAGGTCTCGGGCCCGGTGCTCGGCACGCTCTTCCGCCACGCCGTCGAGACGGGCAAGCGGGTCCGCTCCGAGACGGCCATCGCCCGGGGCATCACCTCCCTCTCGCACGGAGCGGTGGCCCTGGCCGCCGCCCGCCGGGACGGCGGCCTGGCCGGCGCCCGGGTGGCCGTGGTCGGCGCCGGCGAGATGGGCGAGGGCGTGGCCCAGGCCCTGGCCGGGCACGGGGTCGAACGGCTGGTGGTGGCCAATCGCACGGCCAAGCGGGCGCGGGCCCTGGTGGCCGGCCTGCCCGCCGGGACGGCCGCCGTGGTCGAGGTCCGCCCCCTCGAGGACCTCGGCACCCTGCTCGCCGGGGACGACGTGGTCTTCACCACGGTGGGCACGTCGCACCCCCTCGTCGACCGGCCGGTCCTCGAGGACGTGCTCGCCCGGCGCGACGCCGGTGCACCCCTGCTGGTGGTCGACCTCGGCGTGCCCCGCAACGTCGAGCCGGCCGCCTCCGACCTGCCCGGTCTCGAGTTGCTCGACATGGACGACCTCCAGGCCGCCGTGGCCGGGGCCGTCTCCGGGCGCCGGGAGGAGGTGGTGGCCGCCTCGGCGATCGTCCAGGACGAGGTCGAGCGGTACCGGACCGTCTCGCGGGCCCGCGACGCCGCCCCCCTGGTGTCGGCCCTCCGCTCCCGCGTCGAGACGGCCCGGCTGGCCGAGCTCGACCGCCAGCGCGCCCGCCGCTCGGAACTGACCGACGAGCAGTGGGAGCAGGTCGACGCCGTCACCCGGGCGCTCGTGGCCAAGCTCCTCCACCAGCCCACGGTGGCGCTGAAGGAGGCGTCCGGCACGCCGCGGGGCGAGCGGCTCGTCGAGACGCTCCGGACGCTGTTCGACCTGTAGCCCGTGCCCGGGCCAGCCCCCCCGACGAGCGACCGGCCCCTCCGGTTGGCCACCAGGGGTTCGCCGCTGGCCCTCTGGCAGGCCCGCCGGGTGGCGGCACTGCTCGCCCGGGCCGGGGTGGCCAGCGAGCCGGTCGTCGTCGAGACGGAGGGCGACCGCCGCACCGACGTGCCCCTCGAGCGGTTGGCCGGCCGGGGCGTGTTCGTCACGGAGGTGCAGGCCGCCGTGGCCCGGGGCGAGGCCGACGCCGCCGTCCACTCGGCGAAGGACCTTCCGGCGTCGGCGGCACCCACCCCGGGCGATCTCGTGCTGGCCGCCTTCCCCGAGCGGGGCGACCCGCGCGACGTGCTCGTCGGGTGCAGCCTCGAGGAGCTGGCCCCCGGGGCCACCGTGGCCACCGGCTCGGCCCGGCGGCGCGTGCAGCTGGCCAACCTCCGCCCCGACCTCACCTTCACCGGGCTGCGCGGCAACCTGGGCACGCGGCTCGGCCGGGTCGGTTCGGGTGGCGTGAGCGCCGTGGTGGCCGCACGGGCGGCGCTCGACCGCCTGGGTTGGGAGCCGCCCGACGGCGTCACCGTCGCGGTGCTTTCGCCCTCGACCCTGCTCCCCCAGGTCGCCCAGGGCGCGCTGGCCGTGGAGTGTCGGGCCGACGACGACCGCACCCGGGCCGCCCTGGCCGTGGTGGACGACCCGGCGGTACGCGCCCCGGTCGAGGCCGAGCGGGCCTTCCTGGCCGAGCTGGGCGGCGGGTGCACGCTGCCCGTCGGGGGCCACGCCGAGTGGGCGCCGGGTCCCGGGGCACCGGGGCGCCTGCGCCTCACCGGGATGCTCGGGAGCGGGGACGGCCACGTGGTCCTCCGTCACGTCGCCGAGGGCGCCGACGGCCCTTCCCTCGGGCGGGCCGTGGCCCGGTACCTCCTCGACGACGCCGGCGGCGCCGACCTCGGGCCCTGGCGGTCCGTGCCGTGACCGTCGGCCCGGCCGGCGTCGACCCCCGACACCCCGGGCACCCCGCGCCGCCCGGCGCCCGGCGCCGGGGGGTGGTCCACCCGACGGGCGGGGGCCCCGCCGCCTCCGGGGGCCGGTGCGGGTGACCACGCACCCGGCCCCGCCGGGTGCCGGCCCGCTGGCCGGCCGGCGCGTCGTGGTCACCCGGACCAGGGAGCAGGCCCCCGAGCTCGCGCGCCGCCTCGGTGCCCTCGGGGCCGAGGTGGTCGCGCTCCCCGTCATCGCCGTGGCGGACCCGGACGACGGGGGTGCAGGCCTGGCCTCGGCGGCCGACCGTCTCGTGGACGGCGCCTACGCGTGGGTGGTCGTCACCTCGGTCAACGGTGCATCCCGGCTGCTGGCCGCCCTCGGGGGGCGGGCCGCACCGGTCACCACCCGCTGGGCCGCGGTGGGGCGGTCTACCGCCGGTGCCCTGGTGGCCGGCGGGGTCGACCCCGACCTCGTGCCCGAGGAGGCGCAGGCCGGACGCCTGGTCGACGCCTTCCCCCGCCCGGTCCCGTCCGGCCCCGGACCCGCCCGACCGTCGGGCACCGTGCTGTTCGCCCGGGCCGAGGCCGCCCGCGACGTGGTGGGCCCCGGGCTCCGAGCCACGGGCTGGTCGGTCGACGAGGTCGTCGCCTACCGCACGGTGGACGGCGAGGTGGACCCCGCCGACGTGGCGGCCGCCCGGTCGGCCGACGCGGTGGCCTTCACCTCGTCGTCGACCGTCGACCGCGCCGTGGACCTCCTCGGTGCCGCCGGTGTCCCGCCGGTGGTCGTGACCATCGGACCGGTCACCTCGGCCACCGCCCGCCGGGCCGGGCTGGTCGTGGCCGCCGAGGCCTCGGACCAGTCGGTCGACGGCCTGGTCGCCGCGGTCACCGCCGCCCTGGCCGGTGGTCCCGCCCGCGCCCGGCTGTCGTAGGCTGGATCCCCGTGCCGAGCGACGTCCCCCCACGATCCGGGTCTCCGCTGCCGACGGCGGGGTTCCCGGCCCGGCGGCTGCGCCGGCTGCGCCGCACCCCCGCCCTCCGCCGCCTGGTGGCCGAGACCCGCCTCACCCCCGACGACCTGGTGGCCCCGCTCTTCGTGGCCGACGGTCTGGCCGAGCCGCACCCGGTCGCCTCCCTGCCCGGCGTGGTGCAGCACACCACCGCCTCGCTGGCGGCCGAGGTGCGGCGGCTGGCCGGCCTGGGCGTGCCCGGCGTCATCCTCTTCCCGCTCCCGCGCCCGGAGCACAAGGACCCGGAGGGCTCGGCCGCGCTCCGCCGCGACGGGATCACCGCCCGGGCCCTCGGGGCCGTGCGGGACGCGGTGGGGGACGAGGTCGTGCTCCTGGCCGACTGCTGCCTCGACGAGTTCACCGACCACGGCCACTGCGGCCTGGTCGACCCGACCACCGGCGACGTCGACAACGACGCCACCGTGGAGCGCTACGCCGAGCTGGCCGTGCTCCAGGCCGACGCCGGTGCCGACGTCGTGGCCCCGAGCGGGATGATGGACGGTCAGGTGGCGGCCATCCGTGCCGCCCTCGACGGCACCGGGCACACCTCGACGGCCGTGCTGGCCTACGCGGCCAAGTACGCCTCGGCCCTCTACGGCCCGTTCCGGGAGGCCGCCGGCGTGACCATCGCCGGGAGCGGGGACCGTCGCGGCTACCAGCAGGACTGGCACAACCGGCGGGAGGCCCTCGCCGAGGTGGCCCTCGACGTCGCCGAAGGTGCCGACATGGTGATGGTCAAGCCCGCCCTCACCTGCCTCGACGTCCTGGTCGACGTGCGGGCCGCGGTCGACGTGCCGGTGGCCGCCTACCACGTGAGCGGCGAGTACGCCATGGTCAAGGCGGCCGCCGAGCGCGGGTGGATCGACGGGCCGGCCGTCGCCCTCGAGCAGATCACCGCGGTCAAGCGGGCCGGCGCCGACCTCGTGCTCACCTACTTCGCCGGCGAGCTGGCCGAGACGCTCGGTGGGTGAGCACCGGGCGTCCGAGGCGCTGGTGGCCCGGGCCGGGCGGGTGATCCCGGGCGGGGTCAACTCCCCGGTGCGCTCGTTCCGCTCGGTCGGCGGCCGCCCCTACGTGGTGGCCCGCGGAGCGGGCCCGTGGGTGTGGGACGTCGACGGCAACCGCCTCCTCGACTTCGTCCAGTCCTACGGCGCCTCCCTCCTCGGCCACGCCCATCCGGCCGTCGTCTCCGCCGTGCGGGAGGCGGCGGCGAAGGGGACGACCTTCGGCGCGCCCACCGAGGGCGAGGTCCTGCTGGCCGAGGCCATCGTGGCCCGGGTGCCCGGCTGTGAGCAGGTCCGCCTGGTCTCCTCGGGCACCGAGGCGGCCATGAGCGCCGTCCGGGTGGCCCGGGGCTTCACCGGGCGCGACCGGGTGGTCAAGTTCGCCGGCTGCTATCACGGCCACTCCGACGGGCTGCTGGCCGGCGGGGGGAGCGGGGTCGCCACCCTCGGCCTGCCCGACTCGGCGGGCGTGCCCGCCGGCGCCGTGGCCGACACGGTGGTGGTCCCCTTCAACGTGGTGCCCGAGCTCGACGAGCGGGTGGCGTGCGTGGTGGTCGAGCCGGTGGCGGCCAACATGGGCCTGGTCGCCCCGGCGGAGGGCTTCCTCGCCGGCCTGCGGTCGGCCTGCGACGCCGTCGGGGCCCTGCTCCTCTTCGACGAGGTCATCACCGGGTTCCGCCTCGGCGAGGGCGGGGCCGCCGCCCACACCGGCGTCCGCCCCGACCTCTGGTGCTTCGGCAAGGTCATCGGCGGGGGGCTGCCGGTCGGGGCCTTCGCCGGACGGTCGGACGTGCTGTCGGTCCTGGCGCCGCTCGGCCCCGTCTACCAGGCGGGCACCCTCTCGGGGAACCCCCTGGCCACGGCGGCCGGCCTCGCCGTGCTGGGCGAGGCCGGCCCCGACGCCTACCGCGACCTCTCGGACCGGGTGGCCCGGTTCGGCGCCGCCCTCGAGGCCGTCCTCGACGCCGCCCTCGAGGAGGCGGGCGTCACCGACCCGACCGGTCGCCGCCTGCGGGCGTCCGTGCCCGTCGTCGGGCCGCTCCTCGGGATCTCCTTCGTTCCCGACGGCTCGGGTGGCGTGCGGGACTTCGACGGGGCGGCGGCCTCGGCGGCCACCGGCCTCTACGGCCGGCTCTTCTCCGCCCTGCTCGACCGGGGAGTCGCCCTGGCTCCCGGCCCCTACGAGGTGGCCTTCCCCTCCCTGGCCCACGGTCCGGCCGAGCTCGATCTGGCCCTGGAGACCGCGGCCGCCGCCGCCGGAGCGGCCTTCGCCGGTTGACGGCGGGAGCCGCCCCCGTCGGCCGGGACCGCCGGGCCGGCTCCCGCCGGTCCGTGGCGATCGGCGGGTCCCACCCGCCGGCCACTATGGTCCGACCCAGAGGCGGTCCGATGCGACAGTATGTGGGGTACGGACGCGCCCCCGCAGGCCGCTTGCGCGCGTCGTACGTCGCCCGGGCGGGACCCGGCGGGGGAGCGGCTCCCTCACCGACCCGCGACCGGTGCCCGGCACGAAGGAGATCCCCATGACACTCGGAATCACGGAGCTGCCACCGGAGGGCATGCAACTCGGGGGCGTCGCCCTCGCCGGCGATGCCGACCGGGGCACCCGGACCACCGAGGGTCTGAGCCTGCTGTTCACGACGGACGGCATCACCGTGCAGGGTCCCCAGCCCCAGATCGAGCGGCTGCTGGCCTGGTCGGGTCTCGACTCGGCCGCCTGCCACGAGAAGATCGTCCTCCCCGACGGACGCGACGCCGCCATCATGGAGCTCACCTCCGGTGGCCAGTCGATCCGGTTCCTCCTCCCCACCGACACGGTCTCCCCGGGTCAGGCCGCCTACCTCGACCAGGCGCTGCCGGCCTGGCTGGCCCGGTACCGGGGCGCCGCCGAGCCCTCCCGCCCCGAGGCCGCGGCCGCCGAGGCACCCGTCCTCGGTCCGGACCCCTCCGAGGCGGTCGCCCGCCCCGCCGTCGAGGAGACGGCGACCGGCGCGCCGATCACCGCCGCCGTGGGCGCGGCGGTGGGCGCGGCCGTGGGCGGACCTTCGGCCGCCGCAGCGGAGGCCGGCGCGGCCGGGGGGCCCGCCACCAGCGCGCCCAACGGGTCGACGGCCCCGCCGTCCCCTCCGGGCGTCACCGGGTTCACCCCGGCCGCACCGCCGTCCACGTCCGGGGCGGCCCCGACCGCCGCCGAACCCGCCCCGACCGCCGCACCGCCGTCCCCTCCGGGCGTCACCGGGTTCACCCCGGCAACGACTCCGGCTCAGGGGAGCGCCCCCCCGCCCCCCCCGCCGGCCGCGCCGGCCCTGCCCACGCCGTGGGACAACCCGCCCCTCGGCCAACCCGAGTCCGAGATCGCCCCCCCGGCCAAGAAGGCCCGCACGTCCTTCCGGCGCCGCAGGCCCGAGCCCGACGCGGCCACGGACGCCGCGACCGGGGCCGCCGGGGCGCCGCCGCCGGCGCCGCCCGCCGA
>DAHVAJ010000031.1 GCA_027314705.1 Acidimicrobiaceae bacterium
ACGGCATCACGTGGACGCTCGAGGCATCGCCGAACCCGAACGTCACCTCGCCCAATACCGACCAGGCCGAGCTGAACGGGGTGTCGTGTGTCGGAGGCCACCTGTGCGTCGCCTCGGGGGACGCGTATCCGGGCTCCGGCACTGACAACACCACGCTCGTCGAGTCGGCGCCGATCGTCCGGCCCGGCTACCGGCTGGTCGCATCCGACGGTGGGATCTTCACCTTCGGGGGAGCGTCCTTCAACGGTTCGGCCGGTGGGCTCACCCTGAACAAGCCCATCGTGGGCATGGCCGCCACCCCCGACGGCGGGGGCTACTGGCTGGTGGCGTCCGACGGCGGGGTGTTCGCCTTCGGCGACGCCGGCTTCTACGGCTCGATGGGCGGCCGACCGCTCAACCGGCCGGTGACGGGCATCACGCCCGCCCAGGACGGGGCCGGCTACCGGCTGGTGGCGTCCGACGGCGGCATCTTCTCCTTCGGCGGGGCGGCCTTCTACGGCTCGACCGGCGCGCTCTCGCTGGTGGCCCCGGTCCGGGGCATGGCGCCCACCCCCGACGGCGGCGGCTACTGGATGGTCGCCGCCGACGGCGGCATCTTCGCCTTCGGCGACGCCGGCTTCTACGGTTCGGGAGCAGGGTGAGCGCCGGCGGGCGGACCCGACCGGCGCCGCGCCGGCCCGGCCGGCCGTCGTAAGGTCCGGGGAGCATGAGCGAGTCCACCGAACCCGCTGGCGCGACGTCGACGGCCTCGGCTCCGACGGACGGCCGCCGGACACCGGGAGCCGGGCGCGGGCGGTGGCGCCGGGACCCGGGCCGGTCGTGGCGGGCCATCTTCTTCGCCCCGATCGGCGACGGTCAGCGGCGCCGACGGGGGAGCGACGGAGTCCGACTGGGCCTGGCCGCTCTGGCCGTGCTGTTCTGTCTGCTCGCCCTCCGGCTCAACCCCAACGCCGAGCACACCGTGCTCGACGTCATCACCCCGGCCCCCAACGGCATCCGGTGGCTGGTGGCGAGCTTGTGGTGGGTGGGGACGGTCGGCGTCATGGTGGCCGTGGCCGTCCTGGCCGCGCTGTCGCGGCGGTGGGCCGTGCTGCGCGATCCGGTCGTGGCCGGGGTCGGTGCCTGGCTCGTCACGGTGGGCTCGGGGGCCCTCTTCGGCACCACCGGCGGACGGCCGCCCGACCTCGCCTACCGACAGTTCAGCTATGCCTTCCCGGTGGCGCAGGTCGCCATGACCGTGGCCGTCGCCACCGCGGCCTCGCCCTACCTCAGCCGCTGGCTCCAGCGGACCCTGCGGACGGCCCTGGGCCTGCTGCTGGTGGTGGCCGTGGCCAACGGCTCGGGCCTGCCCCTGGCCGTCCTGGCCAGCCTGGCCGTCGGCATCGGGGCCACCGCCCTCGTCCACCTGGTGCTCGGGTCGCCCCTCGGGCTCCCCTCGGCCGACGAGGTGGCCGAGCTCCTCGGCGACCTGGGCCTGGCCGCCGCCGGCGTCGTCCCCCGCCCCCGCCAGGACTGGGGGGTGGGGCGCTTCTCCGCCCGGATCGGCGGGGCGCCCGCCGACGTGTCGTTCTACGGCCGGGACGCGGCGGACGCCCAGCTCCTGGCCAAGGCCGCCCGCTTCGTCCTCTACCGCGACTCGGGGCCGACCCTCACCTTCACCCGCCGCCAGCAGGTGGAGCACGAGGCCTACCTGACCCTCCTGGCCGAACGAGCCGGGGCGTCGGTGCCCCGGGTCCTCGCCGCCGGGCCGGCCGGACCGGCACGGGACGCCCTGCTCGTCTGCCGGCCTCCGGCCGGTCGGCCGCTGGCCGACCTGCCTCCGTGGGTCGATCCCGACGCCGCGCCCGACCCCGACGCCGCGCCCGACCCCGTGCCCGATCCCGACGCCGCGCCCAACCCCGTGCCCGGTGCCGACGCCGCGTCCGGTGCCGACGCCGGGGCGGCCGGTGCCCTCGCCACGGTGGGGGGCGACGGGGGCCTTGCGGATGCCCACCTCGACGCCGTGCTCGACCAGCTGCTGCGCCTGCGGGACGCCGGCATCGCCCACGGCGGGCTGTCGACCGAGACCATCGTGGTCGACGCGGACGGCCGCGCCGGCTTCCTCGACCTGCGGACCGCCGCCGACGTGGCCCGGCCCGACGCGCTCGACCGCGACACGGCAGCGGTGCTCGCCGCCGTGTCGGTGGTGTGCGGCCCCGAGCGGACGCTGGCCGCTGCCCACCGGGTGCTGCCGGCCGAGGTGCTGGTGGCGGCCCTGCCCTTCCTCCAGCGCGCCGCGCTCGGCCCGGCGGCGGCCCGGACGCTTCGGGGGAGGAAGGGCGTCCTGACCGCCCTGCGCGAGGGCGGGGCGCGCGTCGCCGGTGTGGAGGTGCCCGACCTCGTCGAGCCCCGGCGGATCAGCTGGGTGACGCTGGCCCTGGTGGTCGGGACGCTCGTTGGCGGGTGGGCACTCATCGGCGTGCTCGTCAACGTGACCAAGTCGTGGGACACCATCACCGGTGCGGCCTGGGGCTGGGTGATCGTCACCTTCCTGCTGGCCCAGGCCGCCTACCCGGCCATCGCCGTCACCACGGTCGGATCGGTCACCGACTCCCTCCCCTACGGGCGGGCCGTCCTCCTCGAGTTCTCCGACGTGTTCGTGGGCCTGGCCGGCGGTTCGATGGCCGTGTTGGCCACCCGGGTGCGCTTCTTCCAGCAGGAGGGGTACGAGGCCACGCTGGCCGTGAGCTCGGGGGTGCTGGTGGCCACGGCCAGCTGGATCGTGAAGGGCGGGCTGTTCCTCATCGCCCTGCCCATCGCCATCTCCCAGTTCCACTTCGCCGCGGCCCCGACCGAGACCGGCGGCGGCGCCGGCTCGAGCACCGCCCGGCTCGTCTGGCTCCTCATCCTCGTGATCATCGCCGTGGGCGTGGCGCTCGGCCTGGTGTTCGCCGTGCCCCGGTGGCGCCGGCTGGCCGCGGCCAAGCTCCGGCCCAAGGCCTCGGAGGTCTGGGGCCACCTGAAGGTCCTCTCGGCCCACCCGCGCAATCTGGTGGAGATCTTCGGGGGGAGCATCGCCGCCCAGCTCTTCGTGGCCCTGGCCCTCGGCGCCTCCCTCCACGCCTTCGGCGAGCGGCTGAGCCTGGCCGCCCTCATCATCGTCCTGACCCTGGGCTCGATGCTCGGGGGTGTCTCGCCGGTACCGGGCGGGATGGGCGTCGTCGAGGCCGGCATGATCCTCGGGTTGACCGCGGCCGGCATCCCCGAGAACGATGCCGTGGCCGCCGTCTTCGTGCAGCGCCTGTTCACCGCCTACCTGCCGCCCATCTGGGGCTGGGTCTGCCTGATGTGGATGCGCCGGCGCGAGTACCTCTGAGCGGGGCACCGCGGCGCACCGCCCCGGGCGGTGGGGCGCCGGGCACCGCCGGTCCGACCGCCGGCGCCCGGCGGTCGCCTCAGCCGTGGGGCCCCGGCGGGCCGGTGGTGCCGAGGGCGGGGAAGGCCCGCAGGCGGCCGAGACGGCCGAGACGGCCCACGTTCACCCCGGTGTCGGCGGCGTTCAGCATGCGCAGGTCGCCGCGGCTGTTTCCGTAGGCCCACAGGTGCCGGCCCTCGAGGCCGGTGGCCTCGATCCACGCCCGGAGCCGTCGCAGCTTCTCCTCCCCCCGGCAGTTCCCGCCCTCGTACCGCCCGGTCAGGTGACCGGTGTCGTCGACCTCGAGCCTGGTGGCCAGGGCGGCGTCGGCCTCGAGCCGGCGGGCGGCCACGTCGATGTAGAGGGCGGGCGAGGCCGAGACCACGACCACCCGGTCGCCTCGCCCGCGGTGCCAGTCGAGCCGCCGACGGACCTCGTGGCGGATGCGGGCCGTGAGGTGGGCCTCGGCGAAGTCGGCGGCCACCTCGGCCGCCCGTGCCGCGTCGGTCCCGGCCAGGACCCGCACGAAGAGGGCCTCCTTGGTGGCGTCGGCCACCGGCCCCCCGGCCAGTGCGGCGTGGGCGAGCCGGGGGGCGAGGGCGACGGCGGCCCCGAGGACGGCCCGCCGACCGGCCACCGCGCCCAGGAAGTCGAACACGCTGCCGCCGTGGGTCAGCGTGCCGTCGAAGTCGAAGGCAGCCACGTCGCCCATGGGTCCGGTCCCGGGGTCAGCGCGGGGCGGGGGCCACCGGCGCCCCGCCCCGCCCGGCCCCCGAGGCGAAGCGGCCCGCCCCCTCGACCGCCTCTCCCGAGGCCAGGCTGGCCAGGCCCAGCCGTGTCTCGACGGCCAAGGCCTCCCCGACGTCGAGGTTCCACTGGGCCCGGGCCGAGGCCCGGTCGTTGCGCAGACAGACCTGGGGGAGGGCGGCGAGCTCGGCCGCCCAGGCCCGGGCGGCCGGGAGGGCCTGGCCCGGTGCCACCACCCGGTTGGCCAGGCCCATGGCCCGGGCCTCCTCGGCGCCCACCGGCCGGCCGCTGAGGATGAGGTCCATGGCCCGGCCGTGGCCCACGATGCGGGGCAGGCGGACGGTGCCCCCGTCGACGAGCGGCACACCGAAGCGCCGGCAGAAGACGCCGAAGACGGCGTCGGCCGCGGCCACCCGGAGGTCGCACCAGACGGCGAGCTCGAGTCCGCCGGCCACGGCATGGCCCTCCACGGCGGCGATGACCGGCTTGGTGAGGTCCAGGCGGGTGGGGCCGAGCGGACCGGGTCCGTCCTCGGTGACGCGGTTGCCCCGGTGCTCGGCGATGGCCGTGAGGTCGGCGCCGGCGCAGAACGTGCCCCCGGCGCCGGTGAGCACGGCCACCGAGGCCGACGGGTCCGCGTCGAAGGCGGTGAACGCTTGGAGCAGGGCGGTGGCCGTGGGCCGGTCCACGGCGTTGCGCCGCTCGGGCCGGTCGATGGTCACGACGGTGACCGGGCCGTCCCGGTCGACGCGGACTGGTGGGTGCATGCCCTCAGCATGGCGGAGACGGGGCCGGGGGGCCAGACCCGGCGGTGCCGGCCCGGCCGGCAATACCCGACCAAATAGGTCGACAATGGTGGCCGACCGGGCTACGCTGCGGCCGTCGGCCCGGGAGGTCCCCGCCCGATGCCGGACCCACCCGCAGCACCGAGCCCCGGCGCACCCGCCCCGGGCCCGACCGAAGGAGCAGCACATGGCCATCCACCTGGGCGACGAGGCCCCCGATTTCACGGCGGAGACGACCGCCGGCACCGTCCGCTTCCACGAGTACCTGGGCGACAGCTGGGGCGTGCTCTTCTCCCACCCGAAGGACTTCACCCCGGTCTGCACCACCGAGCTCGGAGCCTTCGCCAGGGCCAAAGCCGAGTTCGACAAGCGGGACACCAAGTTGATCGGCCTCTCGGTCGACGACGTGTCCTCCCACGAGGCCTGGGCCGGCGACATCGAGGAGACCCAGGGACAGGCCCTCAACTTCCCCCTCATCGGCGACGAGGACCGTCGCGTGGCCCGGCTCTACGACATGATCCACCCCAACGCCGACGACACCCTTACCGTGCGGTCGGTGTTCGTCATCGGGCCCGACAAGAAGGTGAAGCTCACCCTCACCTACCCGGCCTCGACCGGCCGCAACGTGGACGAGGTGCTGCGGGTCCTCGACTCGCTCCAGCTCACGGCCGGCTACAAGGTGGCCACCCCGGTCAACTGGCAGGACGGCGAGGACGTCATCGTCGTCACCGCCCTGTCCGACGAGGAGGCGACCGAACGCTTCCCGAAGGGCTTCCGGACGCTCAAGCCGTACCTGCGGGTCACGCCCCAGCCCAACCGGTAGGCGCCCGACCGGGGGCACCCCGGGCCCGGGTGGAGGAGCCGGCCGGCGTGCCTGGTGGCGGTCTTCCTGCTACCATGGCGGGGTCGGCGTGCGTCCTCCGCCGGCGTCCGCACGGATCCAGAAGGTCTACGTCACACATGCCAGACAAGCAGGCAACCATCGCCGAGCACCGTCTCCACGAGACGGACACCGGCTCGCCCGAGGTCCAGATCGCCATCCTCACCGAGCGCATCGGCCACCTCACCGAACACCTGAAGGTGCACAAGGGCGACCACCACACCCGGCGGGGGCTGCTCAAGCTCATCGGGCGCCGCCGTCGGCTCCTCGACTACGTCCGCAACAACGACGTCGAGCGCTACCGCGAGATCATCGGTCGCCTCGGCCTGCGCCGCTAGGCGCACCATCCCACGACCGCCCGGCCCCGTGCCGGGCGGTCGCCGTTTCTCCGCCGGTCGAGTGCCGGCGGCGACCGGTTGGCACAGCGCCGGCCGGCACCGGGAGACCCGACCAACGGGCCCCGGGCACGTACCAGACCCAGCACACACGGACTCCTGCGGGGGTCAGTCACCAGTTGCCGACCACCTGGTCCATCGCCGGAGGGGGTGGTCGACAACTGGGAACTGGCCCGGGGGAGTCCCCGAACCACCAAGGAGCGTCATGCCAGACGCCATTTCCGTATCCGGGCCCATCAGCGGCACCGACAAGACCCTGTCCTTCGAGGCCGGCAAGCTGGCCCAGCTGGCCGACGGCGCCGTGCTCGGGCGCATCGGCGACACCACCCTGCTGGCCACGGCCACGGCGGCCCGCTCGGTCCGGGAGGGGGCTGACTTCTTCCCCTTGACCGTCGACATCGAGGAGCGGACCTACGCGGCCGGCAAGATCCCCGGCTCGTTCTTCCGCCGGGAGGGCAAGTCCTCCGACCAGGCCATTCTCACCTGCCGCCTCATCGACCGCCCGCTGCGGCCGTCGTTCCCCAAGGGGTTCCGCAACGAGGTCCACATCGTCGGCACCATCTTCGGCGCCGACCAGAGCAATCCCCACGACGTCCTGGCCATCAACTCGTCCTCGGCCGCCCTCATGCTCTCGGGCATCCCGTTCGAGGGTCCCATCGGTGCCGTCCGGGTGGCCTACTCGACCGACGGGGAGTGGATCCCGCACCCGACCTTCGAGGAGGGGGACGAGGCGACCTTCGAGCTGGTCGTGGCCGGACGGGCCCTCTCCGAGGCGGCCGACGCCGAGATCGCCATCATGATGGTCGAGGCGGGCGGCACCGAGCGCTCGTTCCAGTACTACGAGGAGGGCGCCCCCAAGGTCACCGAGGAGGTGCTGGCCCAGGGCCTGGAGTCGGCCAAGACCTGGATCCGCGAGTCCATCCTCCTGCAGCGCCAGCTGGTGGCCGGTTGGGTGGCGGCCCGGGGCCCGATCGAGACCATCCCCTACGCCGCCCTGGCCGACTACGGCGACGACGTCTTCGCCCGGGTGGAGGCCGCCGGCACGGCCGGGTTGGCCGCGGCCAACGTGCTCACGCCCAAGGCCGAGCGCACCGCCGCCCTGGCCGAGGTGACCGAGGAGCTCCTGGCCGAGCTGGCTCCCGAGTTCCCCGACCGGACGGGCGAGATCAAGGCCGCCGTGCGCGGGCTGACCAAGAAGCTCGTACGCAAGCGCATCCGCGAGGACGGTCTGCGCATCGACGGGCGCACCACCACCGAGATCCGGCCCCTCTCGGCCGAGGTCGACCTGTTCCCGACGGCCCACGGCTCGGCGCTCTTCCAGCGCGGCGAGACCCAGGTGCTCAACGTCACCACCCTGGGCATGCCCCGCATGAACCAGCTCCTCGACACCATCACCCCGGACGCCACGAAGCGGTACATGCACCACTACAATTTCCCGCCGTTCTCGACCGGGGAGACGGGCTTCATGCGCGGCCCCAAGCGCCGCGAGATCGGTCACGGCCTGCTCGCCGAGCGGGCCCTGCTGCCGGTGGTTCCCTACGAGGAGGATTTCCCCTACACCCTCCGGCTCGTCTCGGACGTGCTCTCCTCCAACGGCTCGACGTCGATGGCCTCGGTGTGCGGCTCCTCGCTCTCGATGATGGCGGCCGGCGTCCCGCTCAAGGCTTCCGTGGCCGGCATCGCCATGGGGCTCGTCTACGACGAGGGGACCTACGTCACCCTCACCGACATCCTCGGGGCGGAGGACGCCTTCGGTGACATGGACTTCAAGGTGGCCGGGACCCGCGACGTGGTGACTGCCCTCCAGCTCGACACGAAGATCGACGGTCTGCCCCTCGACGTCCTCACCCGTGCCCTGCAGCAGGCCAGGGAGGCCCGGCTCACCATCCTCGACGTGATGGCCGGCGCCATCGCCGAGCCCCGCGCCGAGGTGGCCGAGTCGGCACCGAAGATCATCTCCTTCGAGATCCCGATGGACAAGATCGGCGAGGTCATCGGCCCCAAGGGCAAGGTCATCAACGCACTCCAGCAGGAGACGGGCGCCGACATCGCCGTCGACGACGACGGCATGGTGGGCACGGTGACCATCGGGGCGAAGGACAGCACCGCGGTCGAGGAGGCCCGCCGGCGCATCACCACCATCCTCGACCCGCCGCTCGCCGAGGTGGGTGCCACCTATGAGGGCAAGGTCGTAAACATCACCAAGTTCGGGGCGTTCGTGAACATCCTCCCCGGCCGCGACGGGTTGCTCCACATCTCCAAGATGGGCCAGGGCAAGCGGGTCGAGCGCGTCGAGGACGTCTTCGAGCTCGGCCAGCCGGTCGAGGTGCGGGTCGACGACATCGACCCGCAGGGCAAGGTCTCGCTCTCGCTGGCCGGCTCGCCGCCGCCGGCGGCCGCCGGCGGGGACCGCGACCGGGGCCGCGGCGGGGACCGCGACCGGGGCCGCGGCGGGGACCGCGACCGGGGCGGGGACCGCGACCGCG
>DAHVAJ010000041.1 GCA_027314705.1 Acidimicrobiaceae bacterium
CTTCTTCCAGGCCGCCGCCCTGGCCATCGCCGACCACGTCACCTACTGGGTGCAGGTCTCCGGCGGCGATGCCGTCTCGATGGCCCTCGTGAACAACGGCTGGTGGCAGGGGGACATCGCCGCCCTGGTCAACTACTACGCCCACCCGCCGCCCGGCTGCGGGGCGTGCGCCCCGGTGACGGCGTGGGAGCCCTGGAACGAGGCGAACAACACCGGGTGGGGGGACGCCGGTGCCTACGTCACCAAGGTCCTCCAGCCCTTCTACACCGCCGTGAAGTCGGTCCTACCGGGATCGTCGTCCACGGTCATCGGTGGCTCCACCCTGGAGCCGGTGCCGTGGTGGTGGCAACAGCTCATCGCCGCCGGCGGGCTCTCCTTCCTGGACGTGGCCGCCATCCACCCCTACACCGGGTCGAACGACGCCTTCGAAGAGGACGGGATGCCGGCCCAGATCCGCCAGCTCCAGGCCCTCCTCGGATCGACGCCCCTGTGGTTCACCGAGGTCGGCTGGTGGAGCGACGGGGACTACAACTACCTCGGCCAGGCCGACTCGGTGGCCCGGGCCATGCTCTGGCAGAAGGTCCTCGGCATCCCGGTGTGGAGCTACTTCTTCGACGAGGGCAGCTGGGGCAACGACGGGGTCAGCTTCTCGCTCATCCAGGCCAGCGGCAACGTCAACTACGTGAAGCCCGCCGCCCTGGCCACCATGGCCACATCGGGTGAGCTGGCCGGCCGGCCCTACCTCTCGATGCCGGCGACCGGCATCCCCCAGGCCTACGAGGCCACCTTCGGGACCACCCCGGGGGGCACGACCCGGCTCGCCGCCGTCTGGACCGACGGACTGGCCACCAACGCCTCGGTGACCCTCACCGACCCGCAGGGCGCCGACGTGCCGGTCACCGTCACCTCCGAGTACGGCCAGGCCACCGCGGCCACAGCCACCTCCGGCACCGCCTACGCCCTGCCCCTCTCCGGTCAGGTCACCTACCTCACCTACCCGGCGGGCGACACCCTCGGCATCGGCCCGACCGAGCCCTTCGGCACCGACGTGGCCTCGGCCGCGGCGGGAGCCACGGCCACCGCCTCCTCGGGCAACGCCACGGCCGCCATCAGCGGCCTCACCGTCGGCTACGGGCAGGGGTGGAGCTCGGCCACCGGTGACACCACCCCGTCCCTCACGGTGACCCTCAAGGCTCCGACCACCCTCGACCGGATCCTCGTCGATACCCAGTCGGTGGGCTCGGTGGCCACGAGCGTGCGCAACTACACCCTCTCGGTCGACGAACCGGGTACGGGCTGGGTCACCGTCGCCACCGAGACGGGCCAGTACCGGAACCACGAGGCGCTCTTCGCCTTCCCGCCCGTCGTCGCCTCGGCCGTCCGGCTCGACGTCTCCGAGATCAACTTCGGCGGCTACTACGGCGGGGGCATCCCGCCGTGGTGGGGCCCGACCTCGCCCGCCTCGGCCTTCGTCCACGCCCTCCAGGCCTACGCCGGCTCCGGGGGGCCCGCCGTCGTGGGCGGCGCCGGCCTGCCCCTCCTCACCGCCACCGGGGGCACCGGGGGCACCGGGGGCGGCGGGGGCGGCCCGGGGGCGCCCCCAAACGGCGGGGCACCGGCCGCAGCGCCCGACGGCTACCGCGTGGCGACCGCAACCGGCCAGGTCTTCGCCTTCGGCACCGCGCCCTTCCTCGGCCCTTCGAGCACCCACGCCCTCAACCGGCCCATCGTGGGCCTGGCCGCCACCCCGGACGGCCGGGGCTACTGGCTGGTCGGCTCGGACGGAGGCATCTTCAACTTCGGCGACGCCGGCTACTACGGCTCCACCGGGGGGATGCACCTGAACGCTCCCATCGTGGGCATGGCCGCCTCCCCGGACGGCCGGGGCTACTGGCTGGTGGCCGCGGACGGGGGCATCTTCGCCTTCGGCGACGCCGGGTTCTACGGCTCAGCCGGGGGCCTCCGGCTGAACCAGCCGATCGTCGGCATGGCCGCCACCCCGGACGGCCGGGGCTACTGGCTGGTGGCCGCGGACGGCGGGATCTTCGCCTTCGGCGACGCCGGGTTCTCCGGGTCGGCGGCCACGCTGGCCCGCTCCGGCCCGGTCGTGGGCATCGGCTGACGGGAGGGCGGTGCGGATTCCCTCAGTGGGTGGCCGTGGACCGGGTGTCCCGGTGGCGGACGACCCTGGCCGGCACACCGACAGCCACGCAGTTGGCCGGTAGGTCCCGGGTCACGACGGCCTGAGCCCCCACCACGGTGTTGGCGCCGATCGTCACCCCGCGGGTGACGGTCGCCTTCGCCCCGATCCACACGTTGTCACCGATGTGCACCGGGGCGATGACCCGGCCTTGGTCGATGATGGCGGTGCCACTCTGGGCGAAGGCGTGGTCGTGGTCCCGCACGGAGACGAACTCGCCGAACAGGCAGTCACGGCCGATCTGGACGTCCCGAGCGGAGGCGACGGTGCAGTGATGGCCGAAGACGGTGCGCTCCCCCACCACCAGGCGGCCGCGGCTCTCCAGCGTGAACCCCCGGTCGAGCACGCATCCCGACCCGAACCGAACCTCCGCGTTCCGCGAGACGAGGAATCGGGCACCCGACCGGACGTCGCAGCGGTCACCGAAGGTCACCCGCCGATGCCGCATGCGTGTGACCGCAAGGCCGAGCCGCCGCCGCAGGAAGCCGCGTCCCCGGACGAACAGGCCGAAGCTGTCCGGGGCCGGGCTGTCGGGCTCGTCCTCCACTTGGCGAAGCTGGGCCATCACTGAAGCCTACTGGCAGACCCGGGCCCGAACGTGCCCGACACCGCTCAACCGGGGGCGACAGCCTCGACGTAGACGGTCTCGGGGATCCGGGCCGGACTGTCCGGTGCCGGGACGATGCGCGACGAGCCACCGGGCACGACCTCGGCGTCGAGGAAGCCGGCCTCGGTCACGACGAGCACCAGCGTCTCGTCGTCCCACGCCGAGACGTGGCCGTGCTCCTGGAAGACCTCGGCCAGGGCCAGCATCCGGGTGGGGCGCCCGGGCCGGAGCTCGTCGAGGGTCGCGTCGCCGCGCGCGTAGCTTCGGGCGTACCGACCGGCATCCGGGACGCCCACCCGAAGGACTCCGCCCGGGGTGAGCGACCGCCGGGTGTGACGGAGCACGGCCAAACCCTCGGCAACGGTCATGTGCTCGAGTACGTGTTCGAGGAATGCGGCCGACACCGAGCCGTCGGCAAAGGGAAGCGGTCGCCGCAGGTCCCAGGGGACATCGGCATGGGCCCCGACCAGGTCGACGTTGACCCACCCGGACAGGTTGTTCCCCCCCGAGCCGAGGTGCAGCTGCAACCGGGCACCGCCGGTGACCTGCCGGGCCCTCCGGCGGGCCAGTGGCCCGGCAAGGGCGGTGGCCACCTGTTTGCCCCGCAAGCGCACCGCGGGGCTGAGCAAGGGCCGAAGCACATCCGAGAACGGAATGGTCGAGTGGCCGCCCGAGTCGATCGGCCCTTCGAGATAGCCGGCCAGCGACGTGCGGCCGTCGTCGGCTGCGGGGGAAGATTCCACCGGACCATTGGATCACAGAACGCCGGTGCAGGAACGCCCGATGACCGACTCCCGCACCATGTGCGACACTACGCCGGTGGCGGCCATCGTCGACGACCTGCGGCACATGACGGCGGCGTGGGACCGCTCCCCCACTGCCGTCGTGCTCACCGCCCTCCTCCGCGTTCCCTTCCACCCACGCCTCGGGGCGGTGATCCGGTATCGGACCGCGGCGTGGTGCTGGCGCCATCGCCTCCATCCGCTGGCTCTGTGGCTCGAGGCCTGCACCATCCGCTCATCGGGGGCCGAACTCCACCCGGCGGCCACCCTCGGCCCTGGGTTCGCCATCATCCACACCACCGGCATCGTCATCGGTCACGAAGTGGTGGCCGGGAAGGACCTCGTCGTCTACCAAGGCGTCACCCTCGGCCACACCGGGACCGGGCCGGGCCAGCCCCACCTGGGAGACGGCGTGCGCGTCGGGGCCGGTGCCGCCGTGCTCGGCCCGGTCCACGTGGGCGATGGCGCCTGGATCGGCGCCAACGCCGTCGTCCTTGCCGACGTGCCGGCCGGCGCCGTCGTCACCGGCGTCTGGCGCGGTTGACCCCCGCAGCCCTGCCCCTCACCAGCTCACTGGTACCGGGCGCTGGTCGGTGAAGGTGCGGCCTCCGGCCGTCCACTGCACGGCGGGGATCCGGGCCGACGGCACCACCGTCAGCGAGTCGTGCCGGGTGGGGAGGTCGAACCGGACGACGACCGTGGCCGACGTGCCCCGGCGGACCGTCAGCGGCGCGGCCACGAGGATGGTCGGGCCTTCGGGCCCGAGGGCGGACAGCGGTCCGGCCCCGGTCATCGAGATGTGGCTGGCCCCGGCGGGAAGGTTTTCGGCCACGACGCCCGTGTAGTCCCCATAGGAGACGGGTACCCCCGGATAGGGACCGGCCACGAACGACGACAGGCCGTCGGGGGTCTGGTTGGCGAACGTGGTGGTGAGCGTCACGGCGGTGCCCGCACCCGACGGACGGGTGGTCATGGCCACGGTCGTCCCCACGAACGGGTCGAGCTTGTTGCCGCCGCGGTTGAGGAGGGTCACGGCCAGCGAGTCGGGGGTGAGGCTGCCGCTCACCCCGGCTGCCACCCAGGCGGCCTGGGTCGTCGGGTCGCTGGACCACAGCATCAGGTGGCGGCCGGCCACGGCACCGGCCATGGCCGAGGCCAGGGTGCGCAGGTCGATGGACTGACCCTGGAGCTGGCGGAGGACGGTGCTGGCCAGCGAGCCGAGTGCGTCCTGGCGGGTACCGGTGCCGGCGTTGGCGTCGCTCAGACCCACGTACTGGTCGTGGAGGAGGTACTGCTCGACGTTGCCGGCAGTGATCGTGCGCCCGGCCACCACCACCGGACCGGTGGCCGTCATGAGCTGCTGGAGACCGGCCACGTCGACCGCCAGCACCCCGTTCACCTGCTGACCGGTGCGCGCCGCCCACATGCGGGCAGCGAGCGGCGCGGTCACGTCGAACTGGGGGGTGAGTCCGAGATTGCGCCAGTCCACCCCGGGCCGCAGCCAGCCCCAGTTCCGCTCGAGGTCCCCGGTGACGGTCACGGCGCCGACGGGCAGCGTGAGGGCGCCCGACGGGCCGAGGTCGGCGAGGTGGACGGTGCCCGTGGTCGTCGAAGCCACTCCCGCCTCGAGGAAGGCCCCCGAGCCGGCCCGCATCTCGGCGTTGTTGGACGCCATGACGAGGTAGTTCTGTGGGCCCTCGAGGATGGTGGCGGTGGCGGCCGATACCGCTGCGGCCGTCCGCAGTCGACGACGGGCGTCGTCGAGCTGGGCGACGAACTGCTCGTGCCGGCGCGCCAACGGTGCCACCAGTGCCGCCGCCGGTCCGGTGTCGACCGCGTCGAGCTGGCGCACCGCCGCGACCGAGAGCGCGCTCAGGTGCCGGAGCGACGCCACGCGGTCGGGCCCGGCACCGTGAGGCTGGTCGAGGACGGCGTGGACGTCGCCGAGGAAGGAGGCGCCGACGGTGGACACCTCGGCAGCCGCCGTGCTGAGGGCCTGGACCGACCGGAGCTGGCGTCCGAGCACGGGCACGATCACGACCGGGGCCACAAGGGGACCCGAGAGCTGGGCCCGGGCTGCGTCGAACTCGGCGGCGGCGGCGTCGAGCTCCTGACGGGTCCCGGCGGCGGTGACCGTACCGGGATCGAGATGGGAGCGGACGGTGTCGAGGATGGCGAGCCCCGCCCGGTCGTGACGGTACGCCGACCAGGTACGGACGGCCAGCACGGCGCCCCACGCGGCGACCAGGACGAGCGCGCCCACCACCCAGGGCCAGCGCCGGTGCCGTCGTCGTCTCCCTGTGGCCCCTGTGGCCCCTGTGGCCACGGCATCACTGCTCACGGCATCTCTCGCAGCTCCCGGCGCCCGCGGACGCAAACGATCGTCCGCACGGTCCTCGGGCGCGACGGACCGGCAGTCAGCAGCGTACCGGAGCGCACCCGCCCTCCCGGTGCAGCCGGTAGCCGTGCCCCGGGTCGGAACAGGACGACCGGTAGCATCGCGCCGTGTCGTTCACCACGTTGCGCGTGACGGTCGGCCGCGTCCTCCTCGTGCTCGGGGTGCTCGTCCTCCTGTTCATCCCCTACCTGTTGTGGGCGACCGGGCTCTCCACCGCCCGGGCCCAGCACACGCTGCGCACCGAGTTCTCGCAGGCCCGTCACCGGGCCGGTGAGACGACCCCCCTCCATTCGGTGGTGCCCACCTCGCCCCCCCGCCTCGCCCCCCCGGCCCCGGCTCCCGCCCTGGGCGGAGCGGTGGGGTTCCTCTCCGTCCCCCGCATCGGCCTCTCGATGGTCATTGTGGAGGGGACGGGCACCGCCCAGCTCGAGGCCGGCCCGGGCCACTACCCGGGCACCCCGTTACCCGGACAGAGCGGCAACGTGGCCATCGCCGGTCACCGGACCACCTACCTCCATCCCTTCTACAGCCTCGACCAGCTCGAGCCGGGCGACCCGATCGAGATCGAGACCCTCCAGGGCATGTTCGTCTACCGGGTCACCGCCACCCAGATCGTCGCCCCGGGGGACATCGCCGTGGTGGGCCCGACGCCGACGCCCACCCTCACCCTCACCACCTGCAATCCGCGCTACAGCGCCAGCCAGCGGCTCGTCGTGCACGCCGCGCTGACGGCCGACACGCTCTACGGACCGACGGGGGCGGCCGGGAGGGCGGCCACCTCGCCCGCTTCCGTGCACGCGGTGGCCCTCCCGACCCCCTCAGGAAGCCGGGTGACCGCCGTCCTGTGGGGAGTGGTCGTGGCCGCGGTCATCACGGCGGTGTGGGCCCTGGCCCTGCGCACACGGGGCCGCCGCCGGGGCGCCGTCCTCGTGGTCGGACTGGTTGTGTGGCTGGCGACGGTCTACGTGTTCTTCGAGGCCCTCGCGCCACTGCTACCGGCGCAGTACTGAGGCTGGCGAGCCGTTGCGGCCGGGGCCCGGCACGAGCGGGCCCCGCGACGGAGCGCTCAGACCGAGGCGCGCCGACGGCGGGCCAGGATCCCACCGGTCACCACGGCGGCGACACCCACCACGGCCAACTCGGCCACGTCGGCGCCGGTGAACGGCAACGAGGACGAGCCGTTGGTCGTCGTCGTCTGCGCCGCCGTGAACGGGAGGGCCGAGCTACCGTCGGACGACGGCGGGACGACCACCGCCGCGGTGCAACCCGTATAGCAGCCCGGGTCGGCCGCACCGGCGGTGGCCGGCACCACCAGCAACGAGGCCACGGCCAGGCCCGATCCGATCACCGCTCGCTTCGCCCACGTCATCATGGCTCTGTGCTCGCTTTCCGCAGGAGTTCCTGCGTCCCCGTCCGGACCGGTCGATCCGGTGCCCGCTCGTGCCATCCATTCTGCCGGTCCGATGCGAGCGTCGGCAATGCGAGGGGCGCTGTTTTCCGTGCTTCGGCACGACACGTGACCCCGTGCGCGCAAGCGGTGGTGAAACGGCCACTCACAGAGCCGTCAACCCACGACGACGTGCCCGAACGCCGAGCACAGACCGAGGGCCTCGAGGACGAGGAAGAGGGCGACGACGGCGAGGACGGCCGCCGTTCGCCAGCGCGACCGGCCGGGGCGTGCCCGGGGTGCCGGCATGTACCACTCCGGCAGCAGGCCCGCTCCGGCCCCGACGTGGACGGCGAGGGGGACGGCATCATCGGCCGGCGGACCACCGGGCTCGGTGGCCAGGGCGAGGGCGGTCAACTCCTCGTCGGTGAGTGCCTCCACGAGCACCGTCCCGTCGGGGATCGACGTGTCGTCCGTGGGCAACGCGTCGTCCGTGTCGTGCTGGCCCAGGGGCACGGTCCATCTCTCTTCCGCTCGACCTGACCCACCCTACCGGTCCGGCCGCCGGCCGTCCCTCACAGCAGGTGGACCGCCGTCTCCAGCAGGACGATGGCCGTGCCCACCGCCACCAGGCCGAGGACGTAGGACACACGGCGCCCCAACGGGCGCTCCCTGCCCCCGACCGTTCCCACCCCGATCACGGCGAGGGCGAGGACGCCGACCGAGTCGGCCACCACGAACGCCGTGCGCACGCTGAAGAGGTGGAGCGCGGCGAGGACGAACACCACGGTGGCCGGCACGGCCGCGGTCACGATCGACCATGAACTGCGCAGCTCGCGCAGCACGTCGAGCGGGGTGAGCTCGAGATGCTGCCACGACCGCTTGGCCACGATGCGGGACAGCGTGTGGGCAAACCAGATGGCGACGGCGCCGACGATGACGGCACCGGCGACGGTGAGTTCGCCGGGGTTGGTCTCGAAGGTGAGCCCGGCCAGGGCCACCAGCGTGGCGATGGTGCCGTAGACGTAGTCGGCCAGCCAGTGGACGGCCGCCGGGTGGCCCGGCGGCCGCCCGGCGGCCGCCGTAGCCTCGGGATCGGCGTCCGCAGCCTCCGGACCGGCGTGCTCCCGGTCCGTTCCCTCAGCCATGGCGGCGGCGGTCGTCCCCGGCGGGAGCGATCCGGACCAACGCGTTGTACGTCACCAAGGCGATGACCACGTGCATCACCATCAGGACCAGGATGCCGGCGTGCGACTCGCCCCGGAGCCAGATCCAGGCATCGGGTACGAACAGGACCAGGGTGGTGACGACGGCGAGCCGGAAGAAGAGCCAGCGCGGCCGCGAGGAGGCCCTCGTCACCACCGGCCACCCAGCGCAGGCCACGAGCACGCCCGGCACCGTGAGTTTGACGTAGTCCGTGAAGAGGAAGTGCACGAAGTGCTCGGTCGAGGGGAAGAGCGCCTTGCCCGCCGCGACGAGGAGGGCGTTGGCCAGGAGCGACCCGCCCACGGCCACCACGGTGGCCACGGCCCACCGGGCCCAGGAGGGCTGGCGGTCCACGGGATCGAAGTCCACGGCGAACCGCTCGAGCACCGGCTCGAGGCCGGTACCGGCGAACGGATTGGACCACGGGGAGGCGGGCGGGGGGGCCATGGAGACGAGGATAGACAGCGCAGGTGGGGACGCTGCGCTCACCGGGCCGCGTCCCGTGCCCAGAGCGGGTAGAACGTCCCTCTGGCGGCGCGTCGTGCGCCGGGTGCGAACGCGGAGGACAGCATGCGGCTGGCGAACCTGGCAGGCCGGGCGGTGGTGGTCACCGGCGGCGGTGCCGTCGACCTGGCCGAGGCGTCGGACGGCAGGTTCGGACCCGATCCCGCCGCCGTCTTCGACCACTGGGACGACGTCATGGCCTTCGTCGGCGGACTGGGCTCCCACGGAGCGGCACCGGCTCTCGTCCCGGTGGATCCGGCCCGGCTCGGGCCGCCGTCCCCGACGCCCCGTCAGGTCTTCGCCATCGGGCTCAACTACCGCTCCCACGCCGCCGAGTCGGGTATGGAGGTCCCCTCGGTGCCGGCCACCTTCACCAAGTTCCCGGCCTGCCTCACCGGCCAGGAGGCCCGGGTCGAGCTCTCCGGGGACACCGTCGACTGGGAGGTGGAACTCGTGGCCGTGGTGGGCCGGCGAGCCGACCGGGTCCGGGCCGACCGGGCCTGGGACCACGTGGCCGGCCTCACCGTCGGCCAGGACCTGTCCGACCGCACCGTCCAGTTCGCGGCGGCACGCCAGTTCTCGCTGGGCAAGTCGTTCCGCGGCTACGCGCCGGCCGGGCCGTGGCTGGTCACCCCGGACGAGTTCACCGACCGCGACGACCTGGGCCTCGGCTGCACCGTCAACGGCGAGGTCGTCCAGGACGCCCGCACCGGCGAGATGATCTTCGACGTGGCGCACCTGGTGGCCGAGCTCTCCGCCGTGGTGCCCCTGCTCCCCGGCGACCTGATCTTCACCGGCACACCCGCCGGAGTGGGGATGGGCCGGACCCCGCCCCGCTATCTGGCCCCCGGCGACGTCCTCGAGAGCTGGATCGAAGGGATCGGCACCCTGCGCACCCACCTGGTGGACCAGGGGTCCTGACCCCGGGGGCGAGCACGGAGGACGATGGTCACGACGGGGAACCAGACGACGATGGGCGGCACCGGGACGGAACCGGCCCGTCCCGGGTGGGTACTCGTCGCCCTCATCTCGGTGGCCGCCGTGGCCAACCTCAACCTCGCCGTGGCCAACGTCGCCCTTCCCGACATCGGCGAGCACTTCCGCGCCTCGCAGACCGAGCTCAACCTGGTCAGTGTGGGCTTCTCTCTCGGCCTGGCCGGCACCGTCCTGTACCTCGGGGCCGTCGGCGACCGCTACGGGCGCAAGCTCCTCCTCGAACTGGGCATGGCCTGCACCGTGCCCACCGCTCTCCTGGCGGCCTGGGCCCCGTCGGTGGAGGTGCTCGTGGTGGCCCGCCTACTCGGCGGCGTCGCCGCCGGCATGGCCTTTCCGACGACGCTCGCCCTCATCACCGCCCTCTGGGACGGTCCGGGCCGCACCCGGGCGATCGCCCTGTGGTCGGCGGTGGGCGGCGCCATGATCGCCGTCGCCTCGTTGGCCGCCGGATGGCTCCTCACCCTGGCCTGGTGGGGTTCGGTGTTCCTGCTCACCGCACCGCTGGCCCTGGCCGCGTTGGCCCTCGCCGCCGTCCTGGTACCGGCCCACGTGCACGAGACGACCGACCGCGTCGACCACCTCGGCGGGGTCCTCTCGGTCGTCGGGGTCGTGGCCCTGGTGCTGGCCATCAACATCGCCCCGAGCCCCGGGGAGGCCGCGACCGCCCTGGTGGCCACGACGGTGGCCGTGGCGGGCCTCGGCGGCTTCTTCCTCCGCCAGCGGACGGCGCCCGAGCCCCTCTTCGACCTCCACATCGCCGCCCGTCGCGTCTTCTGGGTGGCGGCGGCGGCCGGGCTCATCGTCTTCGGGACCCTGATGGGGGCCGTCTTCGTGGGTGAGCAGTTCCTCCAGAACGTCCTCGGCTACTCGACACTTCGCGCCGGTGCCGCCGTCGTCCCGGCCGCCGCGGCCATGGTCGTGGCCGCCCCCGTCTCGGCCCGCCTGATCGGCCGGTTCGGGTCGCGGGTCACACTCCTCACCGGGTACGCGTTCTTACTCGCCGCCTTCGGGATCATGCTCGCCCTCTGGACCGCCACGTCGGGGTACGGCCCGGTGGTCGCGGCCTTCGTGCTCATGGGCATCGGGGTCGGCCTGTCGGGCACACCGGCGTCGCACTCCCTCACCGGGTCGGTGCCCGTCCACCGGGCGGGCATGGCCTCGGGCACCGCCGACCTCCAGCGCGACCTGGGTGGTTCGGTGATGCAGTCGATCCTCGGGGCCATCCTCACCGCCGGCTATGCCTCGGCGGTGGCCCAGCACATCGGTGCCTCGGGCACCCACCTCGACCATCAGGTGGCCGGGGCGCTCGAGCGCTCCTTCTCGAGTGCGGCCGCACTGGCCCGGTCCGAGCCCGCCTACTCGTCGCGCATCGTGGCCGGGGCGAGGGCGTCGTTCCTCTCCGGAGCCAGCTGGGCCTACGCCGTCGGGGCACTGGCCATCGTGGCCGGCGCGGTCCTGGTGGCCACCTGCTTTCCCTCCCGGGCCCGAGAGGTGGAGCTCCTCAATGCCTACCGGGCCGAGGACGTTGCCGGTTGAACGCAGGTCCCGGGGGTGCCCCCCCACCCCCGTCCGACCACCCTAGGCTCCCCCGACGTGAGGAATCCGGCGCCTGGGCGCGACCATCCCGGCAGCCGCCGGACCCGAACTGCTGCTGCGTTGTTGGCGGCCGGCCTGGCCTTGGCCGTGGCGGCCTGCGGAGGCACGTCGCCACCGGGCGCGGCCGCCGTCAAGGCCTCCCCGTCGACCACGACGACCACCGTCCCGCCCACGACCACCACGACGACCGAGCAGCCCGGTTGGACACCGCTCGCCACGGTCAACGGGGCGCTCGCCGTCGACACCGAGACGGTGACCGGCTCGGGCGGGCACACGATCACCCTCTTCCGGTTCCGCGCCCACGAGACCCATTTCGGTCTCCATGTGGGAAGCACCGACCCACCGACCGGTCGTGCCGTGGTGGCGGCCGACAGTGGGAGCTCGATCGGACCGGACGAGGCCCCGGCCCTGCTGGCCGCCTTCAACGGCGGGTTCGAGTCCGCCACCGGGGCCGGCGGGTTCGAGCTCAACGGCCAGGTCCTCCTGCCCCTCCAGCCGGGGCTGGCCAGCCTGGTCATCGACACCAACGGATCGGCCCGGGTGGGCGTGTGGGGACAGGGGGTGCCGGCCGCCGGAGAGCAGGTGGCCTCGGTGCGCCAGAACCTCGCACCCCTGGTGGTGAACGGTGCCCCGAGCCCGTCGATCGACACCGTCTCGGCCTGGGGGGCGACGCTCGGTGGCGGGCCGGTGGTGGCCCGGAGCGCCCTCGGGGAGGACGCGGCGGGGAACCTCATCTACGCCGCAGGCATGGCGGCGCTGCCGGTCGACCTCGCCTCGGCCCTCATCGGCGCCGGGGCGGTCACGGCCATGGAGCTCGACATCAATCCCGAGTGGGTGCAGTTGGCCTGGTCCGCGACTCCCGGAGGGCCCCTCACGGCCGGCGTGCCCGGGCAGAACCGTCCGGCCACGCAGTACCAGTCGGGGTGGACCCGGGACTTCGTGACGGTGCTGGCCGCCGGCTGACCGCGCTCAGCCGGTGAAGCGCCCGCCGCCGCCCAGCGAGTAGGCGCTCTCGGCGTGATGGACGAGGTCGAGGCCCCGAGCCTCCTCCTCGGGCGAGACCCGTAGCCCGAGGAGACGGTCGATGGCCTTGGCGATCAGCCACGTCATCCCGAAGCTGAAGGCGGCGGCCACGACGGCGGCGAGGCCTTCGAGCCCGACGAGGTGGAGCCCGCCCCCTTCCAGGAGGCCGTTGGCCCCGGCCGGGTTGACCGACCGCGTGGCGAACAGTCCCAGGAGCACCATTCCGACGAGGCCGCCCACCCCGTGGACGCCGAGCACGTCGAGGGAGTCGTCGTAGCGCAGGCGGAACTTGAGGCGTACGGCCGCTGCGCAGAGCACACCGGCGGCGACGCCGATCAGCAGCGCGGGCATGGCCGACACGAAACCGGCACAGGGGGTGATGGCCACCATGCCGGCCACCGCGCCCGATGCCGCGCCGAGGGTGGTCGGGTAGTGCTCTTTCACCCGCTCGAACGTGAGCCAGCCGAGGAGGCCGGCCGCTGCGGCCAGTTGGGTGTTGACGAACGCGTGGACGGCCACCTGGTCGGCGGCCAGGGCGGAGCCGGCGTTGAACCCGAACCAGCCGAACCAGAGGATGCCGGCGCCGAGGAGGGTGAGCGGCACCGAGTGTGGGGTCATGGCCTCGCCCGGCCAGCCCCGTCGCCGGCCGAGCACGAGGACGACGGCGAGCGTCGAGAATCCCGAGTTGATCTCCACGACGGTGCCACCGGCGAAGTCCAGGACCCCCCGGTGGGCCAGCCAGCCGGTCGGGCTGAAGACCCAGTGGGCCAGCGGGACGTAGACGAGCAGGAGCCACAGGGCGATGAAGAGCACGAAGGGGATGAAGCGGATGCGGTCGACGGTGCCGCCGCTGATCAGGGCGGCGGTGATGACGGCGAACATCATCTGGAAGACCATGACGGCGAGGGGAGGGACGGCCAGTCCGTGGAAGCCGGGCAGGGCACGGCCCATGTGGGCGAGGCCGGCCAACCCCAGGTTGCCGATCAGGCCACCGCCGGCGTCCCGCCCGAACGCCAGACTGAACCCACCCACGGCCCACAGCACCGTCACGAGGCCCATGCAGACGAAGGCCTGCATCATCACCGACAGCACGTTCTTGGCACGGACCATGCCACCGTAGAAGAGGGCCAGGCCCGGCGTCATGAACAGCACCAGGGCCGCGCTCACCAGGACCCAGGTCGTGTCTCCCGCGTTCATCGTTCCCCCGCTCGCTCGGCCGTGCGGCCGACAACCTAGCGTCACTCCGGCGGCGAGGGCGGACCTGCGCGTTGACTCATCTAAAACCTCCGCGTAGGTCCATTCATTGCCTCACGTAAGAACCTCCGCGTAGCGGGACGCGCCGGGGGCCGTGATCGGGACTACGCCGTGACCATGGAGCTATCGATGAGCGCACGCCGTGCGGTGACCCAGAAGCAGGCGCTCGCCTACCGCAACGGGTCCAAGTCCGAGAAGTCGAGGATCCTCGACCAGGTGGTCGAG
>DAHVAJ010000058.1 GCA_027314705.1 Acidimicrobiaceae bacterium
GGCCAGGGCATCCGGGGCACGGTGGCCGGCCGCCCGGTGGCGGTGGGGAAGGCCTCGTGGTCGGGCGTCACCGGGGCGCCCGCCTGGGCCCGCTCGGCCCGGCGGAAGGCGCACCTCGACGGGGCCCTCACCGTGTTCGTCGGCGTCGACGGGGAGCCGGCCGGGGTGCTGGTCTTCGACGACCCCCTCCGGCCCGACGCCGCCCGGACCCTCCGGTCGCTGCGCGCCCACGGGATCACCCGCATCGTCATGGTCACCGGGGACCGGACCGAGGTGGCCGAGACGGTCGGCGCGGTCATCGGGGTCGACGAGGTGCTGGCCGAGCGCTCCCCGGCCGAGAAGCTCGACGTGGTCACCCTCGAGACGCACCGGGCGCCGACCATGATGGTCGGCGACGGCATCAACGACGCGCCGGCGCTGGCCCTGGCCGACGTGGGCGTGGCCCTCGGGGCCCGGGGGGCGACGGCGGCGTCCGAGGCCGCCGACGTGGTGCTCACCGTCGACCGGCTCGACCGGCTGGGCGAGGCGGCGGCCATCGCCCGTCGCACCCGTCGGATCGCCGTCCAGTCCATGGTGGCCGGGATGGCGCTGTCGGTGGGCGCCATGGGCGTGGCCGGCGCGGGCCTCCTCCCGGCGGTGTGGGGCGCGGTGCTCCAGGAGGTCATCGACGTGGCCGTGATCCTGAACGCCCTCCGTGCCCTGAGGGGCGGTGCCGCCGAGACGCGGCTCGGCCGGGAGGACGCGCTCCTCACCCACCGGTTCCGACAGGAGCACCTGGCCATCCGCAGCGACATCAGCCGGCTCCGCGAGGTGGCCGACGCCCTGGACTCGGTCCCGCCCGAGGTGGCCCTGGTCCAGGTGCGGAGCGTGCACCGGATGCTGGTCGACGAGGTCCAGCCCCACGAGGACGCCGAGGAGCAGGTGCTCTACCCGGCCCTCGGGCGCTACTTCGGCGGGAACGACCCGATGGCCACCATGAGCCGGGCCCACATCGAGATCACCCACCAGATCCGCCGCCTGGGCCAGCTCCTCGACGACATCGGGACGGCGGGGATGGACGAGGCCGACCGCACCGATCTGCGCAGCCTGCTCTACGGGCTCCACGCCATCTTGAAGCTCCACACCGCCCAGGAGGACGAGCACTACCTCTCGCTGGGCGACGAGCCGGTCGGGGAGCGACCCGGGGCCCGCTCGGCGGAGCCGTGACCGACGGGCGCGGGCTCCCGGCCGCCGGGTGGTCCGGCGGCCTCCTGTAGGCTGCCGGGGCCACGTCCGGGGCGCACCCCCGGCACTTCGGCACCGACGGGCTGTGGCGCAGCTTGGTTAGCGCGCTTGACTGGGGGTCAAGAGGTCCCGGGTTCAAATCCCGGCAGCCCGACCACCACGCGAACCGCCGGCGGCCCGACTGGGCCGCCGGCCCGCGTGCCGGGTGACCCGGCCGGTGCGGCGGCGTCCCGGTCACCATCCCCAGTCCCGGCCACCGGCCCACTGGCGAGAGCTGTCGACGGCCCGGGCCGGTTCGCCGACGGTCCTGCCCGCTCGCGCCGCGGACCGGATGCCAGCGGGCGCAGGCCGTCCGGGCTGGGCCACTGCTCCCGGCGCCACCATCGACCGGCGTCGCCGCACGGCGAAGCGCGCCGTCGACCCCACGCGGCGGCGGTACGCCACCCCGCCAGCGTCTCCGGGAGAGCACCGGCGCCGCGACGGTCGGCGCCGGACCCGGTCGATGGCGGAGTGCACCGTCGTGGTCCTACGCTTCGGCCCGGACCGGGCGGGCGCACGGGCCGGGAAGGGGACCTGGGGTGCTCATCTGGACCGTCATGGCCGTGGTGCTCGTCGTCCTCGTGGCCGGCGGATTCGTGGACCGGGCCCGCCGGGCCCGGCGGCGGGAGGCGTCGGCCCGCGGGACCAACCACCGGGGCGGGGGTCGCAAACACCGGGGTCGCGGCCGCCAACGCTGACCGTCGGCCGGTCGCGGGCGGCGGCGTACGGTGCCGTGGCGGGCCGGGCCGGCCTCAGGTGGGGCGGAGGGTGAGCAGCTCGTGGACGTTGTCGTGGAGGATCCTGGCTTGGTCCGCCGCGTCGAAGGCCTTGAGCTCCCGGACGTACTCGGCCGGCTCGGGCAGGGCCTCGATGTGGGGCCAGTCCGAGCCGAACAGCACCCGGTCGGTGCCCATGCACTCGGCCACCTCTTCGACGTCGTCCTCCCAGAACGGGTTGATCCACACGTGGCGCCGGAGGGTGGCGACGGGGTCCTCCTTCCAGTAGCCGGGCATCTTGTCGGCCGTGGAGCGCAGCTTGCGCAGGAGGTCGGGCAGGTACTGGGCGCCGTTCTCGATGGAGGCGACGCGCAGGTTGGGGAACCGGGTGAAGTGGTCCTCGAAGATGATGGACAGCAGGTAGTCGCGGATGGCCTGCTCGATGGCGAAGGACTTGACGGACGGCTTCCACCCCCCGGCGAAGGTGGCGGCGAAGCCGTCGGGGGCGTAGCCGTTGGAGGAGATCCCCGAGTCGCCGGCGTGGACCACGACGGTGATGCCGGCGTCGTCGGCCAGCCGCCAGAACCCGTCGAAGAGGGGGTCGAAGGGGGAGCGGCGCCCGAGGGCCGTCCTCGGGGCGGCCGGGCGCATGACGACGGTGCGGGCGCCCTTGTCGAGGGCCCAGGCCAGCTCCTCGACGGCCCAGGCCGGGTCGGCCAGGGTCAGGTAGGGGGCGGCGAAGATGCGGTCCTGGTAGGCGAAGCCCCAATCCTCCTCCAGCCACCGGTTGAAGGCCCGGAACAGGTGGCCGACGGCCTCGGGATCGTGGGCCAGGGGCTCCTCGTAGATCATGCCCAGGGTGGGGAAGAGCAGGCAGCCCTCGAGGCCCTGGGCGTCCAGGGTGGCCAGCCGGGCCGCCGGCTCGCGGTAGGCGGGACGGACGGCCTCCCGCCGGGCCAGGAACTCGAGCGGACTGCGCTGTTCGGGGTTGCCCCGGAAGTAGTCGTAGAGGGCGCCGGGCAGGGCGACCGGGTCGAAGGTCGGGTTGGTCACGGCCCGGCTCACCCGGCCGCCGAGGACGTGGTAGCGGCGCCCGCCGATCTCGCACCACTGGGCCACCCGCGGCCCGAGGGCCGGGTCGAGGTGGCGGGTGAAGGCGTCGAGCGCCTCGTAGTAGTGGTTGTCGGCGTCGAAGATCGCCGGTCCGGCGTCGGGGTCGGTCATGGCTGCTCCTCGGTGCGTGCCGTCGGGCCCCCCATCCTACGGCCGTCCCGGTCCGGTGGCCGGCTGGGTCGGCCCGCCTCGGCGGGCCGCTCGGCGCGACGGCCGTCCGGCCGTCCGCTACGTTGCCTCCATGCCCGTCTACGCCCTCGGCGACCTGGTCCCGCGCCTCGATCCGGAGGCCTTCGTCCACCCCGACGCCGTGGTCATCGGCGACGTCACCCTCGGGCCCGAGGCGAGCGTGTGGCCGGGGGCGGTCCTGCGCGGGGACTACGGGACCATCACCGTCGGGGCCCGCTCGTCGATCCAGGACGGGACGGTGGTGCACGCCGGTCCGGGCTTCCCGACCGTGGTCGGCGCGGGCTGCGTGGTCGGCCACCTCACCCACCTCGAGGGGTGCCTCCTGGAGGACGGCTCACTGGCCGGTTCGGGGTCGGTGGTGCTCCACCACGCCGTGATCGGCACCGGGGCGACGGTCGGCGCCAACGCCGTGGTGCCCAACCGGATGGTCGTGCCGCCGGGGGCCCTGGCCCTCGGGGTGCCGGCCCGGGTCCTCGAGGGACGCTCGGACGCCGAGCTGATCCGGGTCTCGGCGAGGGAGTACGTGGCCAACGCCCGCCGGTACCGCACCACCCTGCGCCGGGTGGACTGACCCCGGCCGGCGCGGCTCCACCGGGCCGGCCGGTCCGGTGGGGCTCAGTGCCTGGTGGTGAGGGCCGAGCCGTCGGGGGTGAGCACGTACCAGAGCCCGCCGGCGTTGGTGAGGGCCTGGCCGGTGGCCATCCCCGGGGCCCGGTCGCCCGGCCACAGGTAGAGGGGCCAGCCGTTGTAGGTGACCTGGGTGGTGCCGTCGCGGCGCGGGGCGGTGCCGAGCAGACCGGGGCGCACCCCGGGACCGGCCACCGGGGCGGTCACCCCGGGGGGCAGCACGTAGGGCGGCCACTGGATGGCGCAGAGGTCGTAGCAGCGCGACGGCTGCCCGCGGTGGTCGGTGGCGTACAGGTAGAGGGTGATGCCGAGGCCGTCGACCAGCACGGTGCCCAGCCCGGCCACCGGGGCGGCCTTCACCACGTAGAGGCGCCCGTGCTCGAGCTTGATGTGGTTGGGGACGAACGGCGTGGTGACGGCCGTGCCGCCGTAGCCGCAGCCGGCGAGGGCCGCCGCTCCGCACACCAGGGCGCCGAACAGGCCGACGGCCCGGCGGCGCCGGGCGGTCCGGGTCACGGCCCCCCGGGCCCCTCGCCGCCGGTGCCGTCGGCCGGGACGGCGTGCTCGCCGCGCCCGAGGAACGTCACCAGGGCGGGGGCCGGATAGGGCCCGGTGCCCGGTCGCCAGCCGGCGGCCAGCTTCGCCTCGGCGACCCCGTCCTCGGCCCACACGTGACAGGAGTCGCGGGCCCAGGGGCTGCCGCCGTCTCCGCCGGCGGCGAGCAGGTCGGCGGCCTCGCCGCGCAGCACGGCCGCGGCCCGGGCCGAGGTGACGGCCTGGATGACCACCGGACCGAGCGAGCGGGCCAGGTGTTCGAGGTGGGTGCAGCCGCGCGGCCCGCCGAGGCGCTCCTGGACGGCGCGCGTGTACCCCCGGGCCACGCTCAGGCCCACCAGGCCGGCGAAGGCGTCCTCGATGGCCGGGCACTCGGCGTGGGGGAAGGCGTGCATGACCGCCGTGGCCGCGGTGACGGTGAGGTCGGCCCGGCGCACCAGGACGCGCAGCTCCATGTCGTGCAGGGCGGCCGGCAGGTCGGTGCCCTCGGCCCACGGCCGGTCGTCGCGCAGGCGACCCACGACGAGCAGGTCGTCGCCGTGGTCGACGGCCTCGTAGGTGAGGGTGCGGCGGTGGAGCGGGACGGCGCCGGCGTCCGGCACCGGGGCGGCGGTGGCGAGGCCGGGCCGCCGGTCGGAGGGCGTGGGCATGCCCGATCTTGGCCCGTGGACCGGCCCGGGCCAAATCGCCCGGCCCCGTCCCAGCTCACACCGGCGTAATTACCGCGCTGTGATACGCTCGGACCTGAGGGTCACCGTGAGGGTTCGGTTGCCGGTGAACCTCTGATCGAGGTGGAGGATCGGCCATGGCGCCACGCAGGACCGACAGCAGCGCACCCCGCGACCGGCCCGGCGCCGGGGCCGACGAGGGCTACCGCGGCTCGCAGGTGTGCAGCCTGGTGGGCATCACCTACCGGCAGCTCGACTACTGGGCCCGCACCGGTCTGCTGCGGCCGTCGATCGCCGAGGCCGCCGGCAGCGGCACCCAGCGCCGCTACTCCTATCGTGACGTGCTCGAACTCAAGGTCATCAAGCGGCTGCTCGACGCCGGGGTCAAGCTCCAGCAGGCCCGCCGGGCCGTCGAGTGCCTGCGCGGCGAGCTCGGCGGCGATCTGGCCGCGGCCCAGCTCGTGCTGGCCGGCAGCCGGTCGGTGCTGGCCCACTCCGACGGCGAGCTGGTCGACCTGCTCGCCGGCGGCCAGGGCGTGTTCAACGTGCTTCCCCTCTCCGGGGTCGTCTCCGAGCTCGAGGCGGCCATCGTCGAGATCGGGGCGACCGCCCCCGCGGCCGCGTCCCGGCACCCGGGCGCGGCCTACCTGGCCGGCGACGAGGCCGCCCGGCGGTGACCGCCGGGTCCGCGGCCGGCGGGCCGACCGGCGACCGGCGACCGGTCTCCTTCGCCCACGACACCGAGGAGCGCTTCGCCCGCATCCTCGACTTCTACGGGGTCGCCTGGGAGTACGAGCCCGTGGAGTTCGCCCTCCACTGGGGGCCCGACGGCCGCACCGTCTCGGCCTTCCGCCCCGATTTCTGGCTGCCCCGTCCGGGCCTGTTCGTGGAGCTCACCACGCTCAACCAACGGCTCGTGACCAAGAAGAACGCCAAGGTGCGTCGGCTGGCCGAGCTCCACCCCGAGGTGCGGGTGACCGTCCTCTACCAGCGCGACACCCTGGCCCTGCTGGCCAAGTACGGCCTGGCCGGCGGGGCCCGGCCCGGCGACCCCGTGCCCCGCTCCGCCTGATCCGGGCCGCCGGTATCCTTTCGGCGTGACCACCCGCACCGACCCGCCCGCCGACGCGCCGGCGGGCGGCCTGCGGCACACCGCCCTGCGCGACGCCCACCGCGCCCTCGGGGCCCGGCTCGTGGAATTCGGCGGCTGGGAGATGCCGGTCGCCTACCCGGCCGGCACCCTGGCCGAGCACCGGGCCTGCCGCACCGACGCCGTCGTCTTCGACGTGAGCCACCTCGGCACCGTGCGCGTGGCCGGCCCCGGCGCCCACGACCGGCTCCAGCGGGCCCTCACCAACGACCTGGGGCGCATCGGCCCGGGGCGGGCCCAGTACACCCACCTGCTCGACGCCGTCGACGGCTCGGTGGTCGACGACCTCATCGTGTGGTGGCTCGACGACGACGTCTTCGACGTGATGCCCAACGCCTCCAACACCGGGCGGGTGCGCGCCGCGGTGGGCGGCAGCGACACCACCGCCGACCGCTGCGTCCTGGCCGTCCAGGGTCCCCGCGCCCGCCACCGGCTGGCCGCCGTGGTGCCCGCCGCGGCCGAGGTGCCCCGCTTCGGCGTCCGGGCCGCCGCCTGGGCCGGCGTCCCCCTGGTGGTGGCCGGCACCGGGTACACCGGCGAGGACGGGGTCGAGGTGGCCGTGCCCGCCGACGAGGCCGCCGGCCTGTGGGAGGCCGTCCTGGCCACCGGGGTGGTCCCGGCCGGCCTCGGCGCCCGCGACACCCTGCGGCTCGAGGCCGCCCTGCCCCTCCACGGCCAGGAGCTGGGCCCGGGGATCACCCCGCTCCAGGCCGGGCTGGGCTGGGTGGTGGCCTGGGACAAGGGCCCCTTCACCGGGCGCGAGGCCCTCGTCGCCGAGCGCCGACGCGGGGTCCCCCGGCGGCTGGTCGGCCTGGCCACCGAGGGGCGCCAGCCACCCCGGCCGGGCGCCGGGATCCGGGTCGGCGGCGGCGCCGTCGGGACGGTCACCAGCGGCAACTTCTCGCCCATGCTGGGCCACGGCATCGCCCTGGGCCTGGTCGACGCGGCGGCCGCACCCGGGCCCGGCCTGACCGTCGAGCTCACCCAGCGCGGCCGCACCCTCGACGCCACCGTGGTGACGACGCCCTTCGTCCGCCCCGGCCAGTGGGCCGACGCGTGAGCCGTCCGGCGAGCGCCGGCGCCGGCCGGTAGAGGAGCCGCGGTGGCCAGCTACATCCCCCACACCGACGACGAGGTGGCCTCCATGCTGGCCTTCCTCGGGCTCGGGTCCCTCGATGAGCTGTTCGCCGCCGTGCCCGAGGCCGTGCGCCTCCAGCGGGCCCTGGAGCTGGCCGACGGGGTGGGTGAGCCCGACGTCCTGGCCGCCATGGAGGGGTACGCCCGGGCCAACCGGGCCCGCGCCGACCGCCTGATCTGCTTCGCCGGCGGGGGGGCGTACGACCACGAGGTCCCCTCGGTGACCCCGGCCCTGGCCGGGCGGAGCGAGTTCGTGACCTCGTACACCCCCTACCAGCCCGAGGTGGCCCAGGGCGTGCTCCAGGCCGTCTTCGAGTACCAGACCATGGTGGCCCGCCTGGCCGGCCTGCCCGTGGCCAACGCCTCCCTCTACGACGGGGGCTCGGCGGCGGTGGAGGCGGCCAACCTGGGCGTGGCCGCCACCGGGCGGCCGACGGTGTGGGTCTCCGAGGGGATCCACCCGCACTGGCGCCAGATGCTGGCCACCCTGGCCGCGGGCACGGGCCACCGCCTCCGCACCGTCGCGCTGGCCGACGGGGTGACGGCCTGGCCCGACGCCGACGACGGCGAGCCGCCCGGGGTGGTGCTGGTCGGCTACCCCAACTACCTCGGCTGCCTGGAGGACCTCGGTGCGGCCCGGGCCCTCTGCGACCGCACCGGCGCCCTCCTGGTGGTCGGGGCCGACCCCGTGGCCGCCGGCCTGCTGCGGTCGGGCGGCGCGTGGGGGGCCGACGTGGTGGTGGGGGAGGGGCAGCCCTTCGGCACCCCGCTCGGCTTCGGCGGCCCCTACCTCGGGCTGTTCGCCTGCGCCGCCGCCCACGTGCGCCGCCTGCCCGGACGCCTGGTCGGCGAGACGGTCGACGTCGACGGCCGGCGGGCCTACGTGACCACGCTGCGCGCCCGGGAGCAGGACATCCGCCGGGAGAAGGCGACCTCCAACGTCTGCACCAACCAGACCCTGATGGCCGTCACCGCGGCCATCCAGCTCGGCTGGCTCGGCACCTCCGGGCTGGTGGAGGTGGCCACCCGGTGCGCCCGCGCCACCGCCTACGCCCGCCGGGCCGTCCTGGCCGTCGACGGGGTGACGCCCTTCGCCGGCGCCCCGGTGCTCCGCGAGTTCGCCGTGCGGCTGCCCGTGGCCGCCGAGACGGTGGTCGAGCGGATGGCCGATGCCGGCTTCCTGGCCGGGATCGCCCTGACCGACGCCGTGGCCGGCGGCGGTGCGGGCCTGCTCGTGGCCGTCACCGAGCGGCGCACGGCGCGGGAGATCGACGCCTACGCCACCGCCCTGGCCAAGGCGGTGGCCTGATGGGGGAGGCGACCGTGCCCGCCACCGCGCCGGCGACCGCCTCGGGCGGAGCGCCCGGCGGGCGCGCCGCCTCGGCCCCCCTGCTCGGCCGGGAGGAGGAGCCGACCCTCTTCGAGCTCTCCCACCCGGGCCGGCGGGCCTGGTCGTTCCGGACCACCGGGGTGCCCGAGGTGGACCTGGCCGAGCTGGTGCCGGCTGAGCACCGGCGGGCGGCGCCGGTGGAGCTGGCCGAGGTCTCCGAGCGCGACCTGGTGGCCCACGCCACCCGCCTGGCCCACCGGCAGTTCGCCGTGGACCTCGGGGCCTACCCGCTCGGGTCGTGCACCATGAAGTACAACCCCAAGGTGTGCGACACCGTCGCCGCCCTCCCCGGCCTGGCCGGGGTGCACCCGGCGGCGCCGGCCTCGCTCACCCAGGGGTGGCTCGGGCTGCTGGTCGAGCTGGAGGAGGTCCTCTGCGAGATCACCGGCATGGCCGGCGCCACCCTCCAGCCGGCGGCCGGGGCGGCCGGCGAGCTCACCGGACTGCTGCTGATGCGGGCCTACCATGAGTCCCGGGGGTCGGTGCGCACCAAGGTGATCATCCCCGACTCGGCCCACGGCACCAACCCGGCCTCGGTCACCCTCGGCGGCTACCAGGCCGTCACCGTGCCGAGCGACGGCCGCGGGTGCGTGGACATGGCCGCCCTGGCGGCGGTGCTCGACGAGGACGTGGCCGGCATCATGCTCACCAACCCCAACACCCTCGGCCTCTTCGAGGAGGACATCGCCGCCATCGCCGACGCCGTCCACCGGGTGGGCGGGCTGCTGTACTACGACGGCGCCAACCTCAACGCCATCCTGGGCGTGGTCCGGCCCGGGGACATGGGCTTCGACATCGTCCACATGAACCTCCACAAGACGTTCGCCACCCCCCACGGCGGCGGGGGGCCGGGCGCCGGCCCGGTGGCCGTCTCCGAGCGGCTGATGCCCTTCCTGCCCGGTCCCCGGCCGGCCCGGGTGGACGGCGGGGGGGACGAGCCGGCCTACCGGTGGGTGACCCCGGCGCGCTCCATCGGCCGGGTCCACACCTGGCACGGCAACACCCTGGTGCTGGCCCGGGCCCTGGCCTACCTCCTGGCCACCGGGGGTGACGGGCTCCGCCGCGTGGCCCAGATCGCCGTGCTCAACGCCAACTGGCTGCGCCGCCGGCTGGCCGGCACCTACGACGTCCCCTTCGACCGGTCCTGCATGCACGAGGTGGTCCTGTCGGCGCGGACCCTGAAGCGCGACCACGGCGTGCGCGCCGTCGACGTGGCCAAGCGGCTGTTGGAGGAGGGGTTCCACGCGCCGACCGTCTCCTTCCCGCTCATCGTGGACGAGGCCCTCATGGTCGAGCCCACCGAGACGGAGAGCCCCCAGACCCTCGAGGCCCTGGCCGCGGCCCTCGAGCGCATCGCCGCCGAGGCGGTCGCCGGCGGCCACGACGCCCTGGCCGCCTACCCGAAGGGCACCCCGGTCCGCCGCGTCGACGAGGCCCGCGCCGCCCGCACCCTCATCCCGACCTTCGACGCCCGGGGCTGAGGGGGTCACCGTGGACGGCGGCGTCTTCACCACCCGCTTCGTCGGCCCCTACCTGCGCCTGCACACTTGGATCTACGAGCGCTCCGACGGCCGGGTGGGCACCCGCAGCGGCCGGGTCCCGGCCCTGCTCCTCACCACCACCGGCCGCCGGTCGGGCCGGGCCCGCACCCACGGCCTCACCTACTGCACCGACCGCGGCGACTTCGTGGTGGTGGCCTCGAACGGCGGGAGCGACCGCCCGCCGGCCTGGCTCCTCAACCTCGAGGCCGATCCCCGGGTGACGGTGCGGGTGGGCCGGCGGGTCGTCGAGGCCACCGCCCGGACGGCCACCCCCGAGGAGCGGGCCCAGCTCTGGCCCAAGATCAACCGGAGCAACCGGGGCCTCTCCCGGATCCTGCACCCCGGGGTCACCGGCCGCTACGACGTCTACCAGCGCCACACCAGCCGGGAGATCGCGGTCGTCCTCCTCACACCGGACCGCCGCTGAGGGTCAGCCCGCAGGCGTCCCGGCGGCCCGGGGGCCGGGGGCGCCGGGCCGACGAAGGCGGGCGGCGCCCCGGGTCGTCGACCGGCCGTCCCGTCTCAGTCGAGCAGGTCGGGCTGGGCCCGCACGATGCGGTCGAAGAGGGGCTGGAAGCTGAACCACCCGGCCAGGTGGCTCCCGACCTGGTCCTCGGTGCGTCGGGCCATCTCCGGAGCGATGAGGACCGGCGTGCCGGCCGCCTCGGCCAGCAGCTGGGCCTGGCACGACCGCTCCATGGTGATGAACCACCAGGCGGCCTCGTCGACGCTGTGGCCCACGGTGAGCAGCCCGTGGTTGCGGAGGATGGCCGCCTTGTTGCCGGCCAGGGCGTGGGCGATCCGCTTGCCCTCCTCCAGGTCGAGGACCACCCCGGTGTAGTCGTCGAAGACGGCGTGGTCCTCGAAGAAGGCGCACACGTCCTGGGTGATCGGGTCGAGGGTGCGCCCGAGGGAGGACCAGGCCTTGCCGTGGACCGAGTGGGCGTGGGCGGCGGCGACCACGTCGGGTCGGGCGGCGTGCACCTGCGAGTGGATGACGAAGGCGGCGGTGTTCACCGGGTGGTCACCTTCGACCACCTGGCCCTGGTCGTTCACGAGGATGAGGTCGGACACCGAGATGTGGCCGAAGTGCATGCCGAACGGGTTCACCCAGAAGTGGTCGGGGCGCTCGGGATCGCGGGCGGTGATGTGCCCGGCCACCCCCTCGTCGAAGCCGAACGCCGAGAACAGCCGGAAGGCGGCGGCCAGGCGCTGCTTGCGGTGGAGCCGCTCGTCGGCCGGCGGGCGGGAGTCCGGATCGCGCTGGGCCGGGATGATGTCGGGCACGGTCACCTCCTCGCCGTCGGCCCCGGTCCCGGGGCCCGGCGGCACGGCCCACTCTACGCCCCGCCGCCCGGACCGAGCGCCCCCGCCGCCCCGTCCGGGGGATGCACCGCCCGGCGGGAGCGGTGGTCTACCGTTCCTCCCGGGACAGAGGGGCCCCACCCGTGAACTGCGTGGACGGGTCCACCGGTCCCATCGGCGAAACACCTGTAGCGGGCGCCAGGAGCAACGGCGGAAAGGAAGAGCGACGTGATAGCACCTCCGCAATCGGACACCGAGGCGGGACGGGTCCGCTCCGAGGCCCTACCGGCCCTTCGGGGGAGCCTGGCCGACTACCTGGCGGCCGACCGCGCCTACCAGGAGTTCGTCCAGTGCCTCGCCGAGCGGGGGTCCCGGCCGGTGGGGGAGGACGCCCTCCGCCTCGACGACCTCCGCTGCAACCGGGACTTCGCCCTCCAGGTGCGCAACGACCACCTGTGCCGCCTGGGCTGGCGACCCATCGGCTGACCGACCGGCCGGGTCCGGGGCGGCCTCAGGGGGGTCCGGGCGCGGGCTGGCCGGCGTCCCGGGCGTCGCGTGCGTCCTGGGCGTCTCTCGCGTCCTGGGCGTCCAATTCGGCGTCGATCTGGCGCGTGCGCACCTCCTCGGCCCGCACCCACACGACGACCACCGGGATCATGGCCAGGGCCATCAGGCTGTCGCCGGCCACCCACATGACGGCGCCCCCGGCGTGGAGGTCCCCGACGAGGCTCGGACCCCAGGTGCGGTGGACCTGGAGGTAGTAGGGGAACGTCTCGTGGGTGGTCGACAGCAGGGCGAGGCCGGTGAAGGTGTCCACCGGCACCGCCAGCATCAGGTAGACCAGGCGCAGCCCGGGGGTGAGGGGGTGGCGGCTCGGCTCGACCCCCACCACCGGCCGCCAGAACAGGTACCCGACCACCAGGAAGGCCAGGTGCTCGTTGTCGTGGGCCAGGTCGTTGCTCAGGGCGACGTTGTACAGGCTGGTCAGGTGCAGGGCCGGGACCAGGACGACGTAGAGCAGGAGCCCCGTGATCGGGTGGCCGACCACCTCGGCCACCCGCGAGCCGAGGAGCCGGTCGACGGTCCGGTGGGCGGCCCCGGTGGTGGCCCGGGTGAGGAGCTCGGCCGGCGCGCCCATGGCGATGAGGGAGGCGGCCAGCATGATCAGCATCAGGTGCTGGACCATGTGGTCGTAGAAGACCACGTCGTCGTAGACGCCGACCACCAGCTCGATGGCCACGAACACCAGGGCCATGGCGCCGAGGAAGGCCGCCGTCCGCCGGCGCGACCACGGGTGGTCGGGGTCGATCCTCCCCACCCGCCACGCCCCCCACAGGTACAAGGCGGTGGCCCCGCCGATGAGGAGGCTCGGCACGAAGGCGATCGAGGTGGCGCCGAGGTTGCCCCACAGGTCCGGGGGCGCCACGTCGGCCAGCTGGGGGAGCGGGAGCACGGCCGGGCCTAGCCGGACGGGTCGGGGACGGCGCGGGGCCGGGGGAGGGTGCTGCGGCGATCGGGAGCGGTGCCGGTCACGAGCCCGGCCGACCCGGACCCCTCGGCGGGGACGTGCCCGTCGGTGCGGTGGACGCCGGCATTCGACGGACCGTACTTCTACGCACGGTAGAAACACAAGTCGGACGGCGCTACACTGCCCGCCGGGGCGGCAGCCGGAGGAGGGACGTGGTACGGCTCGGTGATCTCGAACGGCGGGTCATGGACATCCTCTGGGACCGGTCCGGCGACGAGCTGACCGGGCGCGACGTCGCCGCCCACCTTCCCGGGCACGCCTACACCACCGTGCTCACCGTGCTCACCCGCCTCGAGCGGAAGGGCCTGGTGCGCCACGAGCGCACCGACGCCCTCCACCGCTTCACGGCGACGGCCACCCGCGAGTCCTACGTGGCCGGGCTGATCCACGACGTCCTCGGCGTCGGCGCCGAACGCCGGGCGGCCCTGGTCCGCTTCGCCGAGACGGTGACGCCCGGCGAGGCCGCGGTCCTGCGCCGGGCCCTCGGGCCGGACGCCCGAGCACGCCGCGACGCCGGGCGGTGACCGTCACCGTCTGGTCGGCCGGTCCGGCCGTCCCGCCGGTCGGTCCGGGCGGCGCGCCCTCGGGGCCCCGTCCGGTGCCGCCGTCCTGACCGCCCTGGTCCTCGGCCCGGTAACTTGACATAATATACATTATCGGCGGTCAGCGGGACACCCGGGCCGGGCCGGTCGGTGCCCTCCCCCTGGACCCGGCACCCCGGCCGGTCGCCCGAGGGACGCCGGCCGGCGAGGCGTGACCGGCCGGCCGGGCTCGACGCCATCGAGTCGGGAGGCCGTGCCCGGGCCGGCCGGTGGGCCCGTCCGGGACCCCGCCGGTCGGCGCGCTCCCGGGGCCGGTCAGAACGTCACAGTGACGGAATCCGGCTGCTCCCCGTGCAGCGGAGAAGTGTCACTCCCGGACCGGCTCCACCACCAGTCCGACGAGATCGCGGCCGGCGTCGAGCAGGTGCTCGGTGGCCCGCCGGTAGGCGGCGGCCCGGGTGTCACCGGCCAGGTCGGCGGTCACGTCCTCGATGGCTGCCTCCAGGCGGTACAGGCGGTCGTGCAGCCGACGCAGATCGTCCTCGGCCACGATGCACTGGCCCGCGGGCACGTGGAGCGTCGCCGCCCGCCGGCGCGCCTCGTAGGCCCGTTGGCGATGCGACGCGCTGCAGAACCGGCGTGGCCGCCCCGCCCCCTCCCGCCGGGCCAGGGGGCGGTGGCACCAGGCGCAGCGGGCGCCGTCGGGTGATTCCATCACCGTGACGATACCAGGGTCTCCGGCCCGCTCCCCCGCCGACCACGGTGGCGGCCCGCCGTGGTCGGGTTTCCGGCCGGCTCAGCGGCGGTCGAGGGCCACCACCGGGATGACCCGCTCCGTCGCCGCCTGGTAGTCGGCGAAGTTGGGGAGGCGCGCCGCCTGCTCGGCGTAGACGCGGTCGCGCTCGGCCCCCTCGAGGGGCGTGGCCCGGGCCGTGAAGGTCTCGGCCCCGTACTCCACGGTCACCTCGGGGTGGGCCACCAGGTTGCGGTACCAGTCGGGATGGCTGGGGGCGCCGGCCTTGGAGGCGAACACGTAGAGGCGTCCGTCGGCCGGAAGGCACACCACCGGGGTGGTCCGCCGCTGCCCGGTGCGGGCGCCGGTGGTGGTGAGCAGCACCAGCGGCGTGCCGGCGAAGCCCCCGCCGACCACGCCGGCGTTGGCGCGGAACTCGTCGATGACCTGGGCGTTGACGTCGTGCATGTCCGACATGGGACCTCCTCGAACCGCTCGGCGCCCGGCCGGGCCCGGCAGGGGCGACCCTACCCGCGGCGGACGGGCTCCACCGGCCCCGGTAGCCTCGGGGTGGAGCGTGGCCATGGACGACTTCGACGACTTCGACATTCTCGACGACTTCGGCGGCGCCGCCTTCGAGGACCGCTACGGCGACGAGGCCTTCGTGCGCACCTGTGGGCGCTGCGGGGCCCGCACCACCCCGCGGTGGTCGGAATCGGCCTGCCTCGAGGAGGCCCGCCGGTGGGGCTGGCGGCGGGTGGCCGCCTCGGACCGGCCCGGCGCCCGGCGGATGGACCTCTGCGGGTCGTGCGCCGGGGAGGCCGGCCTCGGCCCGCCGCTCGCCCACCGGGGCGGGTAGCCGGTCCCGCCGCGGTGGGCGAGCGGACCGCGTTCAGCCGCCCAGCCGGGTGACCCGGCCCTCGAGCGGATCGCCGGCCGGGGCCCGCCGCGCCGTCCGTCCGGCCGGCGGGGTGCCGAGGTAGACCCAGCCGAGGAGCTGCTCGTCGGGGCCGCAACCGGCGAGCTCCCGGACCGGGCCGGTGCCGAGCACCGCCGCGCTCTTCCACACCGCGCCGTAGCCGAGGCCGGTCGCCGCCAGCACCAGCGCGTAGGCGGTGCAGGCGGCCGAGGCCACCTGCTCCCACACGGCCACGCTGGCGCCGGGGTCGGGCGAGGCGACGACCAGCACCGCGCACGGTGCGGCGTAGGCCTTCTTGTCCATCTTGGCCACGGCCGCCCCGGACTGGTCGGGTCCGCGGAGCTCGGTGAGCCCGGCCACCAGGGCCCGGGCCAACCGGTCCCGGCCCGCGCCCTCGACCACCACGAACCGCCACGGCCGGAGCCGGCCGTGGTCGGGCACCGTGGTCGCCGCGGCCAGGATCCGCTCGAGGTCGGCCGGGCTCGGCGCGGCGCCCCCGGGATCGGGCACCGGTCGGCGGGCGGTCAACCGCTCGACGAAGGCGGTCCCCCGCTCGGGGCCGCTCACCCGCTCGACGACGGCCCGCTCTGGCCGGCCGTCCCCAGGGTGGCCGACACGGTGAACTGGTTCTGGCCCCGGTAGAGCCCGATCCGCACCGTCTGGCCGGCACGGTCCTGCTGGACCGCCGTGACCAGTTGGTCGGCGCTGGTGATGGCCCTGCCGTCGAGGGACACCACCACGTCGCCCTGCTGCAGGCCGGCGGTGTCGGCCGGCGAGCCCACGTCCACCTGGAGGACGACCGCGCCCTGGGCGGGGACGAAGTTGTAGGCGCTGCGCAGCTCCGGGGTCAGGGTCTCCAACGAGACGCCGAGGTAGGCCGACCCGGCCGAGCTGCGGGGCTGGACGGCCCGCGCCCGGAGCTCGGGGAGGAGCTGTCCGATCCGGTTGGCCGGGATGGCGAACCCGATGTTCTGGGCCTGGGCGCTGCCGTTGGCGCTCGACGCCACCGCCGTGTTCATGCCGATCACCCGTCCCGAGCTGTCGACCAGCGGACCCCCCGAGTTGCCGGGGTTGATGGCCGCGTCGGTCTGGAACATGTTGGTGAGCGTCTCGGTGGTGGTGCCGGACGCGTCACTGGCCTGGACCGTGCGCCCACGGGCCGAGATGATGCCCTGGGTGACCGTGGGCGTCCCGGCCGACAGGCCGAGGGCGTTGCCGATGGCCACCACCGCGTCGCCCACCTGGACGTTGTCCGAGTTGCCGTAGGACACCGTGGGCAGGTTGGAGGCGTTGGCGATCTGGAGCAGGGCGATGTCGTTGATGGGGTCGGTGTCGATGAGCGTGGCCGGCAGCGCCTTGAGGCTGCCGAACAGGGTGACCGTGATGCTGGTGGCGCCGGCGATCACGTGGTTGTTGGTGACGACCTCGCCGCCCGAGGTGATGATCATGCCGGTGCCCTGGTTGTCCTGCGCGCTGCTGCCGCCGCCGAACAACGAGGGCAGGGTCGAGCTCGACCGGGCGTCGATCGAGACCACGGCCGGGAGGACCTTGGCGATGACCGTCTGGATGTCGGTGGTCCCGTTGAGGAGCGCCGGACCGGCGGAGATCTCCTTCACCGTGGTCGACCCGGTGCCCCCGCCGGCCACGGCGGCCACGATCCCGCCGCCCACCACGGCACCGAGCAGGGCCGCGGCCAGCGAGACCACGGCCCACCGCCACCCGCCCGGCCACCGCCGCTCCTCCGGCGCCGGTCGCCGGGCCGGGGGCGCGTGCAGTTCGGCCGACCACCCCGGGCCCGGCGCGGTGGCCGAGGGGAGCCCGTGGGCCCAAGCGGCGGGTGGGCCGGGGGGTCGGTCCCGGTCGGGCGCGACGCCCTCCTCGGTCCACTCGGTCGGCAGGAAGGCCGCGGTCCCGGTCGTCCCGGAGCGGGACGGCCCGCCGACGTCCGACCCGCCGTCCCCGGCCGAGGGGTCGGCCGGTCGGACGTCGTCCTCGAGCCCGGGCGCGCCCGCGGCGCCGGCGGTGCCCTCGCTCGGGGACTCGTCCATGGGCTGCCTCCTCACACCTCGCGTCCGACCGGTGACGGAACCTCGTGCCGGCGAGGCGGCGCGGGCGGACGCCGGCCGCGGGTCCGTTCCTCCCATGCTACGGCGCGTCGACCTGGGCAAACCCCTGCGACCACCGCTTCTTAGCCCCTTCTTAGCCCGGCGTCGGCGCGCCCGTCCGCGGGGCCGGTCGGTCGGCAGTAGCCTGTCGCCCGGTATGGCCCATCGCATCGAAGTCGAGCTCACGAGCCAGACGGCCGACGCCGGCTGGACCTGGCGCGCCGCCGGGGCCAAGCAGCCCCGGGGCACGGTGAGCGCCGACCTGGTGCCCACCGGCGCCGGTGTCGGCTCGGTCCTCCGGGCCGAGGTCGAGACCGGCCTCGACGGCACCACCGTGCTGGCCCTCCTCCCCCCCAAGGGCAAGACCGACGTCCGTCCGGCCGAGCGCATCGAGGTGGTGGGCACGCCGCGGCGCGGCCCCGACGTCAACGTGGTGCTGGCCCCCACGGGCAATCGCCGGCGTGACGACCGAGCCGGCGGCCGCCGGCCGGCGGGCGAGCGCCCCGGCACCCGGGAGCGCACGTCCCGCAGTCGGGACGGGGCGGCCCCCGCGGTCGAACGCGACGGCGGGCCTCCCGCCCGCG
>DAHVAJ010000060.1 GCA_027314705.1 Acidimicrobiaceae bacterium
ACGGTGCCGCTCGGCCACCGGCCGGGAGGGCGGCCGCGCCGGGCGGTGACCGCGTCGGCTGTGGGCGCCGCCCTCCGATCGCCGACGAGGCCCCGGCCGCGGCGGTGGGTGACCCGGCCGGCGGCCGAGGCGGTGGGTGCCGCCTGGCGGTTGCCCGGACGAGGGCCCCCCGATCGGGGCCGTCCGGACGGTGCCCCGGGGGATCCTGCCGAGGAACACGGCGCGCGCCGCTGCCGGTACCGGCCACTCTCCGTGGCCACCAGCAAGGCCCGGGCGGGCGGCTCCCGGTCGGAGGGCACGGACGTCCCGCGTGCGGCCATCACCCGTCCCACCCCTCATCGGGGTGCCCACCCGAGCGTCCCCCGCCCCGGTCACCGTTGCGGCACCGACCGGTCTCGGCTCCGGACCCGGAGAGGGCACCATGACCTCGGTGGGCGGACGCACGGACGAGCGCCTCCCACCGGGAGGTCGGCTCCTCCCGGGCCGCGGACGTGCGCCGCGGCACCGCGCCGACGACGGCGGGGGGATCGGTCGGGAACGCCAGGAGCGGAGGGTCCGGGTCCGACGTGGTGGGCCGTGGCGGCGCAGCGGGCCGACCGGCGGGCCGGGGCCGTCGGCCTCGGCGCCGGCACGACGTCGACCACGCCATCGTCGCCCCGGACGTCGACGGAACGACGGTGGCAGGGAGGAGAAGGACGGTCCGGAGCGCCCCGCCGGCAACGGCCCCTCAGCTCGACTCCCCGTCCCGCCGGAGCACGGCGGCCGCCCGACCTCCGGCCGAAGGGACCGCCGGGTCCGCGGCGAGACTCCACCCCGGGCACGGCACCGCGGCCGGCCCGCACGACCGCGTCGTCCAGACCGGCGTGACCGCGGTCGCTGACGACGGGTCCTCGCCGAACGACAGCGCGCGCAAGGACCGCAGTCCGCCGTCGCCGGTCGAGCACCGGCGTCCGCTCGGGGGAGTGGGGGCCCCTGGCGGTCAGCCGGCCGGAGGTCAGGCGCTTGGCGGTCAGGCGCGAGGAAGCCGACGCGGCCACGGACAGTGACAGTGCATTGATGTACAAAGTTCGGGGTTGTTATCGTCCAATTCGTTCAGGGGCTGGGGTAGTACCGGTGCCGAGGAGGCAGCGATGTTGCGGAGAACGATGCTCGGATTGGCCGGTCTCGGCCTGGTGGCGGGGGGTGCCTCGCTGGCGACAGGGGTCGGTACGGCAGGTGCTGCGACGGTGGCGGCGTCCACCGCCATCTGCTCTGCGTCCGCCGTCTTCGCCGGTGCGAGCGAGAGCGTCACCGTGACGACGCCCGGTGGTTCGACGAGCACGTACGCCACGCTGGCCGCCGCCGCCGGCGCCATCGCCGGTGGCGACACGGTCTCGGTCACGTTCAGCGGGGCAAACGCCTCGGCCGCCTGCCCGATCGGACTCGCCAGCTACGGCAATACGTCCTCGACCTTCGACCCGAACACGACGGGATACCTCTTCAGCTCGCAGTCGAGCGGAACTGATGCCGGGACCCTCACCGTCACGGTGCCGCCGACGGTGAACACGACCACCTGCACCGTGCTGCAGTCGCCCTACCCGGTGAACGGGACCGGGGCCAACACGAGCGGCCCGCCGGACAACGGCGCCTACAACCCGACGTGCAGCGAACCCGGCGCCCACGGCAACGAGCCTGCCACCGGCAGTGTGGGCAAGGCCGACGCCAAGAACCCGCCCGGGCAATTCCCGAACGGCAGCGACGCCAATGCCGGCTACGAGTGCGACCGCAACATGGGGATCGGCCAGGGCAACCCGGCGCACACCTCCTGCTCCTACGGCGGTTGGCAGGTGGACCTGTTCGTCGGGCCGGTGCTCGACACCATCGGGCCGGTGAGCACCAACCCCACGGGCTTCTACGACTACGGCCAACCGGTGAACCGCCTCATCGACTCCGCCAACGGCTGACTCGCCCCGGGCCCGATGGAGGCTCGGACCGTTGGCTCACGGTGGACCACCGGTCGGAGGGTAAGCGGAGGCCGGCTCGCATGCGGTCGTCGACCCGGGCATCCGTCCCTCGCCGGCGTCGGCCCGGTGGACCCGGTTCCGCGCCTACCCGGCGGCCGCACCGTGCCCCACCGTCCCCCGGGGGGGCGTCGGCCGCCCACCCCTGCGGCCGGGCGTGTCGCCGAGGGGAGCCGGGTGACCCCGGCCCTGGGGCACCCCGCCCGCGACCCCCGGTGGACGCCGGCGCCCGGTGGCCTGTCCGGGGCGGCCACCCGCACCGCCTCGAGGCTGCCGGTGCGGGCCGGGCTGGACCGGCGAGGACGGTCGCGGTGCGTGGCCGGGTAGGCCCGTGGCCCCCAGCTCCGTGACCGGACGAGCCTCGCCGGGGGTACCGTTCGGCTGCGTCGGCAGCATCCTGGCCGTCGTGGCGGTGACGGTCGCGGCCGTCATCATCGGGATCACCGTCTTCATCGTCGTCGGCGTCCTGGTGGCCCTCGGCCTCGTGGCCCTGGCCGTGCGCGGCCTGGTCTCGGTCCTGAGTCCGTCCGGGCGGGCCCGCCGCGACGACGTGCGGGGAGCGGAACCCATCGACGCCACCGCGACCGAGACGGGGCGCCGGCCCGAGCAGCTGGAGCCCCCGGACGAACGGCCACCGTCGCCTCCGTAGGGACGGCGTGCGGCCGCTCCGGTTCCGCCGGGCCGTCCCGCCCCGGGGAGCGCGGCCCGGTCCGACGATCGCCCCGTTCGGCGGCACGCCGAACGGGGGGCGCCGGCTCAGCCCGCCGGCCCGCCGGGTTCGGCCGTCGGATCGTCCGTGCCCCCGTGGGACCCGGCCCGGGAGGCCGTATCCACGTGGGCGGGAACGGCAGCTACGCCAGGCGCCTCGCAGGGCGCGCAGGTGCGGACCGTCGGAAGGTCGGCCAGGCGGTCGTCGTCGACGGGACCCCCGCACGACTCGCAGCGCCCGTAGACCCCGTCGTCGAGCCGGGCCAGGGCCCGGTCGACCTCGTCGAGCAGGGCGTCGACCGCGTCCAGGGTGACCGTGTGCTCGTCGGCGACCGCACCGGCCGCCGTCGCCGCCGGGCCGGTCGGTGCCGGTGCGCTCCCGTGGTGCTCCATCCCGGCGAGCGTACCCGCGCCCGGTCGGACCGCCGGCGGCACCGGGCCCGGGGGAACCGGGCCCGGCCGGGCCGGGCCGGGTCCACCCCGTACGATCGCCCCATGACCGACCCCCGGCCGAGCACCATCGGGACGCGCGTCCGCGTCGCGGCGGTGATGGGGACGCTGGCCGTCACCGTCGCCGCCTGCGGTTCGGGCTCGGTGGCCCCGCCGTCGTCCCCCACCGCGTTCGTGGCCACCGGCGCCTATACGGCCGTGCCCACCGACACCGTGACCGTGGTCGACACCACGAACGGTGCCATCCTCCGCCCGATCCAGACCGGCACCCTGCCCAGTGCCCTCGCCCTCACCCCGGGGGGCGCGGACCTCCTCGTCGCCGACCGGGCGGACGACCAGCTCGTGGAGGTCTCGGTGGCCACCGGACGCGTGACCGGCCGGGTGGCGGTCGGCCTCGAGCCGGACGCGGTGGCCGTGACGCCGAACGGGTCGCTCGCCCTCGTGGCCGACTTCGGCGACAACACCGTCACCGCGGTCTCCCTCAGGACGCTCACCCGCGGCCCGACCGTGCCGGTCGGCCGCCAACCGGTGTCGGTCGCCGTCACGCCCTCGGGCACCGAGGCGCTGGTGGCCGACTACCAGGACGGCACCGTGACCCCGATCGCGCTCCCCTCCCTCACGCCCGCACCGCCCGTGCCGGTCGGTCCCGAGCCCGTGGCCGTCTGGGTTCTCCCCGACGGTTCGGGTGCCCTCGTGGCCGGCTTCCAGACCAGCTCGGTGACGCCGCTCACCTTCCCCGGCCCGGCCGCGGGAGTACCGGTTCCGATCGGCGGCGACCCGACGGGCATCGCCGGCGCGGCCGGCTCCTCCGCCGCCTGGCTGAGCACCGGCGCCGGACTGGTGCCCTACGCCCCGGCCACCCGCACGGCGGGGCCCGCCGTCCCGCTCGGCACCGAGGCCGACGGTGTGGCCGTCGTCGCCGGCGGCAGGACGGCCTGGGTGACCGGCGCCGACGGCACGTTGCTCGAGGTCGACCTGGCCGACCGGCGCGTGGTCCGGCGCATCGTGGTGGGCGGCCACCCGACGGCCGTGGTGGTGGCCCCGGCACAGGGCTGACCGTGCCCCCGGCCGGACCGTGCCCCCGGCCGGACCGTGCCCCCGGTCGGACCGGGCCCCCCGACCGTGCTCCCACTCCAGCGGGCCCGTCGCCGCCACCACCGGGTCCGTCGGCCCGCACCAGGGCTCCCACTCCTGCGGGGCGGACGGTTCCGCCGGGGTACGGGCACGACCAGCTCGGACCGGCCTGGGCGACCACTCGATCCACTCGCCCGACCAGCCCATGGTGGGGATGCCCACCGGCCGAGGCCCCCACCCGGGGCCGCCGACGACCGGGCCCGGGTGACGACCACGTGGCATGCCCGGGAGTGGCAGGATCACCGCATGACGACGGAGCGGTTCGAAGTGCGGCGCACGATCGCCGCGGACCCGGCGGCGGTCTTCCGCCTGCTGTGCGATCCGAGGGGCCACGTGGCGATCGACAGCTCGGGGATGCTGATGGCCGCATCGGGCGACCCCGTGCTCGGCGTCGGCGACACCTTCGTGGTGCACATGGACCGTGAGGCCCTCAACGACGTACCGCTGGGCCGCTACGACGTGACGGTGTCGATCACGGCCTACGTCCCGGATCGCGAGATCGCCTGGACCGTCCTCGGCGCCGTCCGCCCGCCCATCGGCCACGTCTACGGCTACACGCTCGAGCCGGTCGACGACGGGACCCTCGTCACCTCGTACTACGACTGGTCGGGCATCGACCCGGCCTGGAGGGAGCGGGGCATCTTCCCCATCCTGTCGGAGGGAGCCCTCCGGGCCACCCTGGGGATCATGGCCAGGACCCTGGCCGGCCCGTGAGACCGGGTGCCCGGC
>DAHVAJ010000068.1 GCA_027314705.1 Acidimicrobiaceae bacterium
GGGTCTGTCGTCGTCGAGCACCTGCACCATTGCCTCTTACCTTGCGTGAAGGAAGCTGGGGACGGAAAGACCCGAAACCTGGGGATTCCCACGGTCTTTTCCCTGGACAGGGCTGTGAACGTTGCTGTGGAGAACCATCGAGGGCTGTGGACGCGGCGCGGCGCTCGGCCGTGCGGGCGCTCGGGGGGGCTGCAGGGACATGCTGCGATGGTCGCGAAGCGGTGTGACACCGCTTCGGCAGGCCACGCGCGGGGGCTCAGCCGGCGACGACCTCCACCATCACCACGGTGGCCACGTCCACTCCGAGATGCACCGGCACCTCGTGGGTGCCGACGGTCTTGATGGGCTCGGGCAGCCGCAGCTGTCCCCGCTCGAGCACCACGCCCTTCTGGGCCCGGACGGCGTCCATGATCTCGGGGGCGCCCACGGAGCCGAAGAGCTTCCCGCTGCCCCCGGCCCGGGCCTGGACCTGCACGGTCGTGCCGGCCAGCGTGGTGGCCTTCGCCTGGGCCGCCTGGCGGTCGTTGGCCTCCCGCAGGTCGCGCCCCTTGCGCATGGCCGCTGCCTGCGCCTCCACGCCCTTGGTGGCCACGATGCCGTCGCCCCCGGGCAAGAGGAAGTTCCGGGCGAACCCGTCGGCAACATCCACGATGTCGCCCCGGCGGCCGATGCCGACCACGTCCTTGCGCAGCACCACCTTCATTCCGCCGCCTCCGTCCCCTGGACGCCGCCGGCCGATGCGCCGTTCACGCCTCCGGCCGATGCGCCGTTTGCAGAGCCGGCCGATGCGCCGGCGGCAGCGCCGCCCGGAGCACCCGAGGAGCCCGCGTCGCCGGGGGCGCCTTGGGATGCTGCGTCGCCGGGAGCGCCCCGACCTTCCCGGCCGCGGTCCCCATCGCGCCCGGGCCGGTCGCCCCCGTCGCGTCCCGGCCGGTCACCACGGTCGCCCCGGTCGCCACGGCCGCCACGGCCGCTGGGCCGCTCGGTCACGGTCCGCTGGGTGTAGGGCAGCAGCACGAGCTCGCGGGCCGTCTTGATGGCCTCGGCGATGTCCCGCTGGTGCTGGGCGCAGTTGCCGGTCACCCGGCGGGAGCGGATCTTGCCCCGGTCGCTCATGAACTTCCGCAGGAGGGGCACGTCCTTGTAGTCGACCCACTCCACACCGTCACGACAGAGCGCGCACGGCTTCTTCTTGACCCGCCGGTTCAGGTCCTTCGGCGCGCGTCGTGACGTGCCGCCCCGGTAGTTGCTCCGTGCCATCAGAAGGGCTCCTCGTCGTAGCCGTACCCACCGCCGGCGGCGGGCTCGGCCGGGCGGGGCGGCGTGCCCTGCCGGCCGCCGCGCGGGCCGTCGGACGGCCCCCGGCGCTCGGTCTTCGTGATCTGGGCAGTCGCCCAGCGCAGCGACGGGCCGACCTCGTCCGCCACCACCTCGACCTTGGACCGCCGGTCGCCCTCGGGCGTCTCCCAGCTCCGCTGCTCCAGGCGGCCGCACACGACCACGCGCGCTCCGCGGCTGAGGCTCTCGCTCACGTTCTCGGCCATCTCCCGCCAGCACACGACGTCGAAGAAGCTGGTGGCCTCCTCCCACTCCTGGGTCTGGCGGTTCTGCCAGCGGCGGTTGACGGCCAGGCCGAAGCTGGCCGTGGCCTGGCCGGTGTTGGTGAACCGGAGTTCGGGGTCACGGGTGATGTTGCCGACCAGCGTGACCGAGTTGCCGTTGGACATGTCAGCCCTCCTCGGCGGTGACCAGCGTGGCGGCCCGGCGGCCGGCGACCTTGTCCGGCAGGCGCATGACCTTGTGGCGCAGCACCTCGTCGGCCAGCACGAAGACCCGCTCCATGTCGGCGACGGCCGGGGGCTCGGCCGTGAGCTCGATCACGACGTAGTAGCCCTCCCGCTTGTGCTGCAGCTCGTAGGCGAAGGTCCGCCGCCCCCAGCGCTCGACCCGGCCGGGGTTGCCCCCCTTGGCCCGCAGTGCGGCGAGCGCCCGGTCGAGGACCCCGTTCACGGCGGCGTCGTCGGCCCCGGTGTCGAAGATGACCATGGTTTCGTACGGCCGCATCTGCGGCTCACCTCCCTCTGGATCGGGCGCCGGGCGCCCGAGCCCCACCGGTGGGGCAGGTCGGAACGGGCTGGCGGCCGCCCACGGACGGCCGGAACAACCAGGTGAGGTTAGCAGCCCCTCAGCGGTAGACCTCCGCGTCGGAAGGGAAGGCCCCGGAGCGGACGTCGGCGGCGAAGGCGGCCACGGCCGCGGTGGCCGCCTCGCCGAGCTCGGCGTACCGGCGCACGAACCTGGCCGGTCGGGCCGTCACCCCGAGCAGGTCGTGGAGGACGAGCACCTGCCCGTCGGTGTGGGGGCCCGCGCCGATCCCGATGGTCGGCACCTCGAGGGCCGCGGTGACCGCCGAACCCACCTGCTCGGGCACGCCCTCGACGACGACGGCGAAGCACCCGGCCTCGGCCAGGGCCCCGGCCGCCTCGACCAGGAGCCGGGCGGCCTCGTCGTCGCGTCCCTGCACCCGGTAGCCACCCATGGCGTGGACCGACTGCGGGGTCAGGCCGATGTGGCCCATCACCGGGATCTCGGCGTCGACCAGGGCGCGCACCATGGGGGTCCGGCTCGCCCCGCCCTCGAGCTTCACGCACTGGGCACCGGCCCGGATCAGGAGGCCGCCGTTGCGCACCGTGTCGGCCGGATCGAGGTGGTAGCTCAGCCAGGGCAGATCGCCGACGACGAGCGCACCGGGCCGCGTGCGGGCCACAGCGGCCACGTGGTGGGCCATCACCTCCACGCTCACCTGCAGGGTGTCCTCGTAGCCGAGGACCACGTTGGCGACCGAGTCGCCCACCAGGATGAGGTCGACCCCGGCGGCATCGCACACCCGTGCGCCCGGGGCGTCGTACGCGGTGACCATGACGAGGGGCGGGTGGCCGTGACGGCGCTTGGCGGCGCGGACTGCCGGCACGGTGACCGGCGCGGGCCGGGTCTCGGGCATGTGGTTCCTCCTGATCGGCCGTCCGGCGCCCGGAGGCTGCCGGCGGGTGGCGCCGTGGGTCACGACCCCGTGGAGTGCCGCTTGCTGCCCGTCCAGCGTACTTCGGCCCCGACCGTCCGCACCGGGCCCCGGTGGTGGCCGCCATCCGAAGGCGGCCCCGGGGGGTCCGTCACCGGTCGGTGCGTCGGCCCCGGGCCCGGGGTGGCGTCTGCTCGACGGCGGCGCCGGCGGGGTACATGCGGGCCAGGTGGTTCCACCGGCATCCGCAGCAGACCTCGACGACGTAGCAGACCACGGGGTCCTTCCGCCGCCAGTAGCGGGCCAGTTCGGCCTGGGTGGTCACGCACCGCCCGCCGGCCGGCAACCGGGCGCCGAAGACGAACGTCACGTCCACGAGCTCGGCCTCCTCGCAGATGGGGCATCGCTCCCCCGTCGCCCGGCCCAGGTTGGCGGCGGCCCGCAGGAGCTCCGGGTGGGCGTCGCACACGTCGAGGCGCGACTGCCGGCCCTTCCGGTACTCGCGGATGACGGCGTTGCGGGCGAGGAGGTACTCGACCTGGCCCCCGGTGGGGGCGGTCGCCAGACTGTCGAGCGCCCCGGGACGGAAGCTCACCGGGCCCAGGGTACTGCCTCCTCCACCCAAACGGAGCGGACCGGTCCCCCCGTGCCCTGGGCCACCCGCCGTCCGCCGGTGTCGTGATCGGTTGCATCGATATATCGTTGTGATATATCGTCTGTTCCGTGCGAACGGTGAACACCCCTGCGTGGCCACGGAGGACCTGAGTGCTCGACCTCGCCATCCTCGGCCTCCTGCTCGAGCAGGAGATGCACGGCTACGAGATCCGACGGCGCCTGCGCGACGAGCTCGGTCTCTTCGCCAACATCTCGTTCGGCTCGCTCTACCCGGCCCTCTCCCGCCTGGAGAAGGCCGGCGCGGTGGCCGTCATCGAGGTCACGGCGCCGGCCGCCATCCCCTTCACCGGCTCGCTGGGCGGCGAGCGGGCCGGCCTGCGGGCCCGACGGGCCGGAACGCCCCGGCCCACCCAGCGGTCGCGCAAGGTCTACCGGATCACCGCCCCCGGCCGGGAGCGCTTCGAACAGCTGCTCGACACCGACGAGCCCGCCGGCGACGACGCCCGCAGCTTCGGTCTCCGCCTGGCCTTCGCCCGCCACCTGGCCCCCACCGCCCGGTTGGCCCTCCTCGAGCGGCGGCGGGCCCAGCTGCGCCGTCGGCTCTCGGCCGAGATGGGCCGGGCCCGGGCGACCACGCTCGACGACTACGCCCGGTCCCTCGTCGAGCACAGCACCGAGGCCACCCAGCACGATCTCGCCTGGCTCGACCGGCTCATCGAGGCCGAACGGCAGCGCCAGGCCCCCCACCGCACCGATGCCGCCCCACCCGCCGGGGATGCAGCCGGCGCCGAGACCACCGTCCCGGTGGGCGGCCCGAACCGGCCGGACCTGCACGGGGCCGACCCGACCACCGCGACCCCGCCGGGCGCGCCGACAACAGTGAAGGGATCCCGTCCATGAGCACCATACGAGTGGCCATCGCCGGCGTGGGGAACTGCGCCAGCTCCCTCGTCCAGGGGGTCGAGTACTACCGTGACGCCGACCCGGGCGACACCGTGCCGGGTCTGATGCACGTGGTGCTCGGGGGGTACCACGTGCGCGATCTCGAGTTCGTGGCCGCCTTCGACGTGGACGCGGCCAAGGTCGGCACCGACCTGGGCAAGGCCATCTTCGCCGGCCAGAACAACACCATCCGGTTCGCCGGGGTGGGCGAGCTCGGAGTCACCGTCCAGCGCGGGCCCACCCTCGACGGCTTCGGTCGCTACTACCGCGAGACCTGCGAGGAGTCACCGTCCGAACCCGTCGACGTCGTCGGCGCCCTGCGCTCGTCCGGGGCCGAGGTCCTGGTGGGCTACCTGCCGGTGGGGTCGGACCAGGCCCAGCGGTTCTACGCCGAGGCCTGCCTCGAGGCCGGTGTCGCCTTCGTCAACGCCATCCCCGTGTTCATCGCCTCCGACCCGGTGTGGGCGACCCGCTTCCGCGACGCCGGGGTGCCGATCGTGGGCGACGACATCAAGAGCCAGGTGGGCTCCACCATCGTCCACCGCATCCTCACCCGCCTGTTCGAGGACCGCGGCCTCGCCCTCGACCACACCTACCAGCTCAACGTGGGCGGCAACATGGACTTCAAGAACATGCTCGAGCGCGACCGGCTCGAATCGAAGAAGGTCTCGAAGACCCAGGCCGTGACCAGCCAGATCGAGCACGGTGCCCTGCCTGCCGACGACGTGCACATCGGCCCGTCCGACCACGTCCCGTGGCTCCACGACCGCAAGTGGGCCTACATCCGGATGGAGGGCCGCAACTTCGGCGACGTTCCGCTCAACCTGGAGCTCAAGCTCGAGGTGTGGGACTCCCCCAACTCGGCCGGGGTCATCATCGACGCGGTGCGGTGCGCCCGCATCGCCCTCGACCGCGGCATCGGCGGGTCCCTGCTCGGGCCGTCCGCCTACTTCATGAAGTCCCCGCCGGTGCAGTACCACGACGACGTGGCCCACCGGATGGTCGAGGAGTTCGCGGCGGGCGATCCGGGGCCGGTCTGGCCGGAGGGCTGAGCCGGACCGGGTCGGGTCGGGAGGCCGGTCAGGCCTGCGCCTCCCACCAGCCACGGAGGCGGCGACGGGCCTCCTCCTCGCCCAGGGGACCCTCGTCGAGGCGCAGCTCGAGGAGGTAGGCCAGGGCCCGGCCGACCTCGCGGCCGGGGGTCAGGCCCAGCTCCTCCATGACCTGCGTCCCGTCGAGGTCGGGCCGGATGGCATCGAGCTCCTCCTGGGCCCGGAGGACCGCGATGCGGGCCTCGAGCTCGTCCATGCGTCGGGCCAGGGCACGGGCCTTGGCCGCGTTGCGGGTGGTGCAGTCACACCGGGTGAGCTCGTTGAGCCGGCCGAGCAGCGGACCGGCGTCGCGCACGTAGCGGCGCACCGCCCGGTCCGTCCACCCCAGCCGGTAGGTGTGGAACCGGAGGTGGAGGTTGACGAGCTCGGTGACCGTCTCGACGTCCTCGTTGGCGTAGCGCAGGGCCTGCATCCGCTGGCGGGCCATGCGCGCGCCCACCACCTCGTGGTGGTGGAAGGTCACCCCCCCGTCGACGAAGGCCCGGGTCCTCGGCTTGCCCACGTCGTGGAGGAGGGCGGCCAGGCGCAGGAGCCGGTCGGGCGACGTCTTGTCCACGACGGCGAGGGTGTGGGCCAGCACGTCCTTGTGCCGGTGGACGGGGTCCTGTTCGAGGGCCAGGGCGGGCAGTTCGGGCAGGAACTCGTCGGCCAGCCCGGTGCGGACCACGAACCAGAGGGCGACCGAGGGCACGGGCAGGACCAGGATCTTGTCCAGTTCGTCGCGGATCCGCTCGGCCGAGACGATGGCCAGACGGCCGTGGCCCGACCGCACCGCCTCGACCAGCTCGGGATCGGGTTCGAGCTCCAACTTGGCCAGGAAGCGGGCGGCCCGCAGCATGCGCAGGGGATCGTCGGCGAAGGAGCCCTCGGGGTCGATGGGCGTCCGCAACCGGCGGTCGGCCAGGTCGGCCAGGCCTCCGAACGGGTCGACCAGTTCGAGCTCGGGCAGGCGGAGGGCCATGGCGTTGACCGTGAAATCACGACGGGACAGGTCGGCCTCGATGGTGTCCCCGAAGGCCACCTCCGGCTTGCGCGAGTCGGGACGGTACACCTCGGCCCGGTGGGTGGTGACCTCGTAGCGGCGCCCCTTGCGGAGGCAGGCGATGGTGCCGAACCGCTTCCCCTGGGTCCACACCGCCTCCGACCCCTGCCGGAGGAGTGCCTCGATCTCGTCGGGCCCGGCGTCGGTGGTGAAGTCGAGGTCGGCCACGTCGTCACCGCCCGGCGACGAGCCGGCCACGATGGCGTCGCGGACCGAGCCCCCGACCAGGTAGAGGGAGTGCCCGGCTGCGACGAAGCGGTCGGAGAGGTCGGCCGTGGCCTCCACCAGTGGCCGCAGTCGGTCGGGGAACACGCCGCCGAGGGTAGTGCGGCTGGCGTAGGCTGCCGTCCGACGTGGATCGGGAACGAGGCAGCTCCTGCCCCAGCCGCTACGGCCTCCGCGACGCCGGGCCGGTCGGGGGCGGGCCGGCCCCGACCACCGGGGGGGTGCGCCCGCCCGCCCGGCGCCGGATCCGCCACCTCGTGGCCCCGATGGTGGCCTGCGCCCTGGTCGTGCTGGTCCCCTCCACCGGCATCCTCGCCGGGCGGCCGGCCGGCGCGGCCACGACCGCGGCACCGGTGCAGGCGGCGGCCGGCGACCTCACCTTGCTCTCCCAGACGGCCTGGGTCACCCCCGGGCAGGTGCTCGACCTGCACCTCCGGGCCACCGCCCCCGGGGTCGACCCGGCCCACCTCGGCGTGGCCGTGGCCCTCTACCCCTGCCTCTCCAGCATCTCGGCCTTCGACCAGTCGGTGACGTCCGGTCCGACCGGCACGCCGCTCGCCGCGACCCCGGCGCCGCTGGCCGTGACCGGCCTCGCCCCGGTGGCCGGCGGCGTCGACCTCCCCCTCGGCGTGGCCGTCGGCACCGGGACCACGAGTCCGGCGGCGGCGACGACGCTCCACCTCGGCCCGACGGGCGGCCAGTGCCAGTCGTTCCCCTCCGGCGTCTACCCGGTGCGCGTCCAGCTCGTGGACACGGCCACCGGTGCGGTCCTGGCCTCGCTGGTCACCCACCTCGTCTACACCGAGGCCTCGCCCTCGACGCAGCGGCTGCGCGTGGCCCTGGTGCTCCCCGTCCAGACCACGGTGGGGGCCGCGCCCGCTCCTCCGGCGGCCGACCTCGCCGCCCGGCCGCTGGCCGCGCTGGCCACGCCCTCGGCCTCGGCCCTGGCCGACGTGACGGGCACCGTGGCCGCGGTGGCCGCCCAGCACCCGACCGTGCCGGTCACCCTGGCGGTCAGTGGACAGACCGTGTCCCTCCTCGACGACGGCGCCCACCCGACCACGTTGGCCCAGCTGGGCCAGCTGGCCGGCACGCCCTCGGTGCACCAGCTGGCGGCCGCGCCCTTCACCCCCGTCAACGCCGCCGGGCTCATCGGCGCAGGCCTGGGTGCCGAGCTCGCCCTCCAGGTGGCCCGGGGGGTCGAGACCGTGGCCGTGGCCACCGGCCGTCCCCCGCCCGACCCGGCCGCCGGGCTCGGTCCCTGGATCACCGGGGACGGGCTCGACCCGGCCGCGCTCTCGGCCCTCGTGGCCGACGGCTTCGGACAGGTGGTGCTCCCCGCCGACGCGTTCAGCTCGACGCCGCAGAGCGGCTCGACCGCGATCCCCTTCACGGTGCTCGACAGCCGGGGGGCGCCGGTGGCCGTCCTGCCCTCCGACTCGGACCTCACCGCCCGGTTCGCCGCCGCCGCCGCCGACCCGGTCCTCGCCGCCCACCAGCTGGTCGCCGAGCTGGCCCAGCTCTACTACGAACGCCCCAACGGGACGAGCCCCCGCGTGGTGGCCGCCGTGCCGCCGACGGGCTGGTCGGCCGACCCCGCCTTCGTCGACACGCTGCTCGGCGCCCTCACCGGGAACCCGGTGGCCGAGCCGGTCACCGTGGCCGGTGCGGTCACCGCGCTCGGCCCGCCGGCACCCTGCCGGTCGGGATGCCACCTGCTGGCGCCGGCCGGCACCAACCTGCCCGTCGGGAGCATCCGGTCCCAGCGTGCCCGCGTCAACCAGTTCGCCGGGGCCGCCCTCGGGGCACACAGCCTGGCCCAGCAACTCGGCGACCTGGTCCTCTCCGGCGAGGCCGAGTCCCTCCGGCCGGTGCAGCAGGCGGCCGTCCTGCGCAACGCCGGGGGGGCGGTCGACGCCCAGCTCGGCCAGCTCGTCGTGGCCGGGGACCAGACGATCACCCTCACGGCGAGCACGGGGCGGGTCCCCGTCTCCATCGAGTCCAGCGCCCCCTACCCCGTGGCCGGCTCGCTCACCCTGACCAGTGACAAGCTGCTCTTCGCCGGGGGCGGCACCCAGTGGACGACGAACGTGACGGTGGCGCCCCACCACACCGACGTCGTCTACGTCCACGTCCAGGCCCGGGCCTCGGGCGTCTTCAAGGTGAGCGTCGTCCTGCGGGCCCCCGGGGGCGGGCTCGAACTGGCCGCCGCCGAGCTCGCCGTGCGGTCGACGGCCACGTCGGTGGTGGGCGTGGTCCTGTCCGCGGGGGCCATCGCCGTCCTGGCCGTGTGGTGGGTCCGGACCTCCCTCCGACGCCGGTCGGGCCGGCGCACCGAGGCGCGCCGGGCAGCGCGCGGCGGGGGGCCGCCCCCGTGAGCGAGCACGATCCGGGACGGGCACCCACCCCGCCGGCCGGGGCCCACGGGCGCCTGGCCGGTGCCACGGTGGGCATGGCCGTCGGCACCACCCTCTCCCGGATCACCGGGGTGGGCCGGGTCATCGCCCTCACCGCGGCCGTGGGCGGAGGCGGGTTCGCCGACGCCTACAACCTGGCCAACACCACGCCCAACATCATCACCGACGTGGTCATCGGCGGCGTCCTGGCGGCCACGTTCGTCCCGGTGTTCGTCTCCCGCCTCACGACCCGGCCCGCCGAGGAGGCCTGGGAGGCCATCTCGGCCGTGATCACCGTGGCCAGCGCGATCCTCCTGGTCGCCACCGTCGCCTTCTTCGTGCTCACGCCGAGCATCGTCGACCTCTACACCGTCACCAACCACCACGCCGACGTGCACCAGCAGCAGCAGGCAGCCGTCTTCCTCCTGCGGTGGTTCGTGCCCCAGCTCACCTTCTACGGCCTCATCGCCCTCATGACCGCGCTCTTGAACACCCAGGGGAAGTTCGCGGCACCGATGTTCGTGCCCATCGCCAACAACCTGGTCGTCATCGCCGTCCTGGCCGTCTTCCACGTCCTCGTCCCCCACCCCAGCCTCTCCACCATCGAGGCCCACCGCACCGCCCTGGTCCTGCTGGGCATCGGGACCACGTTGGGCGTCGTGGTCCAGGCCGTCCTGCTCGCGCCCTCCCTCGTTCGCGCCGACCTCCACCTGCGTGTGCGGTGGGCGCCGGGGCACGAGGCCGTGCGGCGCATCACCCGCCTCGCCGGCTGGACCCTGGGCATCGTCCTGGCCAACCAGGTGGCCCTGGTCGTCGTCCTGGCCCTGGCCGACGGCGCCCGCATCCCCGGGGCCGTCTCCGCCTACACCTACGCCTACACCTTCTTCCAGCTCCCCTACGGGATCGTGGCCGTCTCCATCATGACGGCGGTCACCCCGTCACTGTCCGCCCGCTGGGCCACCGGCGACCTGGACGGCTTCCAGCACCGGATGGCCTTCGGCCTGCGCGGCATCCTGGCCGTCATCATCCCCTCGGCTGCCGGGATGCTCGTCCTGGCCCACCCGCTCATCCAGCTGGTGCTGGCCCACGCCGCCGAGACGACCGCGCAGGCCGACGCCACCGCCTCGGCCCTGGCCATGTTCGCCCTCGGACTGCCCGGGTTCTGCACCTTCCTCTACATGATCCGCGTCCTCCAGGCCATGCAGGACACGCGCACGGGCTTCGGCCTCTACCTCGTCGAGAACGCCGTCAACATCGTGCTCGGGGTGGTCCTGGTCGGCCCCCTCGGCGTGCGGGGACTGGCCCTGTCGGTGTCGGTGGCCTACTCGGTCGGTGCGCTCCTGGCCCTGTCGGTGGTCCGTCGTCGGGTGGGCGGACTCGGCGGGCACGAGCTCACCACCCCGGTGACCCGGGTGCTCACCGCCACCGGCGTGATGACGATCGTCGCCGTGCTGGCCCTCAGCATCTCCGGGGCGACGTCCGGGCCGGCCCTCCTCGGAAGGGTCGTGCTGGCCATCGTGGCCGGCACCGTGGCCTACGTGGGGACGGCCGCCGTGCTCGGAGCCCGTGCCGCCCGGCGCACCCGGGAGGAGCGGGCCATGCGGGCCGAGGCCCGGCGGCCGCCGGACGTCGGGCCGGCCGCGGCGCCCGCACCGTCCGACGGAACCGCGCCCGTCGCCCACCGGCCGGTCGGGAGCCCGTCCGTCCGCCTGCTCGGACCGGCGCCGCCCCCGACCGGCGGCGCCGGGGAGACGGCCCGTCCCCGGCCGCACCCGGGTCCGTCCTCGCCGACCGGGTTCCATGGCAGACTCGGCGCCGGACCCCCCGCCCCGGCTCGACACCTGCGCCCGGTGCCTTCGGGTCCGGGGGGGCCGCCGACCGGCGCCGAGGATGGTCCGACCGCCGCCGACCGGCCGGCGGACGAGCCGGCGGGCGACGGTCCTCCGGGAGAGGAGGAGACCGATGGCCCGGATCCGGGTGGTGACCGATAGCGCCTGCGACCTCTCGGCCGCCCAGGCCGAAGCAGCCGGGGTGACCGTCGTCCCGCTGACCATCAGGTTCGGGGACGAGGAGTTCGTCGACGGGCGCGACCTCACGATCGGCGAGTTCTGGGCCCGGTGCAAGGCCAGCAAGCTGCTCCCCGAGACGGCGGCCCCCTCACCAGGTGCCTTCCAGGAGGCCTTCCACCAGGCGGCCGTCGACGGCTACGACGGCGTGCTGTGCCTCGACCTGTCCGGAGGCGTCTCGGCGACGTACCAGTCGGCCCTGGCCGCAGCCAAGGCGGTCGACGAGCTCCCGGTGCGGGTGGTCGACACCCGCTCCCTGACCCTCGGACTCGGCCTCCTGGTCCTCGAGGCCGCCGAGCTCGCCGCCGGGGGGGCCGACCTCGACCACCTGGTCGGGCACGTCGAGCGCCTCATCCCCCGCACCCTGGTCTACGGCGTGGTCGACACGCTCGAACACCTCGAGAAGGGCGGGCGCATCGGGGGGGCCCGGGCACTCCTCGGCTCCCTGCTCGCCATCAAGCCGGTGGTCACCCTGGTGGACGGCGTGGTCGAGGAGGAATCGAAGCAACGCACGCGGATCCGCTCCCTGCGCTACATGGCCGACAAGGCCCGCAGCGCCCAGCCCCTCCGCCGCATCGCCGTGTCCAACGGCGCGGCCGCCGACCTCGACGAGTTCCTGGCGATGCTGGGCGACGTGACCAGCGAGCACCCGCTGGTCGTCAGCGACCTCGGTCCGGTGGTGGGCACCCACGCCGGGCCCGGGACCATCGGGGTCTCCCTCATCACGGCCGACTGACCGGCCCGCCACCGCCCTCCGGCGGTCGGTCGGGAGGTTCGGAGTATCCTCGCCGGATGGAGCCGAAGCCCGATCCCCCTCGCGCGCCGATGGGCGCCGGCCCGCTGAAGGACCTGCCCGTCCGGGGCGCCGACGCCGTCGACGCGGTCATCGGGGTCATCCGGGACAAGGCCGTCCGTCCGCTCACCCTCGCCACCCGGGCCATCGTCTTCGGAATAGTGGTGCTGGCGGCCAGCGTTGTGACCACTGCGCTGTTGTCGATCACGCTCATCCGCCTGCTCACCGTGTACCTGTTCGGGGGGCGGGTGTGGATCTCGGACGTGGTCGTCGGAGCGCTGTTCGTCGTCGTCGGCCTGGTGCTCTGGAGCAGGCGGGTCGACACCGCCACCGGAAGCGAGGGAGCGTCGTGACCGAACACCGCCAGGTCGTCGTGGTCGGCTCGGGGCCGGCCGGCCTGACCGCCTCCATCTACGCCGGCCGGGCCCAGCTCTCCCCCCTGGTGGTGGAGGGTGAGCCGTCCTCCACGGGTGACCAGCCCGGAGGGCAGCTCATGCTGACCACGGAGGTCGAGAACTTCCCCGGCTTCGTCGAGGGGATCATGGGCCCCGAGCTCATGCAGGCCTTCCGGGAGCAGGCGGCCCGGTTCGGTACCGACTACGTCACGGCCAAGGTCTCCCGGGTGGACCTGGCCAGCCGCCCGTTCGGGCTCTGGGTGGGCGATCCCGGAGCCGCCGAGCCGACCTACACCGCCGAGGCCCTCATCGTGGCCACCGGGGCCAAGGCGCTCATGCTGGGCGTGCCCGGAGAGGAGCGGCTCCTCGGCTACGGGGTCTCCACCTGCGCCACCTGCGACGGCTTCTTCTTCCGGGGGAAGGAGATCGCCGTGGTCGGAGGCGGCGACACGGCCCTCGAGGAGGCGCTCTTCCTGACCCGCTTCGCCGACTCGGTCACCATCATCCACCGCCGCGGCGAGCTCCGGGCGTCGAAAGTCATGCAGCAGCGGGCCCTCGACCACCAGAAGATCACCTTCCGCTGGCACAGCTCCGTGGTCGAGGTCCAGGGCGACACCACCGTCTCGGGGGTGCGCGTGCGGGACACCCGCACCGGGGACGAGGAGGACCTGGCCGTGGCCGGACTGTTCGTGGCCATCGGACACCAGCCCAACACCGACCTGTTCAAGGGCCAGCTGGCCATGGAGGACACCGGCTACCTGGTCACCACGGACGGGACGCGGACCAACGTCGAGGGGGTCTTCGCCTGCGGCGACGTCCAGGACCACCGCTACCGTCAGGCCATCACCGCCGCCGGGTCGGGGTGCATGGCCGCCATCGACGCCGAGCGCTGGCTCGAGGAGCGCCACGCCGGGGCCGCGTGACGACCCGACCGGGAATGCCCGGGCCGGGTTGTGCGTTGGCGAAGCGTGTCCCGGGCCGCACCCGAACAGCGGTCGGCCGAACCCAGGAGGAGCAACCGTGAGCGAGAAGATCGCGACCCTGACCGACGCTAGCTTTGACGAGCATGTCAGGTCCTCGGACGTCCCCGTGCTCGTGGACTTCTGGGCGGAGTGGTGCGGCCCGTGCAAGATGATCGCCCCGGTGCTCGAGGAGATCGCCGCCGAACAGGCGGGCAAGCTCGAGGTGGCCAAGCTGAACATCGACGACAACCTCGACGTCACCCGTCGGTTCGACGTCATGAGCATCCCGACGCTCATCCTCTTCAAGGCGGGCGAGCCGGCGGCCCGCATCGTGGGGGCCAAGGGCAAGGGCCAGCTGCTCCAGGAGCTCTCGCCCCACCTGTGACCACCGCGGTCCCTGCGGAGGGGCCGTCCCGTGCCCGGTCCACCGCCCAGTGAGCCCGGACGGCGAGATCCACCTCGGGATCGGCGACGAGGGCGAGGCCGTGGCCGACGTGCAGCGCCGCCTCGCCGAGCTGGGCTTCTCCTCCGGCATGGACCCCGAGGGGTCGTTCCGGGAGGGCACCCGGGCCGCCGTGGAGGCCTTCCAGTACCGCCGGGGCCTGCGGGTCGACGGGGCGTGCGCCCACCAGACGTGGTCCGCCCTCGTCGAGGCCGGGCGCCGCCTCGGCGACCGCTTCCTCTACCGGCGCACGCCCATGCTCCGGGGTGACGACGTGGCCGAGCTCCAGCAGCGCCTCAGCGCCCTCGGCTTCGACACCGGGCGTGTCGACGGCATCTTCGGCGACCTCACCTCGGCGGCCCTCGGTGACTTCCAGCGCAACGCGGGGGTGCCGGTGGACGGCATCGCCGGTGCGGCCACGGTCTCGGCCCTCCTTCGTTTCGGCACGCGCCACGACGGCTCCGAGCTCGTCGCCGCCGTGCGCGACCGCGAACTCCTGCGCCAGGCCCCCCGCACCCTGGCCGGGCGCCGGGTGGCCGTCGGCGAGGAGGGCGGGCTCGACGCCCCGGTGGGGGCCGTGCGTCGCCTGTTGGTGAGCCTGGGGGCCAGGGTGACCACCCACCACCACCCTGACGGATCCATCCAGGCCGCCGAGGCCAATGCCGCCGGCGCCGAGGTCTACGTGGGGATCCGGTTGGGGACGGAACGGGGGTGCTCGGCCGCCTACTACGAGGGCTACCGCTACTCCTCGCCCGGAGGGAGCCGGCTGGCCGAGCTCCTCCACGTGGCCCTGGCCGGCACGCTCGCCCTACCCGACCGTGGCGCCCGCGGGATGGCCGTGCCCCTGCTCCGCGAGACGCGGATGCCGGCGGTGCTCTGTGACGTCAGCCCGGCCTCGGCCTTGGTCGAGCGGTCCTCGACCGTGGCCCGGGCGGTGGTGGACTCGCTGGCCGAGTGGGTCGACTCGGCCTGGGACTGAAGCGGGTCCCACCGCGCGCCCGCGACCTCGACCTCGGTGGAGGAGGTGAACCTTCGTCCACAACCTCATGCACAGGTTGTGGACGAATCTCTACTTTGCCTTCAGGCCAGGAGAAACGACGAAGAGTGACTATATGAACTGGTACTTTGTGTGTTATGTCAATCTCTCACCACTTTGAGTGACATCTTCAACCCGAATGGGCCACCTCGCCCCCGACCATCAACTTGTAGATCCGCTCGAGGTCCTCGAGTGTGGCGAATTCGACGACGACGCGGCCCCGTTTGGCCGAAAGCTCGACCTTCACGCGCGTGTTGAGGTGTCCGGCCAGGAGGTCTTCGAGCTCGAGGATGCCCGGCGGCGGGAGGCGGCGTCCGGGGACCGCTCCCGGGTCCGACGGCACTCCGGGACCTGCGGGCGTCGACCCCTCCGGGGTCCGGGGCAGCGCCGTGACGGGAGCGACGGCACCGCCTCCGGGCGGGCCTCCGCCGGGGCGCACTCCCCCGCCGTGCTCCCGCACCAGGTCCTCCAGGGCCCGAACGGTCAGGCCGTCGGTGACCACGGCCTTGGCCAGCACCTCCTGATAGCCACGGTCGGGCGTGCCCAGGAGGGCCCGGGCATGGCCCGGGGTGATCTGGCCGTCGGCCAGCAGGCGCTGGGCCCCGGCCGGCAGCTGCAGGAGACGCAGCGTGTTCGTGACGACGGTCCGGCTCTTGCCCACGCGGGTGGCCACCTGGTCGTGGGTGAGGCCGAACTCCTCGATGAGCTGTTGGTAGGCGGCCGCCTCCTCGAGGACGTTGAGGTCCTGTCGGTGGAGGTTCTCCACCAGGGCCTGCTCCAGGGAGTGGGTGTCGTCGGCCGTCTGGACCAGCACGGGGATGGTGTGGAGCCCGGCCCGTCGGGCGGCGCGCCACCGCCGTTCGCCGGCGATGAGCTCGAACTCGTCCGAGGCGTCGGCACCGACCCGGCGCACCAGGATGGGTTGGAGCACGCCCAACTCCTTGATGGACGCGGCCAGCGACGACATGGTCTCCTCGTCGAAGTTGGTCCGAGGCTGGCGTGGGTTGGGCCGGAGGTTGCCGATCGGCACCTCCTGGAGCGCCGACGACCGGTCGCCGGTGACTTCGGTCGGGATGAGGGCGCTCAGGCCCTTCCCGAGGCCGCTACGACGTGCCACCACTGACCTCCTTGGCTAGTTCCCGATAGGCGATGGCCCCCCGGGACGACGGGTCGAACGCCGTGATCGGCTGCCCGAACGACGGGGCCTCCGAGAGCCGGACCGTGCGGGGGATGACGATGCGGCAGACCTTGGCGCCGAAGTGGCTGCGCACCTCGTGGGCGACCTGGTCGGCGAGCTTGGTCCGGGCGTCGTACATCGTGAGCACGATGGTCGAGATCTCGAGACGCGGGTTGAGGTTGGACGCCACCAGGCGGACGTTGCTCATCAGCTGGCTCAACCCCTCGAGGGCGTAGTACTCGCACTGGATGGGCACCAGCACCTCGCCGGCCGCGGCCAGGGCGTTCACGGTGATGAGGCCGAGGGAGGGGGGGCAGTCGATGAGGATGTAGTCGAAGTCGTCGAGCACGGCCTCGATGGCCTTGCGCAACTTGAGCTCCCGGCTGAAGGCGGGCACCAGTTCGATCTCGGCGCCGGCCAGGGCGATGGTGGCCGGGGCCACGAAGAGGTTCTTCATACTGGTCGGCTCGACGCAGTCCTCGAGCGAGGCGTCGCGCATCAACACGTCGTACATCGACAGCTCGAAGTTTCGGGCGTCGATCCCGAGGCCGGTGGTGGCGTTGCCCTGGGGGTCCAGGTCGACCACGAGCACCCGGAACCCGAGCTCGGCGAGGGCGGCACCGAGGTTGACCGAGGTCGTCGTCTTCCCGACGCCGCCCTTCTGGTTGGCCACCGCCAGGACGCGGGGCAGGGGGGTGGCGGCGGCGGCCTGCGGGGTGGGGGCGTCGTCGGGCGCTCCGGCCGCCTCGGGTTGCGGTTCGGGCCCGGCGGTGGTGCCCACCGGTGCCGGACCCGGCGGGGGAGCGGTCTCACCGGCGGCGACCTCCGGGGCCGGCTGCTGCGCTACGGCGCCCTCCCCGTCGGGAGCGAGCTCGCCTCCGGAGCCGGTCGACCGGGTGACGGTGCCTTCCCCCCTGACCGGCCTGGGCCGGGCACCGTCGAGGACCGCGGCGACGTCGGCCGGTGCGGTGTCCTCCGGTGCCGTGTCGTCCGGTGCCGTGTCCTCCGGGGCGGTGTCGTCCGGCGCGGTGTCGTCGTGCTCGGCCTCGCCCACCGTCGTCGGTTCGTCGGCCACCACCCGCACCGACCCGGAGGAGGACGAGGCGGCGGTGTGCGATGAGGGGGGAGCCGGAGGGAGATTCCTGTTCCGACCAAACCGTCGGCCGCGCATGATCGTCTCCTCGGGTAGGCAGGGGTCGAGGACCCCATCCTCGCCGGTCCGGGGGCGAGGGTCAAGCATTAGTCGAGAGTGTTCCACGTGAAACATCCTTCCGCCCCGCCTCCTTGGACCACGGGGTGGGGCCACGGCGTCCCGGGCCCACTCGTCCGGACCGGATCGGCGTCGCGTCCGGCCGGACCGGTCTGCGGAGCGACGGAGCGCGCCGGTAGGGGGCGCCCGTTCGCCCCGTCCACGGGACTCCGGTGGTCGTGGCGTCCGATCCCCGGGGCGTCCCGTCGGCGGCGGACCCCGGCCGGTCCAGCCGTCGACGACCCGCCGGGGGTCGGCGGATCACCCGTTCGGGAGCCCGCTCGTCCGCCGTCGGGAGCGGTCGGGTGCGGGGCCCGGGAACCGGGGGCGAGACCGCCGGGTCGGGCACCACCGGTCCCCGTGACCGGGGAGGGGCGGCCCCCGGGGCGCGGCCCCGACACCCCCGTGTGCGGCACCGGACCACACGGGTCCGGGGTCCCGATGTTCCACGTGGAACATCGGGGCACCCTCACCGTCTCACGCGACCGGTCCCACCGCTCAGAAGAGTGGCCGCTTGGCCGGTACGCCCACGCGGCGGGGGAAGCGGTCGGCCAACGGCCGGTCCTTCAGGAGGACCTGGAAGCCGAAGCGGTCGGCCACCCGGAAGGCGGCACCGGGGGAGAGGCCGAGGGTCGCCAGGCCGGCGGCCGGCCAACGTTCGGACCGTTCCGCCCCGGGCGGTTCGGAGACCACCAGACGCCCACCCACGGCCACGAACGGGGCGCCGCATTCGGCGGTCACGGCCGGCGGTCCGAAGGAGCGGGCGGTCACCACCTCCACGCGCTCACGTCGGTCGGGCTCCCGCCCCAGCTCCTCGGCCCGCCCCCTGACCACGTGCACCCGACCGGTGTCCCCCCACCCGGAGACCACCTCCCGGAGGAAGTCGGTCCGGCGCTCGTTGGCGTCGACCAGGACGACCTCCGCCCCCTGCCAACAGGCGGCCAGGACCAGACCGGGCAGTCCGCCCCCCGTTCCCAGGTCCAGCACCGATCCCGGCGGTCGGCAGAGCTCCTCCTCGACGGTGGCCACGAAGCCGAGCGCATGGTCGATCTGCTCGGTGACGGCCACCTGACCGAGGAACCCCAGGGCCGCGGCGCGGGCCAGCACCGCACCGATCCGACGGTCCACCCGGGTCCGGACCTCGTCGACGGCCGCCGCCTCCACCTGTCTCGTCCGCGTCACGATCCCGGGCTCCGACGCCGGGCCGGTCGTGACGCGACAGTGGCACCGGGAGGCCCCCGATGCCACTGCGCGTCCCCCACGGTCGGGCCTGCCGCCCGCATCACACCGGGGCGATGACCACGAACCTCGCTGGCTCCTCGCCCGACGACCGGGTCTCGACCCCCTCGATGTCGTTCACCGTGTCATGGATGACCTTGCGGTCGGCCGGCGACATGGGCTCGAGGGCCCGTTCCTCACCGGTCTCCTTGACCTCCTCCACGATCCCCTCGACGAAGCGTCTGAGCGCCGCGGTCCGCTTCTCCCGGTAGCCCCCGACGTCGACCAGGATCCGGTCGGTGCGGTTCTCCGACTGGCGCTGGACGAAGGTGCGGGTGAGATCCTGCACCGCGGAGAGGGTCGCCCCCCGGGGTCCGACCAGCAGGCCGAGGTCGTCTCCGACCGCCGCCACCTGGACCGTCTCGTCGTCAACGGGGGAGAAGGTGACCGTGGCCTCGAGCCCGAACTCTCGGACGAGCCCGGTCAGGAACTTCTGCGCCGCTTGGCCCTGCTCCTCGAGTGTCAGTGACTCTTCCATGGTCTCCTCGCTCTCTCCCGACGTCGTGCCGGATCCTTGCTTCTCCTGAACCCTCGACCGGACGCCGTTCGACGACCCCGCCCCCCTCGAGCGGCGGCGGCGGGCCGGGCCCGGGCGCTCGCCTCCGGTGTCCGGACCCCCGGCCTGTTCCGGCTCACCGGACGCGCCGGTGGATGCCTCGCCGCCGCCCGGTTCGTCCCCGGCCCCGACCGCCGCCTTGCCGTTCCTGCCGGAGCGCCGCGGTCCGCCGGTCCTGGTGTCGCCGTTCCCGCCGGAGCGCGGGCCGCTGCTGCCGCCTTCCCTGCCGCGATCTGACCGCTGCCGGCGACCCCGCTTGGGCGGAGGCGTGACCGGACGGACGCGTGCTCGGACGCGGGCCTCCCCGCGGATCCGGCCGAACAGCCCGGCCTTCGGTTCGCTCACGGTCACGAACTCAGCGTCGTCCTCGGCCACCCCCAGCATGTCTGCCGCGGCCTCCCTGGCCTCGGCCAGGGACTTCCCGCTGGCTTCTACCCACTCCACGTCTCAGCGCGCCTTTCTCTCTCGTTTGCCCTTCGCCCTCGGATGGGGGCTCTTCCTGCCGTCCGAACCGTTGGCGTCGGCCGCCCCCTTGCCGTTCACCGAACCGGGGGACGCACCGTTGCGATCGGCGCCCGTCGGCCCCGTCGCGGCGGCCTCGGACTCGTCGGCGCCCGTCGGCTGCCCGGCGGCCTTGGAGCCACCCGTGGCCCCGCCGCCCCGGTCCTTGCCCCCGCCCTTCCCGGCCGAGCCCGGCACCGCTCGCTCCACCTTGTCCACGCCGCTCTTCTTCGACCCGGCAGCCGGCGGTGGCGCGCCCGGCCCGGGGACGATGCCCCGCCGGAACAGGATCTCCTGCGTGAGGATGCGGATGGCGCTCGAAACAATAAAATAGACGTTGAGAATTGCGGCAACATTTAGATAAATGAACCCGAAGATCAATGGCATATATTTCTGCAGAGCGGCCGCCTGCGGATTGGCCGAAGCAGCTTGCGGGTTCCGGGCATTGAGCCGAGCCATCTGCAGGTACTGCAGCCCGACCGCGGCGAGGACGAGCACCAGGAAGGGAGCGGCCACCCACAACGAGCTGTGGTGACCCAGGAGCTTGTTTGCGAAGTCCATCCCTCCGGACATGAGCCGCCCGTGGGCCGCCACGATGTCGTGGTACATCGTGGTCGACGGGGAGATGTAGCGCGGATCGGCGCACACCGCACTGGTGCACTTGGAGGTGGTGGTGGGGTCGATGCCCGACGCCGTCACGGCGTAGGGCAGCGTCGCCCCTCTTCCGACGGTGTTGGTGATCCCGCGGATGACATCGTACAGAACCAGGAACGCCGGCATCTGCAACAGCATGGGAAGACACCCGGAAGCAGGGTTCACTTTGTGCTCTTTATAGAGCCGCATCATTTCTTCGTTGAGCTGGGTCCTGTTCTCTGCTCCCTTGTACTTCTGCTGGAGCTTCTTCATCTCCGGGGCCAGGGCCTGCATGGCGGCCATGTTCTTCGTGCTCTTGACCGTGAGCGGGGTCACGAGGGCCATGATCAAGATGGTCAGGAGGGTGACGGCCACCGGGTAGCTCGGGACGATCGAGTAGAGGAAGGCCAGGACCTCGGCGACGAACTTGAGCAGCGGCTGGAAGATGCTGCCGATGGCGTGGGTGAACGAGCTCACGGATCCCTCCGATCAGGGACGGGGTCGATGCCGTGCCCGCCCCACGGGCCGCAGCGGAGGATGCGCCGGGCGGCGAGGCCCGAGCCGCGGAGCGCGCCGTGGACGTCGACGGCCTCGACCGCGTACTCGGAGCAGGAGGGAAGGTAGCGGCAGCCCGTCGGGCGCCCGGCGCGGGCCGACTGGTAGGCGCGGATGGCCGCCACCACCACGGCGGCCGTGGGCGAGCGCCGGGCCGGGGAGCCGGCGGGCGCCCCGGAGGAGGTGGCGGTGCTCATGGCCCGTTCTCCCTGGTCACGGACGACCCGGTGCGCGCGGCCGACGGGCGCTTGGTGGCTCTCTCCAGTGCTTGGCTCATCGCCCTCTTCAGCTCCTCGAACTCCAGTGCCGGACCGCCCGGACCGCTGCTCACCAGGTAGGCGCCGCTCGGCAGGCGGTCCGCCCCCTCGGCCACGACGGCCCGCAGCCGCCGGCGCAACCGGTTGCGCACGACCGCGTTCCCGACCGCCCGCCCCACGGCGTAGGCCACCGCCGGTCCGGGCCACTCCGGGTGCTCGACGAACCGGACCGAGAGCGGTCCGGCCCGTCCCCGGGCGCTGCTCCGCCGCAGGTCGACGAAGGTCCGACGTGATCGAACGGCGCCGACACGACAGCGGCCCTCGCCGCCGGGCGCGCCGGGGCTCACACCGAGAGGCGGTGGCGTCCCTTCGCCCTCCGCGCCCGGATCACGGCCCGACCAGCCTTGGTCGACATCCGCTTGCGGAAGCCGTGCGTCTTGGCGCGCTTGCGCACGTTGGGTTGGTAGGTCCGCTTCATTCATCCACTTCCTTCCTCGCCCTGGACCGCGGGCCGGGCGGACCGGAGCGGCAGGGGTCCTCCGACGGCGACCGGCGGTCGGGCAGTCCGCCACATGGTACGCCCAATCGCGGCCGAGGCTCTAGTCGAGGGCCCGGAGCGCCCCGGCCGGGCACGGTGTACCGTTCCGACCGACGCACGCCGTCCCCGGGCCGGGCCGAGGGCCCGCCGGTGACGTAGCGTTCGCCTTCCCAATCAGGTGCACCAGGTCCAGCAGTCCCGACAGCCCCGGACCGATCCCGGGCGATCTTCGTCCACAGCTGTGGAAACCGCTGTGGACCGTATGCCCATTCCCGGGGCGGAGGCCCACGTGAACGACACAGCAGAGTTGTGGACATCCTGCTCGGACGCCCTGCGGGCGCAGGTCTCCGACGCCATCTGGCAGGCCTACCTCTCGGGGATCACCCCGCTGGCCGTCGAAGACCGGGAGCTGGTCCTCGCTGTCCCCAACACCCTCATCCGCGACCGGGTGGAGTCCCGCTTCCTCGGCCTCATCCAGGACACCGTGGTCGCCACCTTGGGCCGCGACCTGGTCGTCCGCCTCGAGGTGGTGGCCCCGGTCTACGAGCCGGCGGAGGACCCGCTCCCCGACGACGCCGACCGCCGGCAGGAGCCGGTCCGGCCGGCCAGACCGGCCCCCGCCGGCCAGACCGCCCACCTCGACTACCCCGTCCTCGACCGCCGGTACACGTTCGAGACCTTCGTGATCGCCTCCTCCAACCGCTTCGCCCACGCCGCCGCCCAGTCGGTGGCCGAATCGCCGGCCCGGTCCTACAACCCGCTCTTCATCTACGGGGACGCCGGCCTGGGCAAGACCCACCTGCTCCACGCCATCGGCAACTACGTGCTCGAGAACTTCGGCGGGCGCCACGTCCGCTACGTGACCACCGAGACGTACATGAACGAGTTCGTGGACGCCATCCGCACCAACACCACCACCGCCTTCAAGCGCCGCTACCGCGAGTGCGACGTCCTGCTCATCGACGACGTGCAGTTCATGGAGCGCAAGGAGTCCCTCCAGGAGGAGTTCTTCCACACCTTCAACTCCCTCTACGGCGCCTCGAAGCAGATCGTGCTGACCTCCGACCGGCCGCCCAAGTCCATCGCCACCCTCGAGGACCGGCTCCGCAGCCGGTTCCTCTCGGGCCTCATCACCGAGGTCCAGCCCCCCGAGCTCGAGACCCGGCTCGCCATCCTCCAGACCAAGGCCGAGCACGAGCGGGTCGCCGTGCCCGACGAGGTGCTCGAGTTCATCGCCACCCACGTCAAGGACAACATCCGCGAGCTCGAGGGCGCCCTCATCCGGGTCACCGCCTTCGCCAGCCTCAACCGGCAGCCGCTCAGCCGCGACCTGGCGGAACAGGTCCTCTCCGACATCGTCTCCGCCGACCAGCCCCGTCGGATCACCCCCCAGGACATCCTGGAGGCGACCTCCGAGACGTTCGGGTTCGGCGTCGACGAGCTCCGCGGGCCCAACCGGCGTCGCCCCCTGGTGACGGCCAGGCAGATCAGCATGTACGTCTTCCGTGAACTCACCGACTTCAGCTACCCGGCCATCGGCCGGGAGTTCGGAGACCGCGACCACTCGACGGTCATGCACGCGGTCGAGAAGATCACCGGTCTCATGAAGGAGCGCCAGCAGATCTACAACCAGGTCACCGATCTCATCCTGCGCATCAAGAGCGGCGCGTGAACGACCTCGTGGGGCTATCCAGAAGTTGTGCACGTCCTGTGGATATCCGGCGGCCAGACTGGGAACAAGGTGTGCACTCGACCGGGGTTGTCCATAGGGGGCCGCCGGCCGCCTCGCGTCCCGGACTCCCCCCTTGGCCGAGGTGGACGGACGGTGGACGGCTGTTACCCTTCTGGCCAGGGAAAACAGTGGTTCATCCACAGTCCACAGCCCTTACTACCATCACTACCCGAATTGAATTACTGAAGAGAACGAAGAGAGCAGTGCGGTCGGCCGTGCGAGAAAGGACCCCGGCGTGAAGTTCCGATGCGAGCGAGACACCCTCGTCGAGGTGCTGACCACGGCCGGGCGGGCGGTCAGTACCCGCTCGGCCGGGCAGATGGCCCTGGGCGGGGTTCGGATCGAGGTCCGGGGCAACCTGCTCTCGGTGGTGGGCACCGATCTCGACCTCACGGTGCACGTCTCGAGCGAGGCCATCGGGATCGCCGACGGCACCTGCGTGGCCCCGGCCCGGCTGCTGGCCGACATCGTACGGGCACTCGATCCCGGGGCGGTGACGGTCGAGTCCGAGGGGGAGAGCGTCGAGATCGGTGCGGCCCGGTCGCGCTTCAGCCTGCGGACCTTCCCGGTGGAGGACTTCCCGTCGCTTCCCGAGCCGGCCGAGCCGGCCACGTCGCTGCCCGCGGCCGGACTGGCGGGAGCCCTGCGCCAGGTGGTCCGGGCCGCCTCCAGTGACGACGCCCGGCCCCTCCTCACCGGCGTGCTCATCGCCCCCGAGGGCGGCGGCGTCCGGTTGGTGGCCACCGACTCCTACCGGCTGGCCCTGCGCGACCTCGACGGGAGCGACGCGCTGGCCGGGGCGTCGCAGATCCTGGTGCCGGCCCGGGCCCTGGCCGAGCTCCAACGACTCTCGGGGCTCGGGGGAAAGGACGTCGAGGGGGCCGACCGGGAACCGGGCGCCCACGTCGGACTTTCCTTCGGTGACCACGATCTGACGTTCACGGCCGGGAACGTGAGGGTGTCGACCCGGCTGCTGGACGGAACCTATCCCGACTACCGCCAGCTCATTCCGGCCGAGTACCCCAACCGGCTCCATGTGGGCAAGGACTCCCTCCTCGACGCCCTCCGCCGGGTCCGCCTCCTGGTACGGGACAACACCACCCCGGTGCGCCTCTCGATGCGCCAGGGGGGCGTCGACCTCACGGTGGTGTCCCAGGAGGTCGGCGACGCCAGCGAGACGGTCGACGCCGACTTCGACGGCACCGACCTGACCATCGCCTTCAACCCGACCTACCTCATCGACGGCGTGGAGGCCGTGACCGGGGACGAGGTGCTCCTCGAGACGGTCGACGCCACCCGGCCGGCCACCGTGCGGGGCGCGGAACGGTCGGACTTCCGGTACCTGCTCATGCCGGTCCGGGTGTCCTGAGCGGGCCGGTCCGGCCCCTCCCGTGCACCTCGTCTCGCTCACGGTCACCGACTTCCGCAACCTGGACGCGGCGTCGCTGGCGCCCGACCCGCTGGGCACCACGGTGATCACCGGGCGCAACGGGACCGGCAAGACCAGCCTGCTCGAGGCCGTCGCCTACCTGGCCACGCTGCAGTCGTTCCGGGGGTCGCCCAGGGAGGCACTCGTGCGGCGTGGCGAGCCACGGGCCATCGTCCGGGCGGAGACCGAGGTCGTCACCCGCCGCGTGGTCATCGAGGCCGAGATCCTGGCCACCGGTCGGGCCAGGACCCAGGTCAACCGGCAGGCGGTGCGCCGTCGTTCGGACCTCCACGGCGCCCTGCGGACCACGGTCTTCTCCCCCGAGGACATCGCCGTCGTCCGTGCCGGACCGTCGGAGCGGCGACGGTTCCTCGACGAGACCCTGGCCGTCCTGGACCCCAGAGCGGCCCGGGCCGCGGAGGACACCGAGAAGGTCCTCCGTCAGCGGGCGGCCCTGCTGCGGTCGTCCGGCCGGCGACCCGGCCCGGAGGTGACGTCCACCCTCGACGTCTGGGACGCCCGCCTGGCCGCGGCCGGCACCCTCCTGGTGGAGGCCAGGGAGGCCCTGGTCACGCAGCTGGCGCCGGCGTTCACCGAGCACTACGGACGGCTGGCCGGCACCGCCACCGCCGTCGGCCTGACCTACCGCCGGACCTGGGAGGGCGCCCTGGCCGACGCCCTGGCCGCGGCCCGCCAGGACGACCTGGCCCGAGGGGTCACGACCGTCGGCCCTCAACGCGACGATCTCGCCCTCGACGTCGAGGGCCTGCCGGCCCGGACCCATGCCTCCCAGGGTGAGCAGCGGTCACTGGCCCTCGCCCTCCGCCTGGCCGCCCACCAGTTGGCCACCGAGCGGCTGGGCTCGGCCCCGGTGCTGCTCCTCGACGACGTCTTCTCCGAACTCGACCCGGAGCGGTCGCGGGCCCTGCTGGCCGGCCTCCCCCCCGGCCAGACCCTGCTCACCACGGCGCTGCCCCCGCCGCCCGAAGTCACGGCGGAGGCGGTGTACACCATGGCGGCCGACGGCCGGACCGTGGCCGGCGGGAGGCGCGCATGAGGCCCCCGCCACGGTCCCGGCGGGGTGACGGGCCCCAGCCCCTCGGTGGTTCGTTGGAGGCGCTGACGAGCCGGCTGGGCATCGAGGGTCCCGGCGCCCTGGGCCGCCTGTTCTCGGAGTGGGCCGAGATCGTGGGCCCGGCCATGGCCGAGCACGTACGGCCCCAGCGCCTCGACGCCGAGGCCCTGGTGGTGGTGGTGGACCATCCGGCGTGGGCCACCCAGGTCCGGCGGCTGGCGGACACCCTGCTCGACCGCGTGACCGCCCACACCGGCGTCGAGCGACCCGGGCGGCTGGACGTCCGCGTCCACCGCTGACGAGGGCCCCGCCGGGCCCGGATGGAGGCCCTCGGTGGGCCCGGCGACCCGGCCCGGGCGGCTACACTGGGGCATCGGAATCGGGGGATGACCACCGGCCCGGGCGGGTGCGGAGCACCGGCCGGCCGGCACAGGTCTCCCGGGATCCCACTCGTCCATCAGCTGGGAAAGGGCGCGCCTGTGGCGCTGAAAGCGGAGAAGGAGCGCAGCGCGGCGGAGCCAAGCTACGACGCCGGCGACATCACCGTCCTCGAAGGCCTCGACCCGGTACGCAAGCGGCCGGGCATGTACATCGGCTCGACCGGCCCGACGGGCCTCCACCACCTCATCTGGGAGGTCGTCGACAACGCCGTGGACGAGGCGATGGCCGGCTTCTGCACCCGGATCGACGTGGTCCTGCTGGCCGACGGCGGAGTGCGGGTGACGGACGACGGCCGGGGCATCCCGACCGGCGTCCACCCGAAGTACAAGGACCGCACGGCCGCCGAGGTGGTGCTCACCGTGCTGCACGCCGGCGGAAAATTCGGCGAGGGCGGCGGGTACAAGGTGTCGGGGGGCCTGCACGGGGTGGGCGTCTCGGTCGTCAACGCCCTCTCCAGCCGCCTCCGTCTCGAGATCGACCGCGACGGCCACCACCACGTCATGGAGTTCGTCGACGGCGGTACCCCCACGGGCAAGCTCGAGGTCACCGGTCCGGCACCGCGCGACCGGACGGGCACGGTGGTGTCGTTCTGGCCGGACGCCACCGTCTTCGAAGAGGTCGAGTTCCGGGCGCAGACCGTCGTCGAGCGACTCCAGGTCATGGCCTTCCTCAACCGGGGTCTCGAAATCCACTTCGCCGACGAGCGGCCCGATGCCAAGCCCTCCCAGGTGTTCAAGTACCGGGACGGCATCGTCGACTACGTGCGCCACCTGAACGCCTCGAAGGAGGCGCTGTTCCGCAAGGTGTGCTCCTTCGAGCAGCGGGAGGAGGCGATGGAGGTCGAGGTGGCCCTCCAGTGGAACACCGGCTTCTACGAGTCGATCCACTCCTTCGCCAACGGCATCTCGACCATCGACGGCGGCATGCACGAGGAGGGGTTCAAGAAGGCCCTCACCAACGTGGTCAACAAGTACGCCCGGGCCAAGGGGGCGCTGAAGGAGAAGGACGCCAACCTCCTCGGCGAGGACATCCGCGAGGGTCTGACCGCCATCATCTCCGTGCGGTTGCAGGACCCCCAGTTCGAGGGCCAGACCAAGGGCAAGCTGGGCAACGTGCCGGTCCGCTCGCTGGTCGAGCGGGCGACCAACGAGAAGTTGGCCGAGTGGTTCGAGGAGAACCCCCGCGAGGCCAACCAGATCGTGCAGAAGGGGCTGCTGGCGGCCCGGGCCCGGGTGGCGGCCCGCTCGGCCCGGGACCTCACGCGGCGCAAGTCGGCCCTCGACGGGGCCGGTCTTCCGGGCAAGCTCGTCGACTGCTCGTCGCGCGACCCCCGCGAGAGCGAGATCTTCATCGTCGAGGGCAACTCGGCCGGCGGATCGGCCAAGGACGCCCGCAACCCGAAGACCCAGGCGATCCTGCCCATCCGCGGCAAGATCCTCAACGTCGAGCGGGCCCGGATCGACAAGATGCTCAAGAACACCGAGATCCAGGCGCTGATCTCGGCCATCGGCGCCGGCCTGGCCGAGGACTTCGACGTGGCCAGGATCCGCTACCACAAGGTGATCATCCTGGCCGACGCCGACGTGGACGGGTCCCACATCCGGACCCTGCTGCTCACGTTCTTCTTCCGGCAGATGAAGCCCCTGGTCGAAGGCGGGTTCGTCTACGTGGCCCAGCCCCCGCTGTACTCGACGCTGGTGGGCAAGGAGAAGGTCTACCTGAAGGACGACGGCGCGAAGGCCGCCTTCCTCGAGGAGCACCCGAACCACAAGGCCGACTTCCAGCGGCTCAAGGGCCTGGGCGAGATGGACTTCGGTGAGTTGCGCGACACGACCATGGACCCGGGCCAACGCTCGCTCCTGCAGGTCGCGGTGGAACAGGCCGCCCTGGCCGACGAGGTCTGTTCGGTGCTCATGGGCGAGGACGTCGAACTCCGGCGCCAGTTCATCCAGACCAACGCCAAGGACGTGCGGTTCCTCGACATCTAGAGGGCGCCCCCGGCGGGCGCCGTCGTGCACGACGGAACCACCCTGACCGACACCACGCAGACGAGGACGAGCAATGGCACCAGGTGAGCGCGACAGCGGGGACGGGTCGGACGGGGGCACGGGCACCGACACGGAGGTCTCCGGGTTCATCGAGCCCATAGAGATCCAGGAGGAGATGGAGCGCTCCTTCCTCGAGTACTCGATGTCGGTCATCGTCTCGCGTGCACTGCCCGACGTCCGCGACGGGCTGAAGCCCGTCCACCGCCGGATCCTGTACTCCATGTACGACCAGCGCCTGCTGCCCGACCGGCCGCATACCAAGTGCGCCAAGGTCGTCGGCGACGTCATGGGCTCCTACCACCCCCACGGCGACTCGGCCATCTACGAGGCCCTGGCCCGGATGGTCCAGGACTTCTCGATGCGGCACCCGCTCATCGACGGGCACGGCAACTTCGGGGGCACCGGCCCCGACGAGGGGCCGGCGGCCATGCGCTACACGGAGTGCCGGCTGGGTGCGCTCGCCCTCGAGCTCATGAGCGGCATCGACCAGGAGACGGTCGATTTCGACGCCAATTACGACGCCACCTCCGAGGAGCCGGCCGTGCTGCCGGCGCGCTTCCCCAACCTGCTCGTGAACGGTTCGCAGGGCATCGCCGTGGGGATGGCCACCAACATCCCGCCCCACAACCTGGGCGAGGTCATCGACGCCACCACCCACCTGCTCGAGCACCCCGACGCCAACCCGGACGAGCTGATGGCCTTCGTCAAGGGCCCGGACTTCCCCACCGGCGCCCTGATCCTGGGGCGCCAGGGCATCCAGGACGCCCTCCGGACCGGCCGGGGCTCGATCAAGCTGCGGGCCGTCGCCGAGATCGTGGAGGGACGGTCCGGCGACACGCGCATCGTCGTCACCGAGATGCCCTACCAGACCTCGATCGCCTCGGTGTCGAAGAAGATCGAGGACCTGGTGCGGGCCGGTGAGCTCGACGGGATCGCCGAGGTGCAGGACGACTCGGCCGGCGGCAAGACCCGCCTGGTCATCCGCCTCAAACGGGACGCCAACGCCAACGTGGTGCTGAACAACCTGTTCAAGCAGACCCCCATGCAGACGACCTTCTCCACCAACGCGGTGGCACTGGTCGACGGCGTCCCCCGCACGCTCAATCTGGCTCAGATGCTGACCCACTACGTGGCCCACCAGGTCGAGGTGGTCACGCGGCGGTCGGAGTTCCTGTTGGCCAAGGCCCGGGCCCGGGCCCACGTCGTCGAGGGCCTGCTCAAGGCCATCGACATGCTCGACGCCGTCATCGCCGCCATCCGGGCCTCCGACGACCGACCGGCGGCCCTCACGGCCCTGTGCGCCGAGCCGTTCGGGTTCTCCGAGGAGCAGGCGAACCACATCCTCGACATGACCCTGGCCCGCCTGACCCGGCTGGGTCGGTCCAACCTGGAAGAGGAGCTGGCCAAGCTCCGCCAGGAGATCGCCGAGCTTGAGGCCATCCTGGCCGACGACGCCAAATTGCGCGGCGTCATCGCCGGCGAGCTCGGCGAGATCCGTGAGAAGTTCGCCGACGAGCGTCGCACGTCGATCACCCACGACCCGGGTGACATGAACGTCGAGGACCTCGTGGAGGACGAGGAAATCGTCGTGACGATGAGCCGGGCCGGCTACGTGAAGGCCGTGCCGGCTGACGCCTTCCGCACCCAGGGGCGCGGTGGCCGCGGGGTCCAGGGGGCCAAGCTGAAGGAGGAGGACCTCATCGACGACGTGGTCCACACGTCGTCCCACGCCCACCTCCTGCTCTTCTCCAACCGGGGGCGCGTCTTCCGCCTCCGGGCCCTCGAGATACCGATGAAGGAGCGCACGGCCCGGGGCACGGCCATCGTCAACCTGCTGCCGCTCGCCCCCGACGAGGGCATCCAGGCGGTCATCGGGACCCGGGACTTCACCGCCGACCACTACCTGGTGTTCGCCACCAAGCACGGCCAGGTGAAGAAGACGGCCTTCGCCGAGTACGACAAGTCACGCCGGGAGGGCTTCATCGCCATCAACCTGCGCGACGGCGACGAGCTGGTGCGGGTGGTGGAGACCCGAGGGGACGACGACATCTTCATCGTCACCAGCTCGGGGATGACGATCCGCTTCTCGGAGCAGGACGTCCGTGCCATGGGCCGGGACGCCGCCGGGGTCCGCGGGGTGCGACTGAAGGAGGGTGACGAGGTCGTCTCGTGCGACGTGGCCCGCGACGAGGCCGACATCCTGCTGGTGACCGACGCCGGCTACGGCAAACGGACCAAGGTCGAACGGTTCAACCGCCAGGCGCGGGGTGGCCAGGGGGTCCGGGGCATCCGGCTCACGGCCAAACGCGGTCGGGTGGTGGCTGCCTTCATGGCCGGCCTCGAGGACCAGATCCTCCTCATCTCGAGCTCCGGGGTCATCATCCGCACGGCGGTCCGGGAGATCGCCTCCCAGGGACGGGACGCCACCGGGGTGCGGGTCATGAACCTGGACGCCGGCGACGCCGTGGCCGCCGTGGCCCGGGTGGGCGCCGAAACGGACGACGACGGCGACTGACGCGGCCGGGCGTCCGGCGGGAGGACGACGGCCCGCCGGGCCCTGTCGGCCGATGGTGTAGCGTCTCGGGCCGGTTGCGGGGCTATAGCTCAGTTGGTTAGAGCGCAGCACTGATAATGCTGAGGTCGCAAGTTCGATTCTTGCTAGCCCCACCCGATGTCCCTGGTCAGGGCGTCGCAGCGCCCCCGGCGGGTTCCGCGGGGACGCCGCGCCATCGACCGACCGAGGCCGGTCTCGTGCGAGGCACCGAGGGCGGCCCTCAGTCGACGACGACCGCCCGACCGTTGCCGGCCGTCCGGAGATGGCGCACCACGTCGCGGTAGGCGTGCCACGGACTCTGCTCGGCGTAGGGGATCCTGCGCTCGGCACAGAACGACCGCACGACAGCGCGTGCTCGGCGGAGATTGGCCCGAGGCATCGTCGGGAACAGGTGATGCTCGATCTGACTGTCGAGACCGCCGAAGAGGAATCCGACGATGGAAGGCCCGGACAGATTGCGCGAGGTCATCACCTGACGGCGCAGAAAACCCAGGTCGTTGCCGTCGGTCACCGTGGGCATGCCCACGTGGTTGGTGAGAAAGCTTGCGCCCAGGTAGAAGCCGAAGAGCGACTGGGAGACGACGACGAAGATCAGTGCCCGCACCGGCGAGAGGACCAGGAACGGCGCCAGGAAGAAGATGCCGCCGTGGATGACGAGCAGCCCGAGCTCGACGAGCGCGGCCCGGTCCCGGCGTCGGGCGAGGGCCCTCGCGCTGGCGACATGGAGGTTGAGCGCCTCCAGGAACAGGAGTGGCACCAGCATGAACGGCTGGATGCGGGCGAAATTCCGGCCGAATCGCCCACGCGCGCGGGTCTGCTCCGGTGTGAAGACCAGCGCACCGGCAGCGATGTCGGGATCCTTGCCTTCGAGGTTGGTATGGGCATGGTGGCGGCTGTGCTTGGTCAGCCACCAGTTGAAGCTGAACCCGCTCAGGAGATTGGCGAGCATGAGCCCGACGGCGTCGTTTCCTCGTCGGCGGGCCAAGACCTGACGATGCCCGGCGTCGTGGCCGATGAAGCCGATCTGCACCAGCACGAAGGCGAGACCGGCGGCAACAACCAGGTTCCACCAGGTGTTGCCGACGATGACCACCGTGACGGCCAGCGACGCGAGGGCGGCGACCGTGATCCCGATCTTGACGGCGTAGTAGCCACCCCGGCGGTGGAACAGCCCTTGTGCACGGACCCTCCGAGACAGCTCGGCGAAGTCCTCACGCTGTGACGCCCCGTTGGCCGGGGCCTCAGACTCGGTCTTCATGCTTCCTTCGGTCAGTGCCAGCAGGCGAATGTGACCGATCTGTCACTCGCCCCTGCGGCTGAGGACAGAATCGATGGCTGCACGCCGGTGCCTGCTGCACCGAGTTGGCCGGTCTTCGACCTCTTCGGTCGACTCGCCGGCTCGTGGGAGGGGAACACCCCCTCTGCACCGAAGTCGACGTTCCCATCGTACTACTCGCGCCGACGACTTCCAGGCCGGTGACCGGGAGCGCGGAAACGAACCCCCGGGGCCGCCCTACGACCGCCGCGCGGCCGATTGCCTCCGGCCGTGCCCCGCCCCGTCCAACGGGCCATTCGACCGGAGTCCCCGACGGGTGCGACAGTGTGGGGACAGGTCCACCGAGGTCGGAGGGCGACATGACGTGTGCACTGGCCGGGCGCCGGGTGGTGGTGACAGGGGCCTCGTCGGGGATCGGGGCCGGGCTGGCGCGTGCCTTCGCCCGGGCCGGTGCGACCGTCGGACTGGCGGCCCGACGCGCCGACAGGCTCGGCGAGGTGGTGGAGGAGTGCCGACGGCACGCCCCGGGCTCGCGCATGTGGGTCTCCGACCTGGCGGATCCGGCCGCGGTCGACCTCCTCGCGGCGTCGGCCGCGGACGAGCTGGGCGGCGTCGACCTACTGGTCAACTGCGCCGGCATCCCCAAGCGCCGGCACGTGAGCCGGCTCGATCCGGGAACCGTCGAGCACGTCATGCAGGTCAACTTCTTCGCGCCGGTGCGCCTCACGTTGGCGTTGCTGCCCCAGATGCTCGAACGGGGCGAGGGCCGCATCGTGAACGTCTCGTCGGTGGCGGCGACGCTGAGCTCGCCCGGAGAGTCCGCCTACGACGCCTCCAAGGCGGCGCTGGGCGTGTTCTCCGAGGCCATGGCCATGGACCTGTGGGACACGGGGGTCAAGGTCATGGTCGTCTACCCCGGTGTGGTCGACACCGAGCTGTTCCATCTGCCCGACAACGACCCGCCCATCGACGCAGTCGAGCCCATCACGGTCGACGAGGTCGTCGCCGCCGTGCTCGACGGACTGGACAACGACGCCCTCCAGGTCTACGTGCCCGGGTGGTTCGCGGGCCTCGCCTCGGACAAGGCGGCGGACGTCGAGGGTTTCGTCTCCGGCGCGGCGGAGTTCGTCCGTTCCAGGCGGGCAACCTGACGTCGGGGACCGGTCCGATCGAGCCGCCGGCCCGGCCACCGGGGCCCTCCGGCCCCACCGCCGTGCGGCGCTACGCCTCTCCGGAGAGCATCTTCGTGATCTGGCCCAGGTCGAAGTAGTCCCGCCAGGCACAGATCTTGCCGTCACGGACGTCGAAGGCGCCCATGACAGGGAGCGGTGCCACCACCTCCCCGACCGTGAAGGTGTCGATGCGCTCCGTCAGCACCAGGTTGTCGCGGACGGCGATGCCCACCATCTCGATGGTCATGCCGTCGCACATCCCGAAGAATCCGTCGATGAACGCGATGGTGGCGTCGATCCCGACGGCTGGCTCGAGAGGGATGTTGTGGTAGACGACGTCGTCGGTGAAGTACGGGCGCAACGCCTCGGCGTTCCGTCCGTCGAAGGCGTCGCAGAAGTCGCGCACGACCTGTTCGGCAGCGGCAGCGGTTCCCATGGTGCACCTCCGGGGTCGTGGTCGTTGCGAGGTTAGCGAACCCGGACCTCTCCCCGGCTGCGGAGGCGTGCGCGTCGGCCGGGAGCGACCCGCCGGCGTGCTCGGGGCACCCGGGTGGTGCCGACCCCTCCCGTCCGGGCCGGCCCTGCGCCACGAGCCCCGTGGTGTGCCGGCGATCCGTCCGACGCAGCGGCCCGGGTGGCATCGCCGGTAGGCTGGGAGGGTGGTCAGCCTCGAGCACACGGTCGAGGTCGCCGCCCCGGCGGCGGCGGTCTTCGCCCTGGTGAGCGACCTCACCCGCATGGGGGAGTTCTCGCCCGAGAACGACGGCGGCGAGTGGCTCCGGGGGGCGTCCGGTCCGGCCCTCGGTGCCAAGTTCCGCGGCCGCAACGGCAAGGGGCGCAAGACGTGGACGACGACCGCCACCGTCTCCGAGTACGACGCCCCGCACCGCTTCGCCTTCGAGGTCACGGTGGGCCCGGTGAAGGTCGCCCGGTGGGCCTACGTGCTCGAGGAGACGCCCGGAGGCTGCCGGGTCACCGAACGGTGGACCGACCGGCGCAACGGCCTGGTCCGTCGACTGCCCACGTCCTCGGGCGTCGAGGACCGGGTCGCCTTCACCGACACGTCCATCCGCGACACCCTGTCCAGGCTCAAGACGGTGGCCGAAGCCGGCTGACCGGCCGTGGCCCGGTCAGAGGAGCGGAGGGACGATGGCCTCGACCACGCTCGGGCCCGGGGTGGCCAGGGCCCGGCCCAGCTCCTCGTGGAACCGCTCGGCCGTCTCGGCCCGGGCCGCGTGCAGGCCGAGCCCGGTGGCCAGGTGGACGAAATCGAGATCGGGATCGTGGAGGTCCAGCATGGCCCGGGCCCGCGGCCCCGCCGGCTCGGCACCGACCCGGTCGAGCTCCATGTTGAGCACGGCGTAGGAGTGGTTGTTGAGGAGGACGGTGGTGACGTCGAGGCCCTCGCGTGCCATCGTCCACCAGGACTGGATGGTGTACATGGCACTGCCGTCCGACTCGAGGACCACCACGCGCCGGTCGGGGGCGGCCACGGCGGCCCCGACGGCCACCGGGAGACCTTGGCCGATGGCCCCCCCGGTGAGGGTGAGCCAGTCGTGGGGCGGGCTCCCGGCCGTGGCCCCCGGGGCGAACAGGCCCGAGGTGTTCCCCTCGTCGGAGACGATGGCCCCCTCGGGCAGGAGCGCACCGAGGCTCTGGCAGACGGCCTGGGCGGTCAGGGGGCCGCTGGGCGCTCCCGGGACGGCCGCCTCCTGGCGTGGTGCGCCGCCGGCCGCCGTACCGGCCAGCTCGGCCAGCGCATCCACGGCACCGACCAGGTCGTCGGCCGGCCCGACCAGAGGGTGCACCGTGCAGCCGGCGGGCACGAGGTCGCTGGGCTTGCCCGGATAGGCGAAGAAGGAGGCTGGCGACTTGGCGTCGAGCAGGACCAGGTGGCGCACCCCCTCGAGCTGGGCGGCGGCGAACTCGGCCAGGTAGGCCAGGCGCTCGAGTGGCGGTCGTCCAGCGCCTCGCCCGATCCGGGGTGGGAACGTCTCGGCCAGGAGCCGGGCCCCGGCGGCGTGGGCCAGGTCGGCCACGGCGTCGAGCAGGGGACCGGCACAGGCCCGCCCACCGAGGAGGAGGGCCGTCGGCTCCCCCGAGCGCAGCGCGGCGGCGGCCGCTTCGAGGACGGCCACGTCGGGAGCGGCACCGGCAGCCGGCCCGAGGCCGGGGCGGGAGGCCACCGCGCCGCCTTCGGACCACGAGACGTCGGCCGGGAGGATGAGGGTGGCCACCGAGCCCGGAGGGCCGTAGGCCGCGGCGAGGGCGTCGAGGGCGTCGGCCCCGAGGCGAGGCGTGGACGCCGAGGTGCGGACGAAGGTCGAGACGTTGCGGGCCACCGTCTCGATGTCCGACTGGAGCTGGGCGTCGTAGGGGCGGTGGGAGACGGCGTGGTCGCCGACCACGGCCAGCACCGGACTGTGGGCCCGCCGGGCGTTGTGGAGATTGGCCAGGCCGTTCCCGAGTCCCGGGCCGAGGTGGAGCAGGGTGGCGGCGGCCCGGTCGCTCATCCGGGCGTAGCCGTCGGCCGCCCCGGTGGCCACGCCCTCGAAGAGGGCGAGCACCCCGCGCATCTCCGGCACGTCGTCCAGGGCGGCCACGAAGTGCATCTCCGAGGTCCCGGGGTTCATGAAGCAGACGTCGACCCCGTGGTCGACCAGCGTCCGGACGAGGGACCGGGCGCCGTTCACCGGTGCGCCCCCTGCCGACCGTCCGGGGCGGGGGCCGGTGCCGTGTCGCCTGGGGCGAAGATGGTCCCCGGGTTGAGGATGCCCCGGGGGTCGAAGGCGGTCTTGATGCGGCGCATGAGGTCGAGCTTGACCGGGTCCTCGAGTCCGGCCAGCTCGGCGAGCTTGCGGGTGCCGATCCCGTGCTCGCCGGAGACGGCCCCGCCGAGGGCGGCCGCCGCGGCCAGGATGTCGTGGATGAGGCGGCCCCGGACGTCGGGGTCGGGCTGGAAGATCGAGAGGTGGACGTTGCCGTCGCCCACGTGACCGCACCCGGTGACGAGGGCTCCGGCGGCGGCGGCCAGCCCGCCCACGGTGCCGAGGTAGGACGGGATGCTGGCCCGGGGCACCACGGCGTCGACGATGTCGTCGGCTCCTGCCGCCTTGGCCGCCCAGAAGGCCCGTTCGCGGGCCTCGATGAGCTGGGCGCCGGCCGCACCGGGCAGGACGTAGAGCTCGAGGGAACCGAGCTCGGTCAGCAGGCCGGCCACGGACGCGGTGTCCTCCTCGAGGCGGTCCTCGTGGTGGTCCTCGAGCACCACCACCAGATAGGCGAGGGTCTTCGCCCGGATGTCCTCGGGGATGCCGAGGTCGATCCCGGCCGCCGCCGTGATGCCGCCCATGGAGAGCAGGTCGATGTACTCGACGAGGAGCGGTCCGACCCCGCTCGCCACGAGGGGCGGCACAGCCGCGGCCACCTCGTCCAGCGTGGCGAAGGGGGCGAGGAGGGTGGCGGTGTGGGCCGGCCGGGGGTGGAGCCGGAGGATGGCCTGGGTGACCACGGCCAGCGTGCCCTCCGACCCCAGGATGAGCTGGGTGAGGTCGTAGCCGGAGGTGGCCTTCACGAACCGCCCCCCGGCGGTGATCACCTCTCCGGTGCCGAGGACGGCCTCGACCCCGAGGACGTGGTGGCGCGTGACGCCGTACTTGACGGCCCGCATGCCCCCGGCGTTGGTGGCCACGTTGCCGCCCAGGCTGGCCGACTGCTCGCCCGGGAAGACCGGGTACACCAGGCCGTGGGGGAGGAGCGCCTCGTCGAGCTCGGCCAAGGTGACACCGGGCTCGACCACCGCCACGTGGTTGGCCACGTCGATCTCGAGGATGGCCCGCATCCGCTCGAAGGAGAGCACGATGCCCCCGGGCACCGGGGTGGCGCCACCGGAGAGGCCGGTGCCCGAACCACGGGGGGTGAGGGGCACCCGCTCGGCCGCCGCCGCCCGCACCACGGCCGCCACCTCGTCGGTCGTGCCCGGCCGCACCACGGCGCGTGGGCGTACGGGCACCCCGGAGAGGGCCTCGTCGTGGGAGACGTCGTCGTTGACGGCGTCCCCGACGTCGACGTGGGCGGCGCCCACGATCGCCACGAGGGCCTCCTCGATCAACGTGTGCCACCTGCCTGGTGCACGGTCCGTCCTCCCATCGCGCCCGCCACGCTACCCCTCCCCCGGCAGGCCGGCGCGACCGCACACCCCTCCGGTTGGCGGCCCCACGGACACGGCTCCGTGGGCGGATGTCCGGCGCCGTCCTGGTGCCAGCGCGCGGTGGCACCCCTCCGGTGAGCGACGCAGGCCCGGACCGACGCGGTCCCCTCGGCCGGTGCGCGTCCGGAGCTCGTCGCCGGTCAGGCCGCAGTGGCCGGGCGGAAGATGTAGGTGAAGGGCGCGGCGTGGGGCACGGTGAAGAAGGCCGACTTCCCACCGATCTGGACCCCGACGGCCACGGCCGAGGAGCCGACCTGCACGGTCATGGTGCCCGAGGCCGGCTCGTCGAGGACCTTCCCGGCGGGTTCCACGGCGCTGACCAGCGGGACGGACGACGACGAGCTCGTGATCTGGACCCAGCACGGTCCCGAGGTGGCCACGGTCACGGCGAAGTGGGACGTGATCACCGTATAGGTGGAGCTCAGGGCGTTCGAGGCCACGGGCTGGACCGGGGTGCGGCTCTGGGCCGGCTGCGCACCCGTGGCGACGGTCGCCGCCGGTGCGACCCCGCTGCCCGCCGGGCCGGGCGGCACCAGGCGAAGGATGTGGGCCTGGACGAGCAGCCGGGGCCGGGCCAGGTACACCACGGTGCCGGCGGCCACGGCGACCAGGAGGACGGCGGCCGTCCAGGTGGCGATCTTGAGGGTCACCGGGGCCCGTCGACGGCGCCGGGCCCGGGCGAGGGCCCGGCGGGTCTTGCGGAGTTCCTTGTGGGGGACGACCGGGAACGTGCCCGTCGGGGGCCCGGTCGAGGCCTCGAACCCCGAGGTGGCCGCGGCCGTGCGCCGGCCGACCCGGGGGACCGGTCCGGTCTGGGTGAACGCCCGGAGGTGGTCCGGGCCGGTCGCCACCGCGGCCACCACGCCGGTCACCGCAGGCGTGGACCGGGTCACGGACTCGTCGGGGCCAACGGGGTCGGGCCCCCAGGCCTCGACGTAGAGGGAGGTCAGCTCCTCGCCGTCGAGGTCGAGGAAGGCGGCGTAGCGTCGGAGGGTGGAGCGGGCGAGCGCCCGGTCGGGGAGGGCGTCGAGGTTCCCCTCCTCCAGCGCCTCGATGACCGTGATGGGCCGGTGGATGCGATCGTGGACGGCCAGCAGGTCGAGGTCGCGCGCCCGGCGCGCCTCACGGAGGCGGGCACCGACCTCGAAGACACGCGAGGTCGCCATCTCCTGCCGGTCTTCGTTCCGGCGCGTGGTACCGCCTCGTGGCCGGATCACCTGGACTCTCCTGACGTCTGCCTTGCCGTAGCGTACCGCCCGAGGTGGTGCAACCGACCCCGCCCGACCGGCGACGCGGAATGTTGTGTACGCAACTAGTGTTGGATGGAGCGGACACGTCCTCCCGGCACGGCCGGTGTCGGGCGAGGAGCGTGTCCCGAGGAGGCTCACCATGCCGGCTGTGACCGTGGACGACGTCCTGCACCTTCCCCGGGTGGACCGGCCGGGGTCGGCCGCCGGGCCCCGTGCCGTCCTCTCGGTGACGACGGCCCCCGCCGGCCTCGAGGGCGAGGGCTTCCCGGTCCGCCGGGCCTTCGCCGGGGTCGAGCAGGCCCGCCTCGACCCGTTCATCCACATGGACCAGATGGGGGAGGTCGAGTACGCCCCGGGCGAGCCCAAGGGCACGCCCTGGCACCCACACCGGGGATTCGAGACGGTCACCTACATGATCGACGGCACCTTCCGCCACCGGGACTCGATCGACGGCGGCGGGCTCATCACCAACGGTGACACCCAGTGGATGACGGCGGGCGGCGGGATCCTCCACATCGAGGAACCGCCCGAGGAGCTCGTGGCCTCCGGTGGTCTCTTCCACGGGGTCCAGCTGTGGGTCAACCTGCCCCGGGCCCTGAAGATGACCGCACCCCGCTACCAGGACATCGGGGCCGGCCGGGTGGCCCTGCTGACCACGCCGGACGGCGGCGCACTGCTGCGGCTCATCGCCGGGGAGCTCGACGGCCACGCCGGGCCGGGGACCACGCACTCGCCCATGGTCATGGTCCACGCCACGGTGGCGGCCGGTGCGTCGGTCACCCTGCCGTGGGAGCCGGCGTACAACGGCCTGGTCTACGTGCTCGCCGGGGACGGCACGGTCGGCGAGGAGCGCCGGCCGGTGACGACCGGGCAGCTGGCCGTGTACGGGCCGGGCGGATCGCTGACCGTCGCCGCCTCCGCCGCCCCGGCCTCCCGGACGCCCCAACTCGAGGTGCTCGTCCTCGGCGGCCGCCCCATCCGCGAGCCCGTCTTCGCCCACGGTCCCTTCGTCATGAACACCCGCGAGGAGGTGGTCCAGGCCTTCGAGGACTACCGGGCCGGTCGCCTCGGCCAGGTCCCCGCCGAGCACATCGCCCCCTGACCCTCCGGCGCCGGCCGTTTGGAGGAGGCCTGGGACTCAGCTGCCGGGGCCGCCCTGCGCGTTGCAGGATCGGGGGTCCCACGGCTGGAGCGGGCTGACCGATGGGGAGGGAGGCGCGAAGGCGGCCGAGGAGGACGTCGACGGCGAGGTGGTGGACGTCGATGCCGGCGGCGCGGTGGCGGCCGTCCCCGCCGCCGGCGCCGGGGGCTGGTTGACGGCGAACTGCGTGCCCGTGACCACGGTCACCTGGGCGCCGTCGACCGTCGGTCCGTGGGCCATGATCACCGACCCGGTCATGGCGTGGGCCACCGCCTCGGCGGCGGCCTCGTTCGTCTTGTGGGCGTAGTAGACGACCGTCTCGGCCTCGGCGCCCACCGGGGTGGCGTCCCCCACGCCGGCCATGGAGAACCCCAGGGCGCCCAGGGCCTGGCTGGTGGTGGTGGCCTGGTTGTAGGCACCGGTGCCGTTGAGGACGGAGACGGTGACCTGCGACGGCGCCGGCAGCTTCTTGCCGGTCATGGTGTCGATGGAGGAGTTCACGTGGAGGAACTGGTCGACCACGGCCAGGTCGTGGGCGGCCGACGGGAACTCGATGTCGCCGTAGTTTCCGCCCTGGTAGATGTACGGGCCGAACTGGCCGACCTCGACGGGCAGGGTGAACTGGGGCGCGGTGTTGGGGTTGACGGAGTGGAAGTTGAGCACGAGGTCGACCATGTCCGTCGTCGAGAACTGGCTGTCCACGCTCAGTTGCGGGGCCACGTTGCTCACCAGCCGTTCGTCGGTCAGGGGGTTGCCCAGGCCGTTCTTGGCCACGGCCGCGCCGAGGACCCGGAGGAACTCGTGGTCGCGCCGGATGCGGGCCAGGTCGCTCTGGAACTCCGACGGCCAGTAGGCGGGGTTGTTGGTCGTGACGCCGGGGCCCTTGTACTGGAGGTGGCGGGCCCGGACCACCTGGAGGGCCTGGAAGCCGTTCAGCTGGATGCATCCCGGGGTGAGCACCTTGAGCCCCGAATAGGCGTCGTAGACGGGTTCGGGGAAGTACATCTTCACACCGCCGAGGGCGTTCACGACACCGGCGAAGGTGTCGAAGTTGAGCACGACGTAGTGCTGGATGGGGATGCCGAAGTCCTCGTTGATGGCCGCGACCAGCTGACTCGGACCCTCGTAGAGGGCGGCGTCGATCTTGTTGGCCCCCCCGGCCCGCGCGTTGGGGATGAAGAGGTCGCGGGGGATGGAGAGGATGGAGAGGCTGTGCCGGGCCGGGTCGACGTGGAGGATCATGATCACGTCGCTGTTGATGCCGGTCACACCCTGGGAGCAGAGGCCGTAGGCGGCGTTCTGGACCTTGAGGGCGCACCGGTCGGTGGACCCGACGAGGAGGATGTTCTCCGATCCGGCGTCCGCCCCGGTGGTGGGCACGTCGATCAGACCGCGGACGTTGAGCCGGTGGATCTCGTGGTTGAGGTACCAGGCATAGCCGGCCGTGGCGCCCACCAGGAGGACGAGGACGCCGGCCACGGTGCCGAGCGCCCACCGGAGTCGCCGGTGGCGCCGGCGACGCCGGGGGCGCTCCCGGCGCCCGCCCTTGGTGCGGTCCAGCTGGGCGCCGAGGGCGCGGAGGCCGGACTCGTCGAAGGTCGAGGCGTGGACCGTCCGACGGGGTCGCGCCCCGGAACGGCGCAGCTCCGCACGGGTGCGGTGGGGCGGCTGGCGGTGCGGGTCAGGTCTTGAGCCCCCATCGGGCGGGAGAGACATGGCCCCCGACGGTACCAACCCGGCCCGGTCAGTTGGTGGCAGGGCCGCCGTCCCCGGGCGCCGTGGGCCGATCTGAGCTGGGAATTCAGTCGGCCGAACCCCGGGCGGCCGCCGCTGCTCGGGTCCCGGCCCGGGCCACGTCGACCCGGAAGTCCTCCGGTCGGAACCGGAGCGTGTCCCACCAGTAGCGGACCGTCCAGGTGGGCCAGTTGTTGGTGATGCGTCCGGCCGCGTCCTTGTACCAGCTGGTGCAGGCGTCGGCCCACACCGTCCGGGTGAGCAGGTGCTGGGTGTGCCGGTCGTCGCGCTCGAAGGCCTCGGTCCGGACGGCCACGGTCGGAGCGGCCTGCGGCCGGGAGCTGCGGGTCTGGACGGCGAGGGCCTGGAGGATGAGGTTGAGCTGGCGCTCGACCATGAAGAGGATCGAGTTGTGCCCGAGGTTGGTGTTGGGTCCGTAGAGGAGGTAGGCGTTGGGGAAGCCGGCCACCGCGGTGCCGAGATAGGCGTGGGCTCCCCCGACCCAGGCGTCGGCGAGGCGCCGGCCACCGACGCCGGTCACCTCCAGGTGGGCCAGGAAGTCGGTGGTCTCGAAGCCGGTGCCGAACACGAGGACGTCGGCCGGGTGCCGGGTGCCGTCGGCGGTCACCACGGCGTCGGGTTCGATCCTCTCGATCGGTCGGTCGACCACGGTGACCGAGGGCCGCAGGAGTGCCGGGTACCAGTCGTTCGAGATGAGGATGCGCTTGCAGCCGATGGGGTAGTCGGGCACCACGGCCGCCTCGGGGAGGCGGTCGTTCACGACGTCCTGGCGGATGCCCTTGGCGAAGAGGTCCTTGAGCTTGCGGCCGAGGAGACCGTCCCGGCGGAACCACAGCCACCTCGCCTCGAGGCCCCAGTAGATCCACCACCGGTAGGCCACCTCCAGCGGCCGGACGCGGCGCAGCAGGTTGTGGACGGCCGGAGCGTAGGCCCGGTCCCGCTTGGGGCCCACGTAGTTGGGGCTGCGCTGGAAGACGGTCACACCGGCCGCCTCCGCGGCCACCGGCGGCACGAACTGGATGGCGCTCGCCCCGCTCCCGACCACGGCCACCTGCCGTCCCTCGAGGGGCACGGAGTGGTCCCAGCGGGCGGAGTGCCACACCGGGCCGGCGAAGGACGCGGTCCCCGGGATGTCGGGCACGTGGGGGCGGTTGAGCTGCCCGCAGGCGATCACCAGCGTGTCGGCCTCGACCACGTCGACACCGTCCGGTCCGGTCACCTCGAGGCGCCAGCCGCGGCGCTCCTCGTCCCAGGAGGCCGAGCGCACCGTGGTGGAGAGGCACAGGTGGGGGCCGAGGTCGTAGCGCTCGACGAGGTCCTCGGCGTAGGAGAGGATCTCGGGCTGCTCGGCGAAGCGGCGGCTCCAGTCCGTCTTGGGGGCGAAGGAGAACGAGTACAGGTGGGAGGGCACGTCGCAGGCCGCCCCCGGGTAGGTGTTGTCCCGCCAGGTCCCACCCACACCGCCGGACTGCTCCAGGACGGTGAAGCTGCGGATGCCGCAACGCACCAGCTGGATGGCGGTGGCCAGGCCGGAGAGCCCGCCGCCGACGATGGCCACCGAGGGCACGGGCCTGCCCTCGGCCCGGGCGGCCCGCACCTCCCCCTCCAGCGCCTTGCGTCCGATGTCGAGTGGCATGGCTCCCTCCCCCGGTCCCGGCCCCGGTGCACCGGCCCACGGGGGGTCCACCGTAGTGGCCCCCGAGGGCCTCCGGAAGGCCTCGCCGGCCGCCCGGGCCGCCCGGGCGGCCCGGCCGTGGATCGGGCACGGGGGCGTCGACGCCCTTCCCTTCGGCACCTCGGTGGGCGAGGTGGCCGTCGGGGCCGCGGTGCTGGCCCACCGCACCGACCGGTCGGAGCCCGTGGCCACCCTCCGGGCCCACCCGGGCGGCGCGCCAGGCCGCGCCGGGGGGCCGGACCCTCAGAGCACCTTGGCCAGGAAGGACCGGGTCCGCTCGTGCTCGGGCTCGGTGAGCACCCGCCGGGGGTCCCCCTGCTCGACCACCACGCCGGCGTCCATGAAGACCACGGTGTCGCCCACCTCGCGGGCGAAGCCCATCTCGTGGGTGACCACGATCATGGTCATACCCGTCCCGGCCAGGTCGCGCATGACGTCGAGCACGTCGCCCACGAGCTCGGGGTCGAGCGCCGAGGTCGGCTCGTCGAAGAGCATGAGCTTCGGCTCCATGGCCAGGGCCCGGGCGATGGCCACCCGTTGCTGCTGACCACCGGAGAGCTGGTTCGGGTAGTTGTCGACCTTGTCGGCCAGCCCGACCCGGGCCAGGAGCTCGCGGGCCCGCTCCTTCGAAGGTCCGCCCGGAGCCTTCTTCACCCACACCGGCCCGGCCAGCACATTGTCGAGCGCGCTCATATGAGGGAAGAGGTTGAAGCGCTGGAAGACCATGCCGATCTCGGCCCGCTTCGAGCAGACCTCGCGGTCCTTCAGCTCATGGAGACGGTTGCCGCTCTGCCGGTAGCCGACGAGGTCGCCGTCGACGAAGAGCTCGCCCCCGTCGATCTTCTCCAGGTGGTTGATGCAACGCAGGAAGGTGCTCTTGCCCGACCCGGACGGGCCGATGAGGCACAGGACCGCGCCCCGGCCGACGGTGAGGTCGATTCCCTTCAGGACCTCGAGGCGGCCGTAGGACTTGTGGACCTGGCGGGCGTCGACCATGGGGAGCTCCGCCTCCCGCACCCCCCGTTCCGGCGGGCCGGTGGGCTCAGGCATGCGGTCGGGCCAGGGGCGGGTCGGTGAGCGGGGAGGGCGTCTGCGGTCGGATGCGGAACAGTCCCTGGCGGAGGCGTTGGAAGGGGGTGGCCGGCAGCGAACGGGTCGAGCCCCGGGCGTAGTACCGCTCGATGTAGTACTGCCCGACCGTCATGAGCGACGTGAAGAAGAGGTACCAGAGGGAGGCCACCATGAGCAGGGGGACGACCTCGTAGTTGCGGTTGGAGATGTTCTGGGTGGCCGTGAACAGGTCGGTCAGGGCGATGGCGTAGACGAGCGAGGTCGTCTTCAGCATCGAGATCGTCTCGTTGCCGGTCGGCGGGATGATGACCCGCATGGCCTGGGGGAGGACGATGCGGCGGAGGGTGGCGGCGCGGGACATGCCGATGGACTGGGCCGCCTCGGTCTGGCCCTCGTCGACCGAGATGATGCCTGCCCGGACGATCTCGGCCATGTAGGCCCCCTCGTTGAAGCTGAGGCCGAGGACACCGGCCACGAAGGCGGTGTCGAGGGAGTTGGCCGACACGGTGACGAACGAGGGCCCGAAGGGGACGCCGAAGGAGAGGTGGGGATAGAGGTAGCTGATCCCCTCGTACCAGAAGATGATCTGGACGAGCACCGGCGTGCCCCGGAAGAACCAGATGTACAGCCAGGCCGTCCCCGAGAGGAGCCGACTGGCCGAGAGGCGCATCACGGCCAGCAGCACGCCGAGGACGATGCCGACGCCCATGGCGATCACGGTGAGCTCGAGGGTCACCACGATGCCGCGGAGGACGGACGGGTCGAAGAGGTAGGAGCCCACCACGCCCCACTGGAACCGGCCCTCGCGCACGCCTCCGCGGGTCAGGTGGGAGAAGACCAGCGTGTCGACCAGCATGGCCAGCAGCACGAGGATGACCGCGCTGGCCACCCACCGCCCAGGATGGCGTACGGGAACGATCTTCAGCGAGCCCGCGTCCTCGCCCCCGTCCCGTCGGCCCCCGGGCGGGCCGGCACCCGGGCCGGCGATCACCTCAGGCCCCGTGGGTCGTGCCGGAGATCCGTCAGCTCGTGGCGCCGTTGATCACCGATGAGGTCACGGCGCCCGCCTGGACGCCCCACTTGGTCAGGATCTGGCTGTACACCCCGTTGGCGATGAGGGCGTTGACGGCCTGTTGGACGGGTGCGGCCATGCCGTTCCCCTTGGGCAGGGCCAGGCCGTAGGGGGCCACGGCGAAGGCCGTGCCCGAGTTCTGGAAGACGCCCTTCGAGGTGGCCACGATGTAACCGGCCACCTGCGAGTCGGCGAATCCCACGTCGGCCCGACCGCTCTGGACCGCCAGGTTGGCCTGGTTCTGGTTGCCGAAGGAGAGCACGGTGACGGTGCCCTGGTTGTTCTTGGCGCACGTCTTGGCCTGGGTCTTGGCGTCGGTCTCCTCGGTGGTGCCCGACTCGACGGCCACCGTGTGGCCGCAGAGGGAGGAGAGGCCGTTGAAGGCCAGGCTGCTGCCGGTCTTCACGTAGTAGCCCTCACCGGCGGTGAAGTAGTCGACGAAGTCGACGACCTTCTGGCGGGCGATGGTGTCGGTGAAGGACGAGGCCCCCATGCCGTACTTGCCCGACTGCAGGCCGGGGATGATGGTGTCGAAGGTGGCGTTGACCAGCTTGGCCTTGAGGCCGAGGGTCTGGGCGATGGCGGTGGCCAGGTCGGCGTCCATGCCCACGATGGTCGTGCCGTCGGGGGCGATGAACTCGTCGGGCGCGTAGGTGGCGTCCATGGCCACGGTGATGGTGCCGGCCTTGCGGATGGCGGCCGGCACCGTGGCGGCGATGGCCGCATTGGTGGCCTGGGTCGGGATGGTGGCCGTGGGCAGGACGACCGCGGGGCCGGTGGCGCCGGACGTGGTGGAGGTCGTCGACGAGCTCGCCGAACTCGAGGAGCACGCCGCGGCGAGCACGGCGACGGCGGCGAGGACGGCGGCCGCGCCGGCCTGTCGGGCGCCCCGATGGGTGGTGGTCACGTGACTGCCTCCGGTCTCGTCCGCTGTGGGCGTCAAGTGTGCCACGAAGCTGTCACCCGGGCGACTCCGCGGCCCCGGTGGGGCGGGTGAACCGGGTGAGGCGGTCAGTCGACGCGGAAGGCGGCCATGGAGAGCGACCCGGCCAGGTAGCCGTCGACCACCTTCTCGAGCTTCGCGCCCGAGGCGGCGGCGAGCCCGCAGACCGGTGCCAGGGGGAGGAAGTGGTCGGGGGTGGGTACGGCCCGGCGGTACTCGGCCCGGTGGGCCAACGTGCCGACGGTGGCCGGGTCGGTGCGGGCGAGCTCACCGCAGGCCTCGTTGAACCGCACGGCCCAGTCGGCCCCGGCCTCGCCCAGCGAGAAGTCGACGAGCCTCAGGTTGTGGACGACGTTGCCGCTGCCGAGGACCAGGACCCCCTCCTCTCTCAGGGGTGCGAGGCGGACGCCCAGGTCGAAGTGCTCGTCCCACCCCTCCTGGGCGTTGACCGAGAGTTGGACCACCGGCACGTCGGCGTCGGGGAAGACGTGTGCGAGCACGCTCCACGTCCCGTGGTCGAGGCCCCAGCCGTCGTGGTCGAGGCCGACCCACCGGGGAGCGAGCGCCTCCACGACCTCGACCGCCACCTCCGGGGAGCCGGGCGCCGGGTACTGGAGGTCGAAGAGGGCCTGGGGGAAGCCGTAGAAGTCGTGGATGGTCCGGGGCCGCTCCATGGCGGTCACCAGGGTGGAGCCGACGTACCAGTGGGCCGACACGCAGACGACGGCCCGCGGGGTGGCCGGTAGGGAGGCCCCGAAGGCCCGCCACGCCCGCGTGTACCGGTTGTCGGCCAGCGCGTTGCGGGGGTCGCCGTGGCCGAGGAATGCGGCGGGCATGCGGGTGGCGGGCACGGGACCTCCTCTCGGCGGGGACCCCACCAGTGTGCCCGAGGCCGGCCGTCCGCGGACGCGAGCACGGCCGCCCGGGGGGGCGGCCGTGGTCGGGCTCCTCCCGGGGGGAGGGGAGGGGCCTGGCGGCGTCGGGCTCTGCCCTACACCGACGCCGGGACCTTCGGTGGACCGGCCCCTGAACGTGCCCCGGAGGTCCCGGGGGGTCGTTCGACCTCCCGGTAGTGGTTCCGCCAGATGAGGCGGTAGAGGCGCGTCCACCGGGGGATCGACCGCACCCCGGGGATGAAGGGCACCAGGGCCAGGATGATGGTGAGGATGATCATGATGGAGAAGACCTGCAGGTCGGCGTTGGACGAGGTCTTCATGGGCGGCACCTGGTACCAGAGGGTGTACAGCCACAGCCACGCCTGGCCCGGCCAGTTGCCGGTCTCGTTCATCATCCCCCACTGGTCGCCCGAGAGATGCTGGTGATCGGCCAGGCTGGCCAGGTACTGGCCGTCGGCGATGAAGAGGAGGGGCTTCGTGTAGTCCGTGCCGTAGAACTGGCGGGAGCTCAACAGTGCGCCGTCGAGGGCTCCGGAGCGGGCCATCGAGGTGAGCCCCGAGACGATCGTCCCGACCGGACCGTAGTCACCGGCCGGCACCTTGAGGGCGCCGTTCTGCCACGTGGCGTCGGCCACCGCCTTCTCGTAGGCCGCCGTCCAGGCCGCCTGCTGTGCGGGCGAGGCCGCCCGGTACTCGGACACCGCCGCGCCGACCTGGGGGTCGTTGGGCAGGGTGGCGAGCGGGCCGAGCACGAAGTCGTTGGCCGTGTCGATGGGGTGGTGCACGCCGGCCCACTTGGCCGGGGCGAAGAACCCGATGGACTGGGCCGTGCCGTTGGTGTTGTAGGGCGGACCGTAGCTCCCGGTACCACTCGTGCCGTCGAGCTCGGTGATGGCCGTCTGGGCGAAGTCGACCGGACTGGCGTTGGACCACGACCTGATGGTGACCGGCTTGTCGTCGGGTGAGGCGAAGACGACGGCCAGTCCCACCACGAGCAGGATCACCACGAGCAGGGCGATGAGGAACTCCTTCACCAGGTCGTAGGGCACGTAGCGCCCGTGCCACTCGTCGGCGTCCCGATCCGGCTTGAAGCGGCGGCGCGAGCCGGCCCCGTGAGCGGCGGCGGCGGCGCTCACGCCGTCACCTCCCCGGTTGCGGTGGTGGTGACGTCATCCCCCGGGGGGCCGTCACCGACGGTCCTGGCCCGGAACGGGGTCACCACGCCGCGCAGCCGGACCAGGAGCACGTGGATGCCGACCAGGACCACCACGGCCAGGGGCAGCAGCACGATGTGCCACATGAGCATCTGGCCGAAGTTGGTCACGTTGAAGATGGCCCCGACCCCGGTCGAGTTGATGCCGTCCTTGGCCTGGGTGCTGATCCACTGCGAGTCGAAGTTCTGCTGGGACAGGTACCCGGTGAAGGCGGCCCCGACCGAGACGAGGAAGGTCACCACGCCGGTGATCCAGGTCGCCGCCCGCCGGCCCCGCCAGGCCGCCATGAAGAACTTCCCCCACAGATGGATGACCATGGCGAAGAAGAAGATCTCCACGCTCCACAGGTGCAGGGAGTTGACGAACAGGCCGGTCGAGGAGACGTGCCACCAGTTCGGTCCCATGATGGCCAGGAGCATCCCCGTGCCGATCACGACGATGAGCGCCGAGATGGTGGTGACCCCGAACACGTAGATCCACGAGGCCACGTAGGCCGGTTGGCGGTCGGGAAGGAGCTTCTGGGGGGGGAGGGCGCCGACGGCGGCCGCCCGTACCTTGGCCGTCCACTGGTCGGCGTCCTCCGGACGGTCGGCGGCCACCCCGGGGTCGGCCGCCGTCGAGTGTGCGGATGGGTCGGTGACGGTCACTGGTCGTCTCCTCCTCGGTGCGGAAACGGCAGGGCGATCGCCAGGATGAACACGATCGCCATCAGCCCGATGACGATCAGGTTCCCCCAGGAGATCTGGATGAATCCCCAGTGGACGTAGTGCCCGGGACCACCCAGGTCGACGAGCGCGCCCACCAGGCTTCCGATCATGGCGAGTACTGGCATGGTGTTGACCTCCTGCCTGCGAGGTTAGGGAGGGCCCGTGGGACCCCATAGGGCCGAAAGTCACCGGGCGGGAGGCGGAAGGTCCCGGTCTCCCGTCGGTGGTCCGGTCCGTGCACCCGGTCCCGCGACCGCCGGGTGCGCGTCCATACTCCCTCCGCCGGCGGGCCGAGGCAACGATGTGCGTGCCGGGAGCGGGCGGGAGCTCCTCCCCTACGCTGGCGGGCGACGCGCACACCCGAGGAGGGTCCATGGAGCTCGGCATCCACTTCGTCAACTTCGCCCTGAGCGGCGGTCCGGCATCGATCGGCCCGGCCCTCTCGGCGTCGGCCCAGGCGGCCGAGGAGGCGGGCTGCACCACCTTCACCGTGATGGACCACTACTTCCAGATGGAGGAGTTCGCCGACCGGTCCGATCCCATGCTCGAGGGGTACACGACGCTCGGTTTCGTGGCCGGGCGGACCGAGCGGCTCCGCCTCGGCCTGCTCGTCACCGGCGTCACCTACCGCCACCCGGGCCTCCTGGCCAAGGCGGTCACGACGCTCGACGTCCTCTCGGGTGGCCGGGCCCAGCTCGGGATCGGGGCCGCCTGGTACGAGCGGGAGCACCTCGGCCTCGGGGTGCCGTTCCCGCCCCTGGCCGAGCGCTTCGAGCGGCTCGAGGAGGCCCTCCGGATCTGCCATCAGATGTGGAGCGACGACGACGGGCCGTTCGAGGGTCGCCACTACCGGCTGGCCGAGACCATCTGCTCGCCCCGCCCGCTCGGCTCGCCGCACCCGCCCATCGTGGTGGGTGGGGGCGGGGAGCGGAAGACGCTCCGGCTCGTCGCCCGCTACGCCGACGCCTGCAACCTCTTCGCCACCGACCCGTCGGAGGTCGCCCGCAAGCTCGGGGTCCTCGAGCGCCACTGCGAGGCCGAGGGACGGGACCCGGCGACCGTGCGGCGCACCATCCTGGCCTTGGCCGACCCGGCGGCCGATCCCGACGGCTTCGTGGCCGCCATGGAGCCCTATGCCGCCCTCGGCGTCGACCTCGTCGAGGTCATGCCCATGGTGGCCGACCCGGCGCCGTGGGTGGCGCGGGTGGCCGGGCCGCTGGTGCCCCGGCTCGCCGCCCTCGGTCCGGCCTGACGGCCCGGCCCCGGGGGATCCGCCCCCGCCGGGCCCCGGCTCAGGCGGTGCGCGCCGGGTCCGGGAAGGCGGCCAGGTGCACCAGCGCTCCCCCGAGGGCGAGACCCACTCCGGTCAGCGGCCCACCCAGGTGGAGCTCCGTGCCGAGCCCCCGGCCCGGCCCGGTCTCGACGACGGCGCCGGGCACGGCGGCGAGGAACCGCAGCACGGTCCGGAACCGGTCGGGTCCGGGAGCGATGCCGTCGGCCTGCGGGACGTGACCGGCGACGATGGCCCCGAGGTACCGGGCCAGGGTGGAAGGGCGGTCGAAGAGGTCGAGGCCGACGACCCGTTCGCCCACCGTGCAGACCACACCGACCTGGTCGGGTAGGGCCGCCATGCGGTCGGGCCGGTGGGCCGGGCGGACCGGGAGCACCCGGCCCACGTCGTCGAGCCCCCGGGCGGGCGGGGCCACCTGGTCGAGACCCGGGGGGCGGGCCACCTGCCCCCGGTCCCGCCCCTCGTCGACAGGGCGGGAGCCGTGCCCACCGGCGCGAGCCCCGAGACCGCCCGTGTCCGCCGACCGCCGGAGGCCCGGGGTGGCGGACGGCCCCCGGACGCCCCACCGCCCGGCGTCGACGCAGGAGACCGGCAGGGCCAGGACCGAACACGGCGGGCAGAGGACGGAGACGTCCAGCGAGCGGTGGTGGGCGCCGCCGACCAGGGGCTCGCCGGCCACGAGGAGCACGGCCTCGTCGGCCCGGTTGGACACGGCCACCACGGTGACCTCGGGCGGACGGAGCTCGTCCACTGCGAGGAGGCCGGCCTCGACCGCCTCCGGTCCGGTCAGGTAGGCGTGCCCGGTGGCGTGCCCGGCGGCCAGCAGCGGGTAGACACCGAGCCCGCCGACCGCGCCCCTGTCCCCCACCCGAAGCTCCGTGGTGTGCAGCTCCATGCCCTGGCTCCTTCCGTCGTTCGTACGGAACCAGGCTGCGGTGGCGGTGTGACGACTACACGGCTGTCATTCACGAACGGACCGTCGGCGGAGCGGCCCACACGGCCCGGCGGCCCGGTGCCGCCGGCCGGAGGTGTCCGGGTCAGGCCGAATGCGGGAGCGTGGAGGACGGTCCGGACGGCGTCGGCCCGGACGGCGCCCGCTTGGCCGCCGTCTTCCTGGCCGCCGCCTTCTTGGCCGGTGCCTTCCTGGCCGCCGCCTTCTTGGCCGGTGCCCGCTTGGCCGCCGTCTTCCTGGCCGCCGTCCGCTTGGCCGGTGCCTTCCGGCCCGCCCGCTTGGTCGCCGCCCGTCCGGCCGTGGCCGCCCGCTTGGTCGCCGCCCGTCCGGCCTTGGCCGCCCGGTCGGTCTGCTCGTTGACGGCCTTCACCATGTCGTTGACCAGGCGCCGCTGGCCCCGCACCACGCGTTCGGCGAAGTCGAAGATGTCGTCGACCAGTCGTTCGATGTCACCGGAGATGGGCGGCACCAGCCGCTCCGCCTCCCGGTTGATGCCGTCGGCCAGCTGGTGGCTGGCGTCGAGCAACTCGCGCTCGGCTCGCCCGATGGCCCGCTCGATCCGCGTGCGCAACTCCTTCGACTCAGCCATGACCCGTCCTTTCCGTTCCCGGTCCCGCCGCCCCCTCCGGGCTTCCATCGTCCTCTACCCCGCGCCGGTCGGGGAGGGCAGAAAGTCCCTTCCTGGAGGAGGGAGCTCCCGGCCCGGACGGTCCGGTCAGGCCGTGGGGGAGAAGCGGAGCGGCAGGCGGGCCGGGCCCCAGATGCCGAAGGTGGAGGGTTTCCAGACGACCGGTCCGTCGAGGGCCAGGCCCGGCAGGCGGCGGGCCAGGATCACCAGGGCCTCCTGCAGCTCGGCCCGGGCCAGGGCGGCGCCCAGGCAGTGGTGGATCCCCGAGCCGAAGGTGAGCTGCTGGGTCTGTCGCGGCCGGCTGATGTCGAAGGTGTCGGGAGCCTCGACGACGGAAGGGTCGCGGTTGGCCGCGGCCAGGCCGACGGCGACGACCGTCCCGGTCGGGAAGAGGACGCCGCGGTACTCGACGTCCTCGGCCGCCAGGCGGACGGTGCCGCGCACCGCTCCGAGATACCGCATGCACTCCTCCACCGCCCGTGGGGCGCGGTCGGGGTGCTCGGCCAGGAGCGACCACTGGTCGGGGTGGGCGGCGAACAGGGCCAGGCAGCAGCCGAGCTGGTTGCGCGTCGTGTCCGTCCCGGCCATGAGGACGGCTTCGGCGAGCATCCCGAGCTCGTCGGTCGAAAGCCTGTCGCCGGCCTCCTCGATGGCGATGAGGGTGCTGAGCAGGTCCTCCCGGGGCTGGCGGCGACGGGTCTCGACGAGCGCCTGCACGTAGACCTGGAGCTCGGTCGTGGCCCGCTCGATGACGGGGAGGTCGTTGGCCAGGTCCTGGTTGAAGATGCGGAAGATGTCGGTGGCCCAGGCCGAGAAGCGTCGCCAGTCCTCGGCCGGGGCGCCCAGCAGTTCGCAGATGATGGGGATGGGGTAGGGCTCGCAGAGGTCCGCCACGGCCTCGCAGGCGCCGAGGGGTGCCACCGGGTCGACCAGCCCGTCGACCACTTCCCGCATGAACGGCCGGAGCCGGTCGGCGGCGGCCGGCGTGAAGGCCGGCGCCACCAGGCGACGCAGCCGGGCGTGCCCGATGCCCTCCATGGACAGGATCGACTCCCGCCGCTGCTCGAGATAGCCGCCGCTCTCGACGCCGCTCAGGCGCCTGATCTCCGAGAGGGCGCTGTGGAAGCGCTGGTCGCGGAGGACGGCGACGGCGTCCTCGTGGTTGGAGAGGGAGAATCCGAGCGGGGTGCGGGCCAGCCAGTGGTGCTGCCGGGCGTCCTCGTGGGCGGCGAGCGCCTCGTCCCGCTCCATGCCGGCGGTGTCGAGGACGGGCAGGTCGAGGTCGTGGGCGGAGATGGTCATCGGATCCCCCTCGGTGGTGCTCCCGGCAGAGTATCCCGCCCCCTGCCCGGTCTGCCCCGTTCGGGCCGTGGCCGCGGCGGGCCCGGGGCCCGGCGTCAGGGGAGGAGTCCGGAACCGAGCACGATGCGGAGCCCGAGGACGACGTAGACGGTGGGCACGAGCCAGTGGCCGGTCCGCTCGAGCCCTGCGGTCACCCGCGGGTGCCCGGCGACCGCCCGGGCGGCGGCGCACCAGATCCCGACCAGGGCGGCGAAGACGACGACGGTGATGGCCGTGTCGGCGCCACTGGAACGGTGCAGCAGCGGGATGTAGACGGCCACGTTGTCGCCGCCGTTGGCCACGGTCAGGGCCGCCACCCCGCCGAGCCCGCGCACCACCGGGACGGCCGGCTCGCCGGCTCGCCTGCGGCGGAGGGCGAGCAGGCCCCGGACCCCGAGGACGAGGGGAACGAGCCCGAGGAGGCCCACCCACCGCTCGGGCACGGTGGCCAGGCCGGCCGCCGCCAGGGCGCTGACCGCCACCAGGGCACCCATCCCGAGGTATTGACCGGACACGATGCGGCCGGTGCCCGGACCCCGGCCGGGCTGGGCGAAGAGGGTGGTGAGCACGACGAAGTCGTCGATGTTGGTGACGGTGAAGGCGCCGACGGCCTCGGCCGCTGCGGCGAGGGGGGTCATGGTGGGGAGGCGGTCTCGCGCACCGCCGCCGTCAGCGGAGGATGTTGACGGCCCGCGAGACGACGAGGGCCACGGTGAGCAGCGAGGCGAGGGACTGGAGCATCATCAGCAGCTTGGCCCACGGGGTGAGCGGCATGGTGTCGGTCGGACTGAAGGCCGTGGCATTGGTGAAGGAGGTGTAGAGGTAGTCGAGGAAATCGGGCACCCAGTCGGGGGAGCACCCGGGGGTCGACATCTGCGGGAACAGGAAATCGGGTGCCCGGTGGTCGGAACGGAGCCGGGCGGCCACCCCGCCCCGGTCGAGCTCCCAGTACCAGAGGCCGAAGACGATGACGTTGGTGAGCCAGATGGGGACCGAGGCGAACACGAGGGCGCGGCCGCCGGCGGTGCTGTGCTCGAGGAGGGCCCGGACCAACTCGCCGAGGGCCACGACGTTGGCCACCGTGATGACGGCGATGAGCACCATCGAGAGTTTCCGCAGCGCCGACTCCTCGCGGCTGATCCGGCCGGGGTTGACCACGATCAGCGCGACCAGGAGCACGCCCTCGAGAGCGGGCAGGAGCCAGCGCGGCCCGAGGCCGGCGATCACCCGGGTGGGGAGGACGACCTGCAGGGCGATGGCCGCGACCACGGCCACCAACGCGGGCCATCGGTGCTCGGTGTGCGACGGGACCCCCCACGCCACCCGATCGTCGCGGCCTCGGGTCGACGGTGCGCCCGCGGAGCCACCACCGTCCCCCCGGTCGTCCCCCGGTCGTCCCGCGGGCGACCTGTCCGGTACCGCGTCCATCGCCCCGCCACCGTAGCCACCTCCCGGGGCGCGGCAGCGGAGGCAGCGGGCGGCGCGGTGGGCTAGAACACCCGGCGTGGGTGACCGCACGCCGCAGATCGTCTCGTTGCGCCTGGCGACGGCCTCGGAGATGTTCGTGCTGGACCAGACCGACCTCTTCTCCGAGTACCGGAACTTCCTCACCGGCGTCGAGTACTGCATCAGCGTGCTGCGCGGGCGGCGGTCGCGGGCCCCGGTCCGCCTCGAGCTCACGCTGCCGCCCGCCGAGGCCCACCCGGACACGGCCGAGCGGATCCGACGCTCGCTGCTGCGCTACTGCGACCACCGGATGGCCTACAACCGGCGGGAGCGGTCGGCCACCCGACTGGACGGTGCCCACTCGCTTTGGATCGGCTTGCCCATCGCCGTGGTCGGCTTCCTGCTCGCCACCTGGTCGACCCGGCACTTCGCTCCGGCCGGCAGCGGCAACATCCTCCTCGACACGGGTGGGTGGATCCTCGTGTGGGTCGGGGTGTGGTTCCCGCTCGACACCGCGCTGTTCACCCCACTCGCCTACGGGCGGGAGAACCGCGTCCTGGCCCGCCTGCGGGACGCGGTCGTCGTCGTCGATGCGGGGACGGGCACCCCCCGTCCCGGGGGCGGGACCAGACCTCAGAGCTCGTCGACGTAGCGGTCGGTACCGGGGACGGTGCGGAGGAAGGGAGCGCCGAGCCGAAGGGACGCCGTGCCGGCGGCCTCCACGGCCTCCGTGTAGGCCCGGACAGCGGACGCGGCCCCGACCGTGTCGCCGGCCACGAACAGGAGCTGGACCAGGCGGTCGGTGCCCCCGGGGGGCGACCCGAGGTCCATCGGGGCGTTCGTGTCGCCCTGGCCGGGGTCCGAGGGCACCCACGACGAGGCGATCTCGATGGCTGAGCCGGCGAGGAGATCGGGGACCGGCCCGTCGGCGAGCACCCTGTGGAGGTCGTGCCCCGTCCCGGTGGCCGCGTCCCACCACAGGACGACGAGCCCGTCGTAGCCCCGGTCGAGGGCCAGCTCCACCGGGACGGGGTCCTCGTCCCGGTAGGTGGCACCCACCGCGTGGAAGGTCGAGGTGTGCACGTGGGTGCGCTCGGAGAAGCCCCGACCGCGGGCGTAGAGGTCGCGCACCTGTCGGATGGACCACTCGGCGAAGTGCTCGTGGTGGTGGCCGGCCTCGACCCAGTAGACGGCCACGTAGGAACCGGCGTCGGTGGGTCGGGCGACGGGGCTGTCGGTGGGCCACCGCAGCTCCTTCAGGGGCCGGGTGGCCACCCACCGGCTGCCGGCGAAGAGCCAGGGCCCGACCAGGCACCCCCCGTAGAAGTGGTCGCGCTCGTACCAGCGGTTGTAGGCCCGCTCGAAGCCGGCATGGGGCTCCACCAGGGTCAGCAGCATGCTGCCCACCTTCACCGGGTAGTCGTCGACTCCGCCGACCTCGAGCGGGTAGGTCACCTGCGTCCCCCTGTCTGTGTGGACGCGGCGCGCCCGGTGCCGGCGAGCCTGCCACAGCCGGTGCTGGCACGTCGGACCCGCGGCGCGGATGCCGCGGGTCCGGGGCGCCGCAGGGCCGGGGCACCGCGGGGCCGGGGTGCCGCGGGGCCGGAGGGACTACCGTCGCCGGGGTGGACGCCGACCTGCGGGCCCTGGCCGACCGGCTCGAGATCGACGACCTTCTGGTGCGCTACGCCACGGTCGTCGACGGCCGGGACTGGGAGGCGCTCGACACCGTCTTCACCCCGGACGCCGTGCTCGACTACCGCTCCGCCGGGGGCGTCCGGGGGCACCTCCCCGAGGTGCGCCGCTGGCTCTCGGAGGTGCTGGTCCTCTTCACCTGGACGCAGCACCTCGTCGTGAACCGAGCCGTCGACCTGGCCCCCGGCGCCGACGCGGCCTGGGCGCGGTCGCTCTTCCACAATCCCAACGGGGCCGAGGTCGACGGCCGGCCGTGGCTCTTCGTCGTGGGCGGCGCCTACCACGACCGCCTGGTTCGGACGCCCTCGGGCTGGCGGATCGCCCACCGGGTCGAGGAGACGACGTGGTGGGAGCACCCGCTGCCCGGCCTCCCGCCCCGCCCCGGGCCGGTGCCGGCGGACGCGTTCGATTGAACGGGCGTGCCGGCCGGGGCCTCACCTGTCCCGCCCGCACGCCCGGTAGCGTGGCGGCGTGCTCGTCCTCGTCCACGGCGTGCCCGAGACCGCCGTCATCTGGGACCGCCTGCGCGACCGGCTGGACAGGGAGTCGGTGGCCCTCCCGCTGCCCGGGTTCGGATGCGCGCGACCGGCGGACTTCGCCGCTGACAAGGACGCCTACGTCGAGTGGCTGCTCGCGGAGCTCGACGCCCTGGACGGCCCGGTCGACCTGGTGGGCCACGACTGGGGGGCCGGCCTGACCTACCGCGTGGCCATGAGCCACCCGGACCGCCTCCATGCCTGGGCCGCCGACGTGGGGAACATCCTCCACCCGGCGTACGTGTGGCACGACCTGGCCCGCGTCTGGCAGACGCCGGGTGAGGGCGAGGCCCTCTTCGAGGACCAGCTGGGCCGCGATCCGTCCGAGGTGGCCCGGGTGTTCGCCACCCTCGGGGTGCCCGAGCGCGAGGCGCTGGCCATGGCCTCGGCCGCCGATCCGGTCATGGCCGGCTGCATCCTCGACCTCTACCGCTCCGCCGTGCCGAACGTGCACGCCCACTGGGGACCCCTGCGTCCCACCACGGGTGCGCCCGGCCTCGTCCTCCTCCCGACCCTCGACCCGTTCGGCGACGAGGGCCAGTCGCGGGAGGTGGCCGGCGCCCTCGGCGCCGCTCATCGGCGGCTGGAGGGGGCCGGCCACTTCTGGCCCGCCGAGGCGCCCGACCTGGCCGCCGACGTGCTGACCTCCTTCTTCGCCTCGTTGGCCTGACGGTCGGGGTCGGGGGCCATCCCGTGATCGGGCCGCGGCCGGCCGGTCGTCGCCGGGGACGGGTCGCCGGCGGCCACCCGGGGGTGGTCTCCCGATGCCGGGTCTGCGGCGCCTCGGGCACGAGACGCGGCGGGGCCACCGGGCGCTGCGGCCCGCGGCCGACCGATCGTGGCACGGTGGTGGGGATGATCCGCCTCCGTCGCGCCGTGCGACGCCGGTGCCGGCCGGGTGCCGCCACCGTGGGCCTGGTCGTGGTGGCCGTCCTCACCGGCTGCTCGACGGGACCGACCGATGCCGTGCCGGCGCGGCCCGGGCTCGCCGACCCGCCCACCTCGGCGAGCACCCGTCCCGTCTACGACCAGGTGTGCGCCCCGGCCGGTGTGGACGTGTCCGCACCGTGCCTGGCCCTCGGCCTCGGGGCGATCGACCGGGCCCGGGCGGCCGAAGGGCTCGCTGCCCTCCGGGTGCCGGCCGACCTGGCCGGCCTGACCGTCCCCGAGCAGCTGCTGGCGGTGGTCGACGCCGAGCGGGTGGACCGCGGCCTGGCGCCGTTCGTGGCCCTGGACGGACCACTGTCGGCCGCCGTGTCCCGGGAGGCCGCCGACCAGCGGGCGTCCCCGGCGCCGGTGGCGGGCTACCGATCGCGCGGGACCGACTGGCTGGGCGGGGTCGTGAACGGGCTGGACGCCGACTACGCGTGGCTCTACGAGGACGGCCCGGGGGCGGGACTGAGCGGGTGCGGGCCCCGGGACGCCGCCGGCTGCTGGGTCGACCGCCACCTGCTGCTCACCCGTACCGGCCCGGGGACCACGCTCGTGCTGGGGGCGGCGGTGGCCCCGGGCCCCGACGGACAGTCTTCGCTGGCCATCAGCCTCGCCGTGCCGCCGGCGCGGGGTCCCGTGCCCCTGTTCACCTGGGCCCAGGTGAAGGCCGACCTGGCCCGGGGCATCCTCCGTCCCCTTGCCGCCCTGCCGCAGGGTGAGGCAGCCACCGGCATCGCCGACCCGCCGGTCGACGTCGCACCCCGGCCGGACTTCGCCGCCGCGTGCGCCTCGACCGGCTTCGACACCTCGCCGACCTGCCTGACCGCCGTCGTGGCCGCCGTCGACCGGGCCCGGTCCCTCGAGGGGGTGCGCCCGTTGGTGCTGCCGTCGCACTTCGCCGAGCTGCCCGTCCCCGTGCAGCTGTTCGTGGCCATCGACGCCGAGCGGGTGGACCGGGGGCTGGCGCCGTTCGTCGGGATGACCGCGGGCCTCGACGCCGTGGCGGCCAGGGGGGCGCAACGCTCGAACGACCCGCCGGACCCCGGACGCGCCTACCTCCTGGTGGACGGGGAGTGGGCCGGAGGATCGGCCAACGGACTCGACGCGGTCTACGGGTTCATGTACGACGACGGCTACGGGAGCGGGAACCTCGACTGCGGCCGTCCCCGTGCCGCGGGGTGCTGGGGCCACCGGCACGGCGTCCTCGACGACTTCGGCACCGGCCCGGCGTTGGTGATGGGTGCGGCCGCGCTGGCCCACGGGGACACCACGGCCGGGGACCGGGGCGGGACGTCCATGGCCGCGACCCTCGCCGTGGCGGCGGCGCCGCCCCACCAGTTCGTCTACACCTGGGCCCAGGCCCTGGCCGACCTCCCCCCGGGGGCTCCCCCCGGCGGGTGAGGCCGGGCGCCGCCAACGGGCCCGGTGGCCGGCTCACATGGGCAGCGGATCGGGGATCCGGACCGGATCGTCGACACCGGTGACCCGGGGCCCGGCGGTGGGCGGGGCGTAGACGCCGGGGCCCCGTCGCCGCAGCCGGGACGGTGTTGTGGTGCGCTCGTGCATGGTGCCGCCACGGGCGACGAGGTAGATCACCGCGCCGAGCCAGGGCAGGACGATGAGGAGCAGGGTCCACAGGGCCTTCCCCCATCCTCCGAGGTCGTCGCTGCGGACGATGTCGCCGAAGAGGACGGCGAGAAGCCAGACCCACAGCACGAGGGCGACGAGCTGCACGATCGTCCAGAAGAGGCCGGCCATCGGGTAGCTCGATGCGTTCATGGACGCCGCAGCTCCGGCCGTCGGGGGCACACGCCGTCGGATGCTAGGGGCGAGCGCGCCGTCCGGGACGGTGCACGGACGCCCCCGCCCCGCTCACCCGGCCAGACCATGGGTCCGGAGGAGGGCCTTCTGTTCGTCGTGCATGTCGTCGGGAAGCCGGAAGAACCACCCGGTCCGGTCGGGCTCGGGCCGGAACCGCCCGGCCGACGAAGGCGTCAGATGGACGGCGAAGGCCATGCCCACCGGCCAGTCGATGCCCTGGGCCCGGTGGCTCGGATACTCGACGTAGTCGAGGAGGCGGTCGATCGCCACCTCCACGCCCAGCTCGTCGCCGGCCACCCGGTGGACGGCGTCGGTGAGTGGCTCGCCGTAGCGCACGGTGCCCCCGGGCACGTGCCAGAGGTCCTGGCACGGTCCGGTCCGGCGCCGCGTCAGGAGGACGCCGTCCACCGAGACGACGACGACCTCGACGGTGAGGCGGGGGACCAAGGCGTAGATGCGGTCGTACTCGGCCTGAGGCAGTGGGTCGCCGACCACGGGTTCCAGCCTAGGCGGCTCCGGCGCGACCGGACCGGGCCGGAACGCGGCGCTCCCGGAAACGGTGGCTGGGCCCGGCCCCACCGGCACTCCCCGACGACGACCGCCTACGGTGGGAGCCTCGCCCCGTGGGAGGTGCTGCGGTGACCCAGGACCGGCACGACCCCAATCGGTTCGCGCGCCGGCTGTTCTCGCCGCTGCCGGACCGCTACGAGCGGTTGGCCGAGCTGCTCTCGCTGGGGCAGAACAGCCGCTGGCGCCGCGCCATGGTCGACCACATCGTCCCCGCCGCCCCGGCGTCGGTCCTCGACGTGGCGTGCGGGCCGGCCGGCGTGGCCCTCCAGCTGGCCGACCGCACCGGGGCCGGCGTCGTCGGTCTCGATCTGACCTTCGAGATGCTCGAGCAGGGGACACGCGCCGTGGCGGCCCAGGGCCGTGCCGACCGCGTCCGCCTGGTGAACGGGCGGGCGGAGCAGCTGCCGTTCGCCGACGCCGCCTTCGACGCACTGACCTTCACCTACCTGCTGCGCTACGTGGACGACCCCGAGGCCACCCTCCGCGAGGTGGCCCGGGTGGTGGCGCCCGGTGGGCCGGTCGCCAGCATGGAGTTCCTCGTCCCCCCGAGCCGGTTCTGGCGATGCTGGTGGTGGGGGTTCACGCGTCTCCTCCTCCCCGTCGGCGGCTGGGTCACCGGAGGACGGCAGTGGTGGACGGTCGGTCGGTTCCTCGGTCCCAACATCTCGTCCCACTACCGGCGGTACCCGGTGGAGTGGACGGTCGGGGCCTGGGAGCGTGCCGGCCTCGTCGATGTGGGCGTGCGGCGGATGAGCCTGGGTGGCGGCCTGGTCATGTGGGGGCGGCGCGCCGGTGGGTGACGCGGCCACGCCCGCGGACGAGCAGCGGCCGGCCTACTACGCGGCGCGGCCGGGAACGTGGCGCGACTGGTGGACGTTGCTCCATCCGCCCTACACCGCCTGGCACCTCGCCTACGTCGTCATCGGCGCCTGCCTGGCGCCCGTGGTCAACACCACCCGGTTGCTGGCCACGCTGCTGGCCTTCTTCCTCGCCGTCGGTCTCGCCGCCCACGCCCTCGACGAGCTCCACGGGCGTCCCCTGCGGACGCGGATCCCCGCCGGGGCCCTGGTGACCGTGGTGGTCGTGGGCCTGGCCGGCGCCGTGGCCCTCGGAACCGTCGGCGTCGTCGAGATCGGCTGGCCGCTCCTTCCCTTCCTCGTCGCCGGGCCGGCCCTCGTGGTCGTCTACAACCTCGAGCTCGTCGGTGGGGCCCTCCACAACGATGGCGGCTTCGCCGTCTGCTGGGGGGCGTTCCCGGTGCTCGTCGCCTTCGTGGCGCAGACCGGTCGGCTGGCCACCGCACCGGTGCTCGCCGCGGTCGGCGCGGTCGGCGTGTCCGCCGCCCAGCGGGCCCTCAGCACGCCGGCCCGCCTGCTCCGGCGCCGCGCCACCGACGTCACCGGGGGCGTCGTGATGGCGGACGGCAGCACGGTGGTCCTGGACCGGTCGCACCTGCTGGCCCCGCTCGAGCGGGCACTCCGGGCCCTGTCGTGGGGCGTGGTGCTGCTGGCCGCGGGACTCGCCGTGGCCCGTCTCGGCTGACCGGTGGCTCCACGGCGGGTGTCGGTGACGTGGCGACGGACCCCGGACCCCGTCACCCGCCGTAGGTCCGCAGGGCGGCCACCCAACTGCCGGCGATGGCCTGCTGGGCCGCCGACAGCGTCAACCGTCCCGAGCAGACGAGGGCGCGCAGCCGGTTCTCGAGACCGTCCTTGGCGTTCGTGAACGTCGTGGCGTGCGGGTCGTCGGGCGGTTCGACCCAGAGGTTTGCCGGGTCGTTCGGGTCACCGCCGAGCTCGAGGGGGATCAGGTGGTCGTACTCGGCCACGTGGAACGACCCGGCGTAGCCGTAGGCGGCAGCCGAGGCGGCCTTCTCCGGCTCGGTGATGCGCTCCGGTGGGCGGATGGCCGAGGTGAACCCGGCGGCACAGATGGTCGAGCCGATGTCGGCCTCGGTGACCTGCGGGTTGACGGCACCTGGCGTGCACCGGGGGTCGGGGAGGGGGTCGGGCCCGAGGTAGGTGTAGTGGCAGGCGCCGGGCGCGGGCTGGGGCTCGACCCTGTAGGGGGTCTGCGGTCCGGGCCCGACCTCGATGGCGACAACCGCGGGGGTGACGGGGGGAGGCGACCGTGGCGCCGGCGCGACGGCCGGCGGCGGAGCGCGCCGGGAGGTCACCCCGGGCGGGGGTCGGTGGGAGTGCAGCCCGGGAGCCGACGACGAGATCGGCGGGGTCGGGGTGCAGCCGGAGCCGGCGGCGAGCGCGGCCACCACCGAGCCGAGTCCGAGCACCAGGCGGTGGGGCATGCCGCCCACGTTGGCACGGGGGTGTGCCGGTGGCCCCGGGCCTCCCCGGCGCCGACCTCCGGCGCGGGCCTGCCGGGACCACCGGGGGGGGGGCGGCCCTCCCTGGTCAGGGCCGACGGTCGAGATACGACGGATTGGCCACGAGGAGCTGATCGCGGACGCCGTCGGCCAGGACCGCACCGAGGCCCGGGAGATCGCCGTCGAAATGACCGGCCCGGACCGCCGCGGCCAGGGTCGCGTCGTCGGAGAACCCGAGGAGGCCCAGGCGTTCGCCGTGAGCGGCGAGCGCGGTCGGACCCAGCTCCAGCTCGCGGCCGACCATGGCCAGGACGTTGCGGGCCACCCGCGCGTCGAAGCGGGCGGTCCCCTCGGCGGCGGACAGGACCCCGGTCTCCAGGTACTCGGCGACGGCCTCGACCAGGTCGGCCATCGTGGGCCGGCCGAACAGCGGGCTCGTGGCGGGCGGCGCCCCTTCCGGGGCCATTCCCGACGGCGCTGCGGGTGTCGACCCCGTCGCCTGTGCGGCTCCCGCCGGGCGGAGCGCCTCCGGCGCGGTCACCCCCATCAGCACCAGGAGGTCCCATTCGCTCTCGCAGACGCGTCGCCCGATGGCGGCGAGCTCGACCGACCGTGCGATCCCGCGCAGGTGTGTCGACGCCTGCAGCAGACAGATGACGGCCCACTTGACGGTGGCGTACCCCTCCCACCAGCCCACGCGGTCGACGTCCACCGTGGGCCCGCCGGCGGCGGCGTAGACGGCCAGGAACCGGTCGAGGTCACCGAACCCGCCGACCCGACCCGGACCACCGAAGCGCCAGGACCGGGCACAGAGCCAGCCGATGTCCTCGCAGGGGTCACCCAGGTGGGCCAGCTCCCAGTCGAGCACACCCCGCAGACCGGCCGCGTCGACCAGGAGGTTCCCCATCCGGAAATCGCCGTGGACCACCACCGTCTCGGCCGCGGGGGGTCGGGCCAGGGCGAGCCACCGCGCGCCCAGCTCCAGTACCGGTCGGACCTCTCGGAGCGCATCGAGGAACTCGAGCGGGTGCTGCAGGGGATCGGCCTCGGGCAAGCCGGGGACCGATCCCGGGTCGATGGCGTGGACGGCGGCGAGCGCGCGGGCCGTCTGGTCGGTCAAGACCGAGCGCGCCCCGGCGAAGCCTTCGTCGCGAAGGATGCGTCGGGGGATGGTCTCGCCGTCGAGACGTTCGACCACGAGCCACCCACGAGGGAGGCCGTCGTCGGCTCCGGCGGCCACGACGTCGGGTACCGGCACACCGGCCGTGCGGGCCGCACGCAGCAGGCCGGCCTCCACGCGGACGTCGGCCGGTCCGGTCAGCCCGGTCCCCCGCATCCGTTGCAGGACGAGCCTCCGCTGCGCACCCGAGGGGAGCTCGAGGTCGACGGCGCTGGTGATCCTCGACGCCCCGCCCGAGAGCCGGCGCATCCCCGTCACGCGGCCGCCGAGGGCCGCCGCCAGCCGCCCGGCCACGTCGGCGGTGTCCGAGTTCACCGGCCCACCCTGGTCACCCACCCGCTCCCCGTCCCGGACGTCTACTCGACCGGGACGGCGGGCCTCCCGCGGTCGTCGACCTGGTGGAGGTACTCGGCGATGCCGTACCCGGTGCGCGTACCGCCGTCGTCCGTCCGATAGGTCCACCTGGTCAGTCCCTCGTTCACCACCGTTCCCCCGGACTTCCCGATATCCGCCACCCGCAGCACGTCCCCGGTCAGGTGGTAGGCACGGTCCCGCTTGTCCAGGACGACGGCGTGCACGACCCGGTGGGTCAGCCCGTCCTCGGCCAGTTCGGTCTGCAGCCGCCACTCCCTGATGCTGGTCACCTGGCCGTCCTCGGACACCCACCCGCGGTGCAGGTCGCCCGCCGCCGTGCCCAGGCGGATCCCACCGAAGTGGAGGGACTCCCCGATGTTGATGCTGAACCACCGCCACATGGGAGGGCCGTCCCAGCGGCGCGGACCCCACGATCGATCGCGGTTGCCGTGCGCGTCGCTCCACACCTGGGTGGCGCCGTCGACGGTCACGGAGCCGGTCCACCGGCCGGCCTGTTCGAGGTGGCCCTTGCCCGTCGTGCCGGTGGCGGCCGAGGCCTGGTCGGTCCGGGGTCCGTCTGCCCGCTGCCCGTCGGTACCCACCGGCGGGGAGAGGGCATCGAACCGCACGTCCACCGTGAGGTGGACCGGGTGCGCCGCGCCGGCCGCCAGGCGACACGGACGTGCCTCGGCCTCCGCGTCGGCCACGATGCGCCAGCTCCGCATGGGCTCGAGGAGTTCGTAGCGGACACCGCCGACCTGAAGGGGTGGTCCCACCATCTCGTGCTGGCCGACCACGTGGCGGTACTCGGCCAGCTCCCCGCCGGGGAGCCACAGGGAGAAGCCGACGTCCATGGTGCCTTCGTTGGGCCGGATGCCGATCCGGGTGAAGAACCCGCTGTCGGATGCGGGATCGTAGGCGTTGAAGTAGTACGACTCGCTCCACGCCGTGTCCGATTCCACCGGGTGCGCGTAGTCGTGGCCGGGTGCGAGGATGGGCATGGGCCCAACTCTTGCCGATGGTGGCGTTCCGCACAACGGCCGGACCGGCGGGGGCGCCCGATCGGCCCGGCCCGGCAGGGTGCCGCCTCGGGGGACGCCCCGGCGTTCAGGTGACGGACCCGGCGATCTGCGCCTGCACCTTGCGCATGCCCCGCAGCCACCGTTCGCGGTCGCCGGCCCGACGCTGCTCGTACTCGGCCACCACCGGGTGGGGGAGGATCAGGAAGCGCTCGTCGGCGATGGCCTCCAGCACGATCGCCGCCACCTCGGCGGGAAGCATCATCCCGTCACGGCCGGCGGTGGAGACGGCGAAGTCGCGGTGGAGCTGATCCCCGGATCCGGACTCCTCCTCCGGACCGGCGCCGGTCATGGCCGTCCAGACCCCCTGGGGACACAGGCACGAAACCGTGAGCCCGGCGTCGCCGTGGGTGATGGAGAGCCACTCGGCCAAGGCCACCACCGCATGCTTGGTCACGGCGTACGGTGCCGAGCCCAGCTGGGTCAGCAGGCCGGCCGCGGACGCCGTGTGCACCAGGTAGCCCTCCCCCCGGGCCAGCATGGACGGCAGCACGGCCCGGGCGGCGTAGATGTGGCTCTGGACATTGACCGCCCAGATCCGCTCCCACTCCGGGTCGGGCACCTCGACCCCACCCGGAATGACGATGCCCGCATTGGCGCAGAAGAGGTCCACCGGACCGAAGGCGGACACGGCCGCAGCCACCAGTCCGATCACCTCCGACTCCACCGCGGCGTCGCAGCGGACGGCCAGGGCGTCGTGACCGTCGGCGCTCAGCGCACCGGCCACCCGCTCGGCCCCGTCGCCGTCGACGTCGGCGACCACGACGCCTCGAGCGCCTGCTCCGGCGAACGACGTGCACAACGCCTTGCCGATGCCGCCGGCCCCTCCGGTGACGACGACCACCCGGTCGTTGATGTCCATGCTCAGTGACTCCTTCCGGCGCGTCGTTCCATGGCGTCGGCGTACTGGCGCAACTCGGGGTCGGCGGTGAAGGCGTCGGCGAACTTGGCCCGGGCCCGCTGCCGCATGGCGGGCAGGTAGTCGGTCGGCCAGTGCCCGTCGTGGGGCTGGTAGCCCTTCAGCACGTTGCGGGCCACCGTGACCTTGTGGACCTCGTCGACCCCGTCCATCACGCTCATGGCCGGGGCCCCGGCCCACAGGGCCTGCAGCGGGGTGAGGTCGGTGACCCCCAGCGAACCGAAGACGTGGATGGCCCGGTACGCGACCTCCCGCAAGACCTTCGCCGCCGTGAACTTGCACGCCGCGATCTGGGTTCGGCTTTCGGCCGTGCTCGAATTGTCGATGGTCCAGGCCGTCCAGAGGACCAGCAGCCGGAGCATGTTGATCTCGGCGTAGGAATCGGCGACCGCCTCCTGGACCATCTGGTGGTCGGCGATGAGCTTCCCGTGGGACTGACGGCTGAGGGCGCGCTCGCACATCATGTCGAACGCCCGCCGGCACTGGGCGATGGCCCGCATGGCGTGATGGATCCGGCCTCCCCCGAGGCGGCGCTGGGCCAGCACCTTGGCGCCGTCCTCAGGACCCAGCAGATGGTCGAGCGGTACCCGGACGTCCGTGTAGACGATGTGGTCGTGGAGGCGGGGTTGGTCGAGGATCTCCACTCCCGGTGTTCCACGGGGAACGACGAAGATGCCGTTGGTGCACATCACCAAGATGATGTCGGCGTGCCGACCGGCGCTCGTGAACCACTTCTCGCCGTTGATGACCCACTCCTCGCCGTCCCTCACCGCCGTGGTCACGAACAGGTCGGGATCGGAACCGCCCTGGGGCTCGGTCATCGAGTAGGCCGACCAGATCTCCTGGTTCATCAAGGGGATCAACCAGCGCTCCTTCTGCTCGTCCGTGCCGTAGGCGGCCAAGATCTCCATATTGCCGGTGTCCGGGGCCTGGCAGCCGAAGAGGGCCGGCGCACTCCCGTAGCGCCCGAGGATCTCGTTGAGGAGGGCCAGCTTCAGCTGGCCGAACCCGGGACCACCGAGCTCGCGGTCGAGGAAGACGGCCCACAGACCTCGCTCCTTGATCCGGCCCTGGAGGGGATCGACCAGCGCCGCCATCTTGGGATCGCGACGCCGCATCCGGACGGCGTAGGGGAAGACCAGCTCGAGGGGCTCGACCTCCTCGCGGCAGAACTCGGCCACCCAGTCGAGCTGCTCCTGGAACTCCGGATCCGTCGAGAACTCCCATGCCATGCGGCGCTTCCTCCTGTGGCGTCCGTCCCGACGCCCGTGCCGTCCGGCCACGGCCGGATCCGGTGGCCGGGGACGGATCGCCGGTCGAACCTGTGGGGCACCCGGAACGCTTGGGTGCGGACGTCGTCGCCCGGACTCCCCGAGCGGGACGTCCGCAACCTAGCTCCGGGGGACCGACCTGGGCCACGGCCCGCTGGTTCTCCGACCTCGGCGCCACCGGAACCCTCCCGGAGGTGCGTTCGGGCCGACGAGGTGTCCGGCCGGGGCTCGCCGGTCACGATCGTCGCTCCCCACCGGTGCGTCGCCGGGATCCCTCCGGGGAGGGACCTGGGCCGGGGCGTCGCGCCGAGGACCGCGGTCGGCGGCAGGGTCCGACGGTCCTGGTGCCCGGTGGGGCCGATCGGGCCGATCGGCGCCGGGCCAGGTAGCCTCCCCGCAGGGCCATCGCGCTGAACGGACGGTGAATGCCAGAGGCGAATCCCGACAGGTTCGATCCGCCCGGGTGGCGCTCGCGCCGGTCCACGTCCCGGCGAACCAGCACGCGCGCCACCGGCCGAGCGTCACGTGCGGCGGTGCCGGACGCATGAGCACGGAGTCGCCTCGGCGGGTGCTCGAGGACGCCGGACCCCGGCTGGTCGGGGCGGGCGGGTGCCAAGCCGGACGAGCCATCCGCCGCCGCTCCGCGGTGCTGCGGGGCGGCGCAGGTCGGAGCCCACCGTGAGCTCCCCCGGCCGGACCCGGCGGCCCGCGGGCGTCTCCCGCGACCCGGGCCAGACCGGGCGCTCGGGACTGCCGCCGGCACTTGACCGGCGGTTCGAGGCCGTCGTGCTCTGGAGCGCCAAGCCGTCCCTCGCCGCGGGCACGGCACACGACCTGCTGGCTCTCCACGGGGCCGGATCGACCGTCGCCTGGCTGGCTCCCGCCTCCACGGACCGCTTGGCCGAACGGCTGACCGCCACGACACCGGACGCACCGGCCCTGCTTCTCGCCGACAGCGGCGGCGGGAGCGCCGTCTCCGTGGACCGGTCCGGGACGTGCCGGTTGGAGCTGCTACCGGCCGAGAGCCGTCCCGCGGCCCTCGACCGTGCCGCACGGGTGTTCGCCCGGAGACTGGCCGGGCTGGGGATCTCGACGTTCCTGCCCCCCCGTGCCGCCGGATCCCTCAGCACCAGCATCGAACTGGTGCGGGACCCGACAGGCCCGGCGACCCGGCCACGCCGCACACGCTTCCTGCTCCAGCACGGGGTCGCCGGCGTGTCCCAACTCGTCGAGCTCGCCGTGGATGCGGCCCGGCAGGCCGGGATCGACGATCCACGGGTCACCGCCGAGGACGACCACGTGGTGATCGCCCTCCGGGACGCCGGGGATGTGGCAGTGGGCGTGCTCCACGAGCTGTGGCGACGGGGCGTGGACCCACAGGAGGTCCTCACCGTGGTCGATGGATCGCCGGGCCTTCCCCGCTGGTCCGCGCCGGTGGTCGTCCCCGATATCCGGGAGACGACCGTGGTGCTGGTCAACGGTGGGCGGAGGCCTCCGGGGGCCGCGGTGATGGCACTGTCCGGCGGAACGGCGCGCATGCACCAGTTGCTCGCTGATCAGCTGCGCCGCCGGCGCCGGCGGTCCCTCCCCGCCGTCCCCACCCGTGCCGGCTGGAGCCTGGGCGTCGAGGGATTCGACCTCGAGAGCGAGCGCGTCCACGAGGCGCTCCTCACCCTGGCCGACGGACACGTGGGCATGAGCGGGGCACCCCTCGCGGAGCGCGCCGGCCGGCACCCGTGGGTGGTGGCCCGAGGCGTCTACACGGGCGACGGCTCGGCCTCCCACCTGCTCACCGGGCCCGTGGCGTTCGCTCTCGGCCGCATGCCCGACGGAGCTCCCCTCCAACGGGTCCTCGACCTGCGGACTGCGGTCCTCCATGAAGTGGCTGGCGCCGGGGGCGACCTCGTCGAGAGCGTACGGTTCGTGTCACTGGCCAGGCCGACGACGGCCGTCCTGCGCGCCCGGACGCTGTCCCCGGGCCGCCCCGGCCCGCCCCTGCTGCCGGCGACCGACGATCCGACCCACGATGCCGGCCGCGCCGGCGACGCCACGTGGATCCGCGTCGCCGGATCCGCCGGCGGGATCACTGCGGCGGCCGTTCAGACCCGTTCCCGCCGTTCCCACCCGATGGAGGGAGCGGACGCCGGCACCTGGGTCCTCGATCGGGTGGCCGTCTACGACTCCGATCCCGACGCCCTCCCCGACCCGGCCCCTGCCGCCGCCGCCCGAGCGGCCACCGTCGGCGTCGACCGGCTGCTTGCCGACCACCGCCGGGCCTGGGCACGCCGGTGGGAGGACGCCGATGTGGCCATCGAAGGAGACGACGAGCTGCAGTTGGGCGTCCGCTTTGCGCTGTTCCACCTCATGGCGTCGGTCGCGGACGGCGGGGAGGCCCCGGTCGGCGCTCGTGGTCTGACCGGCATGGGATACGGCGGACACGTGTTCTGGGACGCGGACACCTTCGTGCTCCCCTTCCTGGCCGCCACGCATCCGGCGGCGGCCCGGTCCATGCTCGAGTACCGCCTCCGACGGCTGCCCGCCGCCCTCGACGCCGCGCGCTCTTTCGGCCGCGCCGGCGCCCGCTTTCCGTGGGAGTCCGCCCGCACCGGCCGTGACGTCACGCCGAGGAGCGCGCGGGACAGGTCGGGACGGATCGTGCCGATCCGTACCGGTCAGCTCGAGGAGCACATCGTCGCCCAGGTGCCGTGGGCGGCGTGCTGCTACGTCGACTGGACCGGGGACGAGGAGTTCGCTCGTGGACCCTGTCGCCGGATCCTCGTGGAGACCGCTCGCTACTGGGCCTCGCGGATCCGTGTCGATGCCGACGGCAGTGCCCACATCTACGGAGTCGTCGGACCCGACGAGTACCACGAACCGGTGGACGACAACGCCTTCACCAACGTCATGGCACGGTGGAACCTGCGTCGCGCGGCCGAGGCCGTCGAGGCGGCCGACGGGAACGACGACGTCGGCGAGCGGCAGCACTGGGTCGAGCTCGCCGACGCCCTGTTCGACGGCTATGACGCCGACACCGGGATCTACGAGCAGTTCGCCGGCTTCGGCCGCCTGGAGCCGCTGATCATCGCCGAGCTCGCCCCCCGCCGTCCGATCGCTGCCGATCTGCTGCTGGGCGTCGAACGCACCAGGGGTGCTCAGGTGATCAAGCAGGCCGACGCCCTGATGATCCACCACCTGCTGCCCGACGAGGCGGCGTCGGGGAGCCTCGAGCCGAACCTCCGCTACTACGAGCCACGCACCGCTCACGGCAGTTCGTTGTCACCTGCGATCCATGCCTCGTTGCAGGCCCGGGCGCGCGACTTCGACCGCTCACTCGAGGCGCTGCGGATCGCGGCGCGCATGGATCTCGACGACCTGACGGGCTCCAGCGCCCAGGGTCTGCATCTCGCCACCATGGGCGGCACGTGGCAGGCGCTCGCCTTCGGGTTCATGGGACTCCGACCGGCTGGCGGCATGCTCTGCGTCGACCCGGTGCTGCCTCCGTCGTGGTCCGCCCTCGAGATGCGGGTGCGGTTCCGGGGCAGCAGCGTGCTCCTCCGCAAGGAGCGAGCTCGCCTCTCGCTCTCGACCGACCGGCCCGTCTCCGTCGTCGTCGGCGGCACGCCGTACGTCACCGGAAGGCGCGACCTCGTGTTTCGCCGTCGTGGAGCCAGCTGGGAGCCGATGCCATGAAGACGATCATCGCCGCCATCGACAATTCTGCCGCGGCACGGCCGGTGCTGGTGATGACCCAGGCCGTCGCCACGGCCCTTGCCGCCACGCCGCAGGCCGTCCACGTCATCGAGGACGGCGCTCAGACGGCCCGGGCCTCCGCCGAGGCCGCGGGTGCGGCGTTGCGCACACTCTCCGGCGACCCGGTCGAGCAACTGGCGCGTGTCGTGGCCGAAGAGGATGTCGTGGCGTTGGTCCTCGGAGCCCGTGGTCGCGTCGGTGGACCCCGGCCGGCCGGACACCTCGCGCTGGCGCTGGCGGGCCGTACGGACAAGCCCGTGGTCGTGGTGCCGCCCGACGCGCGACCGCCGAAGCTGCTGCGCAGGGTCCTCGTCGCCATGGAGGGCAGTCCCGGAAAGGCCCGGACCCTCAGGCGGACGATCCAGCTGTCCACCGACGCCGGCCTGGAGATCGTGGTGGTCCACGTGGACGAGGAGATACCCAGCTTCACCGACCAGATCCAACACGAGACCACCGCCTACGCGCGGGAGTTCCTGGCCAGGCACGTGCTCGACGCTCCGCGGGCACGGCTCGAATTGCGGATCGGCATCCCCGCCGCGGAGGTGCTCACCGCCGTGGAGGAGTTCCACCCCGACCTCGTGGCGGTCGGATGGCCCCAACCGGACGATCCTTCTCGGGGTGCCGTGGCCCGCGAGATCCTCGATCGGAGTCCCGTGCCCGTCCTGCTCCTCGCGGTGGCATGAGCCAGCAGGTCCCACCCGGTCCGAGGGCGGCTCGGGTGCTCGGCACCCGTGGTGGGCGAGGGGGGACTTGCAGGGGCACTGGCGTCTGACCAGGCCCTTCACCCTCGTCGGTCACGATCCACACCCCGGAAGGGGGATGCGGTGTGGTCATGGTCTGAACCTACCCCGGGTGTGTGACGGGCGCTTCTGAAGTGCGTCGGCGGAAAGGAGCGGGCGCTACAGATCGGGGCCACACAGGGAACTCGTGTTGTCGAGTGACCGCATTCGACAGTCGGGTCGAATGCGCCTGGTGACCGGCCGGACACGGTGGAGGGCCCGACGAGACGGAGGTCCACCATGTCCGGGTTCCTGGACGCTGTCGACTATTCGCTGACCGTCAATGCGCTCGAGGCCCTCTTCGGCGGACGGGCATCCACGAAG
>DAHVAJ010000091.1 GCA_027314705.1 Acidimicrobiaceae bacterium
GCACCCACGAACCGCCGGATGGAGGCGTCGTCGGGGAAGAACCGGTCGATCAGGGCGGTGTCGGATCCGGGCTCGAGTACCGCGGAAGTGATCGAGTTCTTGTGGACGTCAAGGCCTACAAAGGTCGTGTCAGACTGGGAAAGGCGATGGAACATGGCTGGCTCCTTCTGTATGTGGCGCCGCCCAACACGGTGACCCACGTGGGATCAACCTTTGCCGAACGGCGCCAGCCGTTCCATCGTCACTGACCGGCCCGCCGGTCCCGTCGGGCCCGGCCGCACGCGGTCGCCGGTCTGCCACCATGGTCCCCGTGCCCGTGCCCGTGCCCGTGCCCGTCCCCGTGCCCGTGCCACTGCCGTCCGCCCCACCCTCCGGCGCCGCCCCGACGGGTGCGGGCACCCGGGACCCGACGTCCATGGGCGCCTACGACTACGGCCTGCCCGAGTCGGCGGTGGCCCAGACGCCGGTCGAGCCGCGCAGCTCGGCCCGGCTGCTCGTCGGCCCCGGCGTGGTGCCGGGGACGGGCCGGGACGAGGGCCCGGCCCACGCCACCATGGCCGACCTGCCCGGCCTGTTGCGACCCGGGGACGTCCTCGTGGTCAACGACACGTCGGTGCTCGCCGCCCGGCTCGACCTGGTCAAGGCCACCGGCGGGCGGGCCGAGGTGCTCCTGGTCGAGCCGGTCGGACCGGCCGGGCCGTCCGGGTGGTGGTGGCAGGCGCTGGTGCGCCCGGCCCGGCGGCTCCCCCCCGGGACCGGCCTCCACGAGACCGACGCGGCCACCGGCGCGCCAACCGGCCCGGTGGTGGTCGAGGTCGGCCCGGCGCACCCCGGGGGCGCCGAGGGGAGCCGCCGGGTGCGCCTGGTCGACCCGGGCGTGGTGGCGCGTTCGGGGGTGCCGCCCCTGCCGCCCTACATCCGGACGCCGCTGGCCGACCCCTCCCGGTACCAGACCGTCTACGCGGCCGGGGGCGGGCTCGGCGACCGCTCGGCCGCCGCCCCGACGGCCGGCCTCCACTTCACCGCCGAGCTGCTCGGGGCGTGCGAGGTCGCCGGGGCCCGGATCGCCCGGGTGGACCTGGCCATCGGCCTCGACACCTTCCGGCCGGTCACCGCGGCGCGACCCGAGGACCACGTCATGCACAGCGAGCGCTACACGGTCCCGCCGGCCACCGTGGCGGCGTGCGCCGCGGCCGAGCGGGTGGTGGCCGTCGGGACCACGGCCGTACGGGCCCTCGAGGCGGCGGCGGCCACCGGCGAGCTCTCGGGGCGCACCGACCTCTACATCCGCGCCGGCTTCCCGTTCCGGGTGGTCGACGTGCTGGTGACCAACTTCCATCTGCCCCGCTCCACCCTGCTGCTCCTGGTCGAGGCGTTCTGCGGGCCCCGGTGGCGGGAGCTCTACGCCGCCGCGCTGCACGGGGGCTACCGGTTCCTCTCCTTCGGCGACGCCATGGTCGTGGCCCGGGCCGGGGGCAAGGCCGCCCCCCGCTGGGCCGCGCCGGGTGGCGGCGGGTGAGCCCGCTCCTCGTCGAGATCGAGGCCACCGACGGGGCGGCCCGGACCGGCCGGGTGGTGACCGCGCGCGGCTCGTACCGCGTCCCGGCCTTCCTGCCGGTGGGGACCCGCGGCGCGGTCAAGGGCCTCGACGCCGTCGACCTCGAGTCCCTCGGGGCCGAGATCGTGCTGGCCAACACCTACCACCTCCTGCTGCGGCCGGGTGCCGAGACGGTGGCCGCGCTGGGCGGGCTGCACCGCTTCACCGGCTGGACGGGCCCCACCCTCACCGACTCGGGCGGGTTCCAGGTCCACTCGCTGCGGCCGAGGGTCGACGACGACGGGGTGACCTTCACCTCCGTCTACGACGGTGCCGAGGTGCGCCTGACCCCGGAGCGCGCCGTCGAGGCCCAGGGCCTGCTCGGGGCCGACATCCAGATGGCCCTCGACGTCTGCGCCACCCTGCCGGCCGACCCGGCGGTGCTGCGCACCGCCGTGGCCCGCACCGCGGCCTGGGCGTCCCGGGCCCGCCGGCACCACGAGCGCCTCGCGGTCCGCGCCGAGGGCCAGGCCCTGTTCGGCATCGTCCAGGGCGGGACCGACGCCGCCCTGCGGACCGAGAGCGCGCTCCGCACGGTGGCGCTCGACTTCGACGGGTACGCGGTGGGCGGTCTGTCGGTCGGCGAGCCCCGGGCGGCCATGCTCGAGACCCTGGCCACCACCGTGCCGCTGCTGCCCGCCGACCGGCCCCGCTACCTCATGGGCGTGGGCGACCCGGTCGGGTTGGTCGAGGCCGTGGCCCTCGGGGTCGACCAGTTCGACTGCGTGGCCCCGACCCGTCTGGCCCGCCACGGCACCATGTGGACCTCCGCCGGGCAGCTCAACCTGCGCAACGCCCGCTTCGCCCGTGACGCCGGCCCCCTCGATGCGGCGTGCCGGTGCCCGACGTGCGCCCGCTACTCGCGCGGCTACCTCCGCCACCTGCTCCTCGTGGGCGAGCCGACGGCCGGGCGCCTGCTCAGCCTGCACAACCTGGCCTTCGTGCTCGACCTCCTGGACCAGGCCCGGCGGGCCATCGCCGCCGGTACCCTCGACGGCCTGCGGGCCCGCGTGGCCGGGGCCTGGGCGCGCTGACGGGGTGCGGGGCGGTACTCCGACCGCCCTGGGCTACAGTCGGGGCGCCGTGACCACCCCCACCCGTTCCCCGAACCCACGCTGATGGCCGCCCCGGGACCGGTCGCGCTCCTCGCCGCCACCGCACCCAAGTCCCAGTCGAGCAGCGCCTTCCTCTACATCCTGCTGCTGGTCGGGGTGGCCTTCTACTTCTTCATCTACCGGCCCCAGCAGAGGAAGCAGCGCGCCGCCCGCGAGGCCTCCAACCGCTTCGAGGTCGGCGACGAGGTGGTGACCGCCGGGGGCATGGTCGGACGGGTCCTGGCCATCGAGGGCGACCGGGTGACCCTCGAGACGAGCGTGGGCGCCTCGTTCGTGGTGCTCCGCCCCTACGTGGTGCGCCGGCTCGAGCCGGCGGTCCCCGAGGTCGACGACGACGGCGTCGCCGAGGCGGACGGAGAGGAGCACGACGCCGACGGAGCGACCCACCCGACGGACGGGTCCGACGACCACCCTCCCGGCGGGACCGACGAGCCCGACGGCCGGGCCGGCGGGGGCTCCGCACCGGGCCCCGACGGATCACCCACCACCTGATCGGCCATGAAAGAGAAGCGCAAGCTCTGGGTCAGCCTCCTCGCCGTGGTGGGGATCGCCGTGGTGGCCCTGGTCGGGACGGTGGCCGCCGGGTGGTCGCCCAAGCTCGGCCTCGACCTCGACGGGGGCCTGTCGGTCGTCTACCAGACCCACACCCCGGTCAGCTCGGCCCAGCTGGACACCATCGTGACCATCCTCAACGACCGGGTGAACGCCGGGACCACCGGCGCCACGGTGCAGAGCCAGGGCAAGAACCAGATCGCCGTGTCCATCCCCGGGGCCAAGAACGCCCAGCAGATCCTGGCCACCCTGGGCAGCACGGCCCAGCTCTTCTTCCGACCGGCCCTGTGCGGTGCCCCGCCCCTGCAGGTGGCCAAGGGCCAGACCCCCTCGGCCGGGCCCCTGCCCCTGCCGTGCGCCAGCGCCTCCCAGCTCACGGCGGCCAACCTCAACGTCCAGCCCAACAGCAGCGCCCAGAGCGGCTACACGAGCAACCTGGGCAGCATCCCCACCGACTCCCGGTTCGCCACCTACCCGTCGACCCCGGCGACCAACGACCCGAAGAACGCCACCGTGCTCCTGCCCCTGGCCGGTTCGAACGTGCGCTACGTGCTCGGCCCGGCCGGCCTCACCGGGACGGCCGTCAAGTCGGCGTCGGCCCAGCTCCAGAACGGCCAGTGGGCCGTCAACCTCACCCTCAACGGCCCCGGGGCCCAGCAGTGGGACACCCTCGCCCAGCAGCAGTTCCACGCCATCATCGGCATCGACCTCGACGGCCAGGTCATCTCGGCGCCCATCACCCTGCCCGGCCAGTCCAGCTTCACCTCCTTCGGCGGGCAGGTCTCCATCTCGGGGAACTTCACCCAGACCCAGGCCCAGACCCTGGCCACCCAGCTCAACTACGGGGCCCTGCCGGTCCGGCTCGACCGGCTGACCGTCCAGACCGTCTCGCCCACGCTGGGCAAGGCGTCGCTGCGGGCCGGGCTCATCTCGGGCCTGGTGGGCCTGGCCCTGGTCATGCTGTACGTGATCTTCTACTACCGCCTCCTGGGCATCGTGGTGGTGGCCGGCCTGGGGGTGACCGGCGCGCTCCTGTGGGCCATCATCGCCATGCTGGGCCAGAGCCTGGGCACCACCATCGACCTGGCCGGCATCATCGGCATCATCGTGTCGGTCGGCATCACCGTCGACTCCTATATCGTCTACTTCGAACGCCTGAAGGACGAGACCCGCTCCGGCCGCACCGTGCGCACGAGCGTCGACCGGGGCTTCGCCAGCGCCTTCCGGACGGTGCTGGCCGCTGACGCGGTCTCCCTGCTGGGCGCGGTCATCCTCTACCTCATCTCGATCGGCCCGGTCCGGGGCTTCGCCTTCTTCCTCGGCCTCTCCACCATCCTCGACGTCTTCGTCACCTACTTCTTCACCCGCCCGTTCGTCTTCCTCCTCGGCCGGAGCGGGAACGCCACCGGCGAGCGCTCCATGAGCGTGGCCAGCGGCCTCGGCATCCACGCGGAGGTGGGGGCATGAGCGACGACCGCACCACCGAGGACACCGGCCTCGGTCCCGAGGACGAGCTCGAGGAGGTCGTCGAGGACGAGCTCGAGGAGGCCTTCGACGAGGAGCTGACCCACGCCGCCGAGGTCGCCGACGCCGAGGCCGTCGGGGCGAAGCACCCGAACGCCCTCCTGCGCCTCTACCGGGGCCAGACCTCGTTCGACTTCATCGGCAACCGCAGGTGGTGGTTCGGGATCTCGGCGCTCATCATCGTCCTCGGCCTCGTCTCGCTGACCACCCGCGGCCTCAACGAGGGCATCGACTTCCGGGGCGGCCAGTCGTGGCTGCTCTCGTCCCAGACCCTCACCGTGGCCCAGGCCACGTCGGTCGTCGAGGCGGCCGGGATCACGCAGCCCACCGTCGTGCAGCTGACCAACCAGCTGAACGGGCAGAAGCAGATCGAGGTCACCGCCGACCTCAACAGCCTCCCCCTGGGCCAGCGCCAGGCCATCGAGACCAAGGTCCAAGACGCCCTGGCCGCGGCGGCCCGCACGTCGCCCAACCAGGTCAGCTACAACGAGGTCGGTTCCACCTGGGGCTCCCAGGTGACCCAGCGGGCCGTCGAGGCCCTCATCGTGTTCTTCATCGCCGTGGCCCTCTACATCTCGTTGCGCTTCGAGTTCAAGATGGCCGTGGCCGCCATCGCGGCCGTGGTCCACGACATCCTCATCGTCGTCGGCGTCTACTCCCTCTTCGCCTTCCTGGTGACCCCGGACACGGTCATCGCCGTCCTCACGGTGCTCGGCTACTCGCTCTACGACACCGTCGTGGTCTTCGACCGCATCCGGGAGAACGCCAAGGGGCTCGGGGCCTCGGGCCGGGTGACGTACTCGGAGATGGTCAACCTGTCCATGAACCAGACGCTGGCCCGGTCGATCAACACCTCGCTGGTGGCCATCGTCCCCGTGCTCTCGGTGCTCCTCATCGGGTCGCTCTTCCTCGGGGCCACCACCCTCCAGAGCTTCGGGCTCGCCCTGGTCATCGGCCTCACCAGCGGCGCCTACTCGTCGATCTTCATCGCCTCGCCCCTGCTCGCCCTCATGAAGGAGCGGGAGTCCCGCTACATCACCATCCGCCAGCGGCTCGAGGCCCGGGGCGAGCGCAACGGCGTCCTCACCCCGGCCGCCGCCGCGGCCATGGCCGGCGCCGGGGGTCAGGGCGCCCGGGCCGGTCGGGCCCGGGCCGCCAGCTCCGGGGTCATCCGGCCCGGGGCCGGCGCGGCGCGGGCCATGGCGACCTCGCCGTCGTCGGGGTCCGCCAACCCCCGCGCCCCGGGCGGCACCCGACCGCCGCCCCGCCCCCGCAAGCCGAAGGGCAAGGGCAAGAAGCGCTGAGCGGCCGGGACGGTCCGGGGGGCCGGGGCACGCACCGGCCCCGCCGCCCGTCCAGGTAGCGTGGGGGGATGGCGCTGGCCACACCCGTCCCTGCTGAGGGCGCTGCGGGCAACGGCGGGGACCCCCTCGCCGGCTCGTCCCTGCCCGACGCCGAGGCGGCCCTCCTGGCCCCGGTCCTCGAGGCGTTCGTCCGCCGCCACCCCGAGGGCGACACCTCCCTCGTCGTCCGGGCCGCCGAGACGGCCACCGTCGCCCACGAGGGGCAGCGGCGCAAGTCGGGGGAGCCCTACATCACCCACCCCATCGCCGTGGCCGGGATCGTCGCCGACCTGGGCCTCGACGCCCAGACGGTGGCCGCCGCCCTCCTGCACGACGCCGTCGAGGACACCGGGGTCACGACCGAAGGCATCGAGCGGGACTTCGGCCCGGCCGTCGCCGGCATCGTCGAGGGGGTGACCAAGCTCGACCGGCTCCAGTTCGACTCCAAGGAGGCCCAGCAGGCGGCCACCGTCCGCAAGATGCTGGTGGCCATGGCCAGCGACTGGCGGGTCCTCATCATCAAGCTGGCCGACCGCCTCCACAACATGCGCACCCTCGCCGTCATGCCCGAGTGGAAGCAGCGGCGGACGGCTCAGGAGACGCTCGACATCTACGCCCCGCTGGCCCACCGGCTGGGCATCCAGGGCGTCAAGTGGCAGCTCGAGGACCTGGCGTTCGCCACCCTCCATCCCAAGCGGTACGCCGAGATCGAACAGATGGTGGCCACCCGGGCCCCGCTGCGCGACGAGTTCTTGGCCCGGGTGCTGGTGGCGGTGCGCGAGCGCCTCGACGCCGCCGGGCTCACCGCCGAGGTGACCGGCCGGCCGAAGCACCTCTGGAGCATCTACGAGAAGATGGTGGTCCGGGGCAAGGAGTTCGACGAGCTCTACGACCTGGTGGGGATCCGGGTCATCGTCGAGTCGGAGAAGGACTGCTGGGCTGCCCTGGGCGCCATCCACGCCATCTGGCCGCCCGTCCAGGGCCGGTTCAAGGACTACATCAACTCGCCCAAGTTCAACCTCTACCAGTCCCTCCACACCACGGTGATCGGCCTCGACGGCAAGCCCATCGAGGTCCAGGTCCGCACCCACGAGATGCACCGGCGGGCCGAGTACGGCATCGCCGCCCACTGGGGCTACAAGGAAGGGGGCGGGCGGAGCGAGAAGCCCGCGGCGGGCCCGGTGGCGACCGGCACCCGGGTGCGGCGCGGCCGCGACGGCGCCCCGGACGCCGAGGCCCGACGGGCCGAACAGGTCGAGCGCGACCGGCGGGCCGAGCGCCAGGCCCTGGCCCGTGAGACGTCGTCCACGGTCGCCGAGATCGAGTGGATGCAGCGCATCGCCGACTTCCAGGACGAGACCACCGACCCCATCGAGTTCCTCGAGGTGCTGAAGCTCGACCTGGAGGAGGACGAGGTCTACGTCTTCACCCCGAAGGGTCGGATCATCGCCCTGCCGGCCAACGCCACGCCGGTGGACTTCGCCTACGCCATCCACACCGAGGTCGGCCACCGCTGCGTCGGGGCCAAGGTGAACGGTCGCCTGGTGCCCCTCGACAGCCGGCTGTCCTCGGCCGACACCGTGGAGATCTTCACGTCCAAGGCCCCGACGGCCGGGCCGTCGCGCGACTGGCTGGCCATCGTGGCCTCGTCCCGGGCCCGGACCAAGATCCGCCAGTGGTTCTCGCGCGAGCGCCGGGAGGACGCCATCGAGCTCGGGCGGGAGGAGCTCGTGAAGGAGCTCCGGCGCGAGGGCCTGCCCGTCCAGAAGCTCACGTCGGAGTCGTCCCTGGCCGAGTTGGCCTCGGCCATGCACTACACCGACGCCGACGCCCTCCAGGCCGCCATCGGCGACAACCGCATCTCCGCCCGGGCCGTGGCCCAGCGCATCCTGCGCGACCTCCGGGGCGGCGTCTACGAGCAGCAGCTGCCGGTCACCGCCCGCCAGGCGCCGCCGGCCGCCCGTCCCGGCCGGGGCTCCGCCGTCGGGGTCTACGTCGAGGGCCTCGACGACGTCATGGTCCGCCTCTCGCGGTGCTGCACGCCGGTGCCGGGCGACGAGATCGTGGGCTTCGTCACCCGGGGACGGGGGGTGTCGGTCCACCGGGCGGACTGCGCCAACGCCGCCTCCCTGCAGAGCCACTCGCGCGAGCGCCTCATCGAGGTCGAGTGGGACCACCGCTCCTCGAGCGTCTTCGTGGCCACCATCGAGGTCGTGGCCATCGACCGTTCGCGCCTGCTGGCCGACGTGACCCGGGTGGTGTCCGAGGCCCATCTCAACATCGTGAGCTCCAACACGCAGACGGACTCCGACCGGATCAGCCGGATGCGCTTCGACGTCGAGCTGGCCGATCCGGCCCATCTCGAGTCCGTCCTCAACCTGATCCGCCACCTCGACGCGGTCTACGACGTGTACCGGATCCTGCCGGGCAAGCGGGGCTGAGCCGGCCGTGTCGGACCCACCGCTTGCGGCGCGCGCCCCGAGCGGCACCCACGACGTCCTCTGGCCGGAGTCGACCCGGTGGGAGGCGGTGCTGGCCGCCTTCGCCGACCAGGTCGAACGGGCCGGCTACGGCCTGGTCCACACCCCGCTGTTCGAGGACGTCCGGGTCTTCCGCCGGGGCATCGGCGAAGGCAGCGACGTGGTGGGCAAGGAGATGTACGAGTTCGAGGACCGGGGCGGCCGGACCCTCGCCCTGCGCCCGGAGGGCACCGCCCCCCTGGTGCGGGCCTACGTCCAGCACCGCCCGCCCGTTCCCTGGAAGGCCTGGTACGCGACGCCCGCCTTCCGCTACGAGCGGCCCCAGGCCGGCCGCTACCGACAGCACCACCAGGTCGGGGTGGAGGCCCTCGGGCCCCCCGACCCCGACCTCGACGTCGAGGTGGTGGCCCTGGCCGACGGGTTCTTCCGCTCGGTGGGGCTGGCCGGCTTCGGGCTGCGCCTCAACTCGATGGGGGACGGCGCCTGTCGACCCGGGTACCTCGCCCTTCTGGGTGGCTACCTCGCCGGGCGGCGCGACGAGTTGTGTGCCGAGCACCGGGAACGCCTGGGGGCCAACCCCCTGCGGGCCCTGGACTGCAAGCGCGACGCCTGCCGGGCGGTGACCGCCGGTGCCCCGTCCCTGGCCGACCACCTGTGCGCCCCCTGCGCCGAGCACTTCGCCCGGGTCCAAGAGGGCCTCGACGCCCTCGGCGTCCCCTACGGGCTCGACCACCGGCTGGTGCGGGGGTTCGACTACTACACCCGCACCACCTTCGAGTTCGCCTCGGAGGCCCTGGAGGCGGCCCAGAACGGCATCGGCGGCGGCGGCCGCTACGACGGCCTCGTCGAGATGCTCGGGGGTCCGCCCACGCCGGGCATCGGCTTCGGTATCGGCATCGAGCGCCTCCTGTTGGCCTGCGACGCCGAGGGCGTGCTCCCGGCGGCGCCGGCCCCGCCCGATGCCTTCGTGGTCGACGTGACCGGCGGGGCGGCCGCCCGCGACCTCACCGCCGCCCTGCGCCGGGCCGGCCTCTCGGCCGACCGGGCCTACGACGACCGGTCCATGAAGGCCCAGATGAAGGCGGCCGACCGCTCCGGGGCCCGGGTGGCCCTGATCGTGGGCCCGGACGAGGCCGCCTCGGGTACGGTGTCACTCCGGCCCCTGCGGGGCGGGGGCGAGCAGCACCGCGTGCCGGCCGCCGGGGTGGTCGACGCGGTGCGGGCCGCCCGCCGCGACGCCGGGGCCCCGTGACCGGACCGGCCACCCGCGCCGGGCCGCCCGTCGGCCGAGCCACCCGAAAGGACCACCGTTGACCGCTCCCGAGTCCTCCCGGCCGCCGTCGGGCGCCACGGCCCTGCGCACCCACCTGTGCGGCACCCTCGGGCCGGACGACGTCGGTGCCCGGGTGACCGTGTGCGGCTGGGTGGCCAAGCGGCGCGAGCACGGCGAGCACCTGGCCTTCCTCGACCTGCGCGACCACACCGGCGTCGTGCAGTGCGTGGTCCCCGGGACGGTCGACGTCCGCAGCGAGTACGTGCTGGCCGTGACCGGTGAGGTCCGCCGGCGCCCCGAGGGCACGGTCAACCCCGACCTGCCCACCGGCGACGTCGAACTGGGCGACTGCGCGGTGGAGGTGCTCAACCCGGCCGAGCCGCCGCCCTTCGTCGTGGACGACCGGGTCGAGGTGGACGAGGTGGTCCGGCTCCGCCACCGCTACGTCGACCTGCGCCGGCCCCGGATGCAGGCCAACCTCCGGCTCCGGGCCGGCGTCAACCGGGCCCTGCGGGCGGCCATGGACCGCCAGGGGTTCGTCGAGGTCGAGACCCCGCTGCTGTGGGCGCCCACCCCCGAGGGGGCCCGGGAGTTCACCGTCCCGAGCCGCCTCCACCCGGGCGCGGCGTACGTGCTGCCCCAGAGCCCCCAGCTGGCCAAGCAGCTCCTCATGGTGGCCGGCCTGGACCGGTACTACCAGTTCGCCCGGTGCCTGCGCGACGAGGACCTCCGGGCCGACCGCCAGTTCGAGTTCACCCAGCTCGACCTCGAGGCCTCCTTCGTCGACCAGGACGACGTCCTGGCCGTGGTGGCCGAGGCCGTGCTCGACGCGGCCGAGGCGGCGACGGGCGAGCGGCCCGGGCCGGTGCCCCGTCTCACCTGGGCCGAGGCCCTCGACCGGTACGGGACCGACAAGCCGGACCTGCGGTTCGGGATGGAGCTCTGCGAGCTCGGGGCGGTCTTCGCCCGGACGGGCTTCCGGGCCTTCGCCGCACCCTGCGTCAAGGGCATCGTGGTGGGGGAGGGGGCGTCGCTCACGCGGTCGCGCCTCGACGTCCTCACCGAGCGGGCCCAGGCCCTCGGGGCGAAGGGGCTGGCCTGGTTCCGGGTGACCGGCGGGGAGGGCGGCCCCGGCCTCGAGTCGCCCGTGGCCAAGTTCCTCTCCGACGAGGAGCAGACCGGCCTGCTCCAGGCCACCGGGGCCGGCCCCGGCGACCTGGTCCTGGTGGTGGCCGACGAGCACCGCCTGGCCTGCACGGTGCTCGGGGCCCTGCGCACCGAGCTCGGCGGCCGGCCGGTCTCCGAGGGGCCCTACCGCTTCCTCTGGGTGGTCGACTTCCCGCTCTTCGACGGGGTCGACGACCAGGGCCACCCGGTGGCCGCCCACCACCCGTTCACCATGCCCCATCCCGACGACCTCGACCTGCTCGAATCGGACCCGGCCGCGGTCCGCTCGCGGGCCTACGACCTGGTCCTCAACGGGTGGGAGCTGGGCTCGGGCAGCGTCCGGGTCCACCGGGCCGACATCCAGCGCCGCATCTTCACCGCCCTCGGGATCGCCGAGGACGAGGCCGCCTCCCGCTTCGGCTTCCTGCTGGGCGCCTTCCGCTACGGCGCCCCGCCCCACGCCGGCTTCGCCGTGGGCATCGACCGGCTGGTCGCCATCTTCGCCGGGGAGGACTCGATCCGCGAGGTCATCGCCTTCCCGAAGACCCAGTCCGGGTGGGATCCGATGACCGACGCGCCCAAGCCGCTGGCCCCGGGCGCCCTGGCCGACCTCGGCCTGAAGCCCCTGCCCCGGCGGGACTGAGGGAGGGGCGGTGGCCGGCGACGACCTGTTCTCCGGGGCCGCCGGGGAACGTCTGGCCGCCCGGGCCCCGCTGGCCGCCCGCCTCCGGCCCCGCACCCTCGACGACATCGTCGGCCAGCGTCACCTGATCGGCCCCGGTGCCCCGCTGCGGGTGCTCATCGAAGCCGACCGCCTGACCTCGGCCATCCTGTGGGGGCCGCCGGGCACGGGGAAGACGACCCTCGCCTCGGTGGTGGCCACGGCCACGGCCAAGGCGTTCGTCCCCCTCTCGGCCGTGACCGCCGGGGTGAAGGACGTGCGGGAGGTGGTCGAGGGGGCCCGCCGCGCCCTCGGTGAGCAGGGCCGGGGCACCATCCTCTTCCTCGACGAGGTGCACCGCTTCAACCGCAGCCAGCAGGACGCCCTCCTGCCGTCGGTGGAAGACGGTCTCCTGGTCCTCATCGGGGCCACCACCGAGCACCCGTTCTTCGAGGTCAACGCCCCGCTGCTGTCGCGCTCGACGCTCTGGCGGCTCGAGCCCCTGGACGCCGACGAGCTCGGCGTGGTCGTGGCCCGGGGCCTCGCCGCCGAGGGCGCGTCGGCCGAGCCGGCCGCGGTCGACGCCCTGGTGGGTCTGGCCGACGGCGACGCCCGGGCCGTGCTCTCCACCCTGGAGGTGGCCCTCGCCCTGGCCGGCGGCCGGCCGGTGACGCCGGACGACGTGGCGCGGGCCCGCCACACCCGCCTGCAGCACTACGGCGAGAGCGACCACTACGACCAGGTGAGCGCCTTCATCAAGTCGGTCCGGGGCTCGGACCCCGACGCCGGGCTCTACTGGCTGGCCCGCATGCTGGCGTCGGGGGAGGACGCCCGCTTCCTGGCCCGGCGCCTCGTCATCCTGGCCAGCGAGGACGTCGGCGAGGCCGACCCCATGGCCCTGGTGGTGGCCGACGCCGCCGCCCGGGCCGTCGAGTTCGTGGGCCTGCCCGAGGCCCGGCTGGCCCTGGCCCAGGCCGTCGTGCACCTGGCCTGCGCCCCGAAGTCGAACCGGGTCACCGTGGCCCTCGACCGGGCCCAGGCCGACGTGGTCGGCGCCCCCCGCGGCGACGTGCCCGACCACCTGCGCGACGCCCACTACCGGGGGGCGTCCTCGCTCGGGCACGGAGCGGGCTACGCCTACCCCCACGACCATCCCGAGGGCCGGGTGGTCCAGGCGTACCGGCCCGAGCACGTCACCGGCCACCGCTACTACGAGCCGAGCCAGCGCGGCCACGAGGCCGTCCTGGCCGAGCGCCTCCGGCGGTGGCGGGAGGACGACACCGGTGCGGGGGCGGACCCGGGCCCGGCGTAGGGCAGACTGGCGTGGTGCCGAGTCCGGGGAGGTGGAGCCCGCCGCGCCGGGCCGGAGCGGTGCGCCTGGTCCTCGTCGTCGCCCTGCTCCCGGCCGCCTTCCTGCTGGCCGCCGCCGGACCGGCCGCCGCCGCCCCCACCGTCCGGCTGGCCGGCGCCGGCACCGCCGTGCCCCCGGGCGCCACCGTCCTCGGTCCGACCGACCCGGCGTCCGTGGTCCGAGCCGACGTCGTGCTGCGACCCCGCGCCCCGGCCGCCCTCGACGCCTTCGTGCGGGCCGTCTCCACCCCGGGCAGCCCGAGCTTCGGCCGGTACCTGGCCCGGGGGCAGTTCGCCGCGGCCTACGGGCCGGCGCCGGCCACGGTGGCCGCCACCCGGGCGTGGCTGGTCGGGGCCGGCCTGACCCCGGGCCCGGCCGCCGACGGCGGCCTCCTCCAGCCCGTCTCGGGCACGGCCGCGGCCGTCGAGCGCGCCCTGGCCGTGCCCCTGGTCGAGGCCCGCCTGGGCAGCGGCCGGGTGGGTCGGCTGGACACCGCTCCCCCCCGCGTGCCGGCCGCCCTGGCCGAATCGTTGACCGGGATCGTCGGGCTCTCCGACCTGGCCGTTCCCCGGCCCCAGCTCCGGCCGGGGCCACCGGTGGGCCCGCTCCCGGCCGTGGGGCCGGCCGGGCCCCCGGCGGCGGGCCCCCCCGGGCCGCCCGCCGGGCCCACCCCCCGCGCCGGGGG